>JASLJC010000129.1 GCA_030152585.1 Savagea sp. | reverse complement strand
GTCCTAATACGTCTATCGTTTCGCCTTCTTGACGTTTCGCTAAGAGATTCGTTCCATGACCGTCTGCGCGATATAAAATAGTAATCTCTTTTGCTTCTCGATCAAGTTTAGCTATTGAAATCGGACGACGTAATAATGGATCCATCGAATCGGTTACACGAATATGGACGAACTGGCCAGGAGAAGTTACTTCCCCTGCCAATTCACCACGTAATGTCAGTTCATAAATTGACCGTGCAATTTCACGATGCGTGACGACTTCCATACGATCTTTCATCATTATGCATTATCCTCCTGTTTCGGCATCGCTTCTGTTTCAAATGTCATCGATTCAATAACGCGTAATGTCGCTTCAGCTGTATCGATTGATGTTAAACAAGGAATACCATTTTCCACTGATTCACGTCGGATACGGAAACCATCACGTTCTGGTTGTTTTCCTTTCGTTAACGTATTGATGACGAGCTGCGCTTCACCGTTTTGAATGACATCGAGTAAGTCTGGACCTGCTGAACCAATTTTGTTCACGACTTCTACATCGATTCCTTCTTCTTGTAATACTTCAGCTGTTCCTTCTGTTGCTAAAATATGATAGCCGATATTTTTAAAGCGTTTCGCTAAGCCGATCGTTTCTGTCTTATCCTTATCTGATACCGTCATTAATACAGAGCCGTATTCTTTAATTTCCATACCAGATGCAACGAGGCCTTTATATAATGCTTTTTCGACAGTCTGGTCTTTCCCCATTACTTCACCTGTTGATTTCATTTCAGGTCCTAACGTAATATCAACACGGCGTAATTTAGCAAATGAGAATACTGGAACTTTGACATATACTCCTTTTGGCGCAACAGCTAATCCTGTCGGGTAACCTTGTTCAACGATAGATTGACCTAATATTGCTTTTGTAGCGACATTCGCCATTGGAATATTTGTAATTTTACTTAAAAACGGAACTGTTCGACTTGAACGTGGGTTGACTTCGATTACATAAACTTGTCCTTCCGATATGACGAATTGAATATTTAACAATCCACGGATATTTAAACCAAGTGCTAAACGTGTCGTATAATCTGCAATCGTATCAATCATCGAGGCAGATAAATTTTGTGGCGGATATACAGCGATCGAGTCACCTGAGTGAACTCCTGCACGTTCGATATGTTCCATAATACCTGGAATTAATACGTTTTCTCCGTCACAAATTGCATCGACCTCAATTTCTGTTCCAGTTAAATAACGGTCGATTAATACAGGGTGTTCTGGACTTGCTTTTACAGCATGTTCCATATAGTGAAGTAATTCTTCTTCTGTATAAACAATTTCCATAGCACGTCCGCCGAGTACGTAAGATGGACGCACTAACACGGGATAACCAATTTCAGTTGCAATTTCAACCGCACGATCGACACTCATTGCCGTTTTTCCTAACGGTTGTGGAATGCCAATTTCACGAAGAGCAGCTTCGAATTTATCACGACTTTCTGCACGGTCAATATCTTCTAGCGACGTTCCAATAATATGAACGCCACGCGCTTCTAATTCGTCCGCTAAGTTGATAGCCGTTTGACCACCAAATTGGACGACAACCCCTTTCGGTTGTTCTACTTCAATAATGTGCATGACGTCTTCTACAGTTAACGGTTCAAAATACAACTTATCTGAAATAGAGAAGTCTGTTGAGACTGTTTCTGGGTTATTGTTCACAATAATTGCTTCATAACCTGCTTCTTGAATTGCCCATACTGAGTGAACAGTCGCATAGTCAAACTCTACCCCTTGTCCGATACGAATCGGGCCAGAACCGAGTACCATAATACTTTCACGTTCTGTACGAATCGATTCATTTTCTTGTTCATACGTTCCGTAGAAGTACGGCGTTTCCGATACGAATTCTCCTGCACACGTATCTACTTTTTTATAGACCGGTAACATTCCTTTTTCTTTACGTAAATAATAAATGTCACGCTCTTTCATATCCCACAATTGCGCAATCGTCTTATCTGCAAATCCGAGACGCTTCGCTTCATATAAAACGTCAAGATTTTCTTTATTGTCACGAAGTACCTCTTCATATTTGACGATATTTTCAAATTTGCGTAAGAAATAACGATCGATCATACTCCATTCATGAAGTGTTTCAATATCGACACCGCGTCGTAACGCTTCACCGATAAAGAAGAGTCGCTCATCTCCTGCTCGACGGATACGTTGTTCAATCCATTCGTCTGTCATCGTTTCGCCGCCGTCAAGTGCTAAGTGGTATTGTCCTGTTTCAAGCGAACGAACCGCTTTTAAAATCGATTCTTCAAACGTACGACCGATTGCCATAACTTCGCCTGTTGCTTTCATTTGTGTTCCTAAATTACGTTTAGCCGATTCAAATTTATCAAATGGCCAACGTGGAATTTTCGTCACGACATAATCAAGTGCAGGTTCGAAACAAGCATACGTCGTTTCAGTGACAGGGTTCATCATTTCATCTAATGTTAAACCGACTGCAATTTTCGCTGCAATTTTTGCAATCGGATAACCTGTCGCTTTCGATGCGAGCGCTGATGAACGAGAAACACGTGGGTTAACTTCAATGATGTAATAATCAAAACTATGCGGATCTAATGCCATTTGGACGTTACATCCACCTTCGATTCCTAATGTGCGGATAATACGTAATGATACGTCTCGAAGCATTTGATATTCACGATCTGTCATCGTTTGGCTCGGTGCTGTTACGATCGAGTCCCCTGTGTGAATACCTACTGCGTCTACGTTTTCCATATTACATACGACGATAGCATTATCTGACGCATCACGCATTACTTCATATTCAATCTCTTTAAATCCAGCAATTGATTTTTCAAGTAAACATTGGTTGACGGGACTATATTTTAAACCACTTGTCACATATTCTACGAGGTCATCATGATCGTAACAAATTCCTCCACCTGTTCCTCCAAGTGTAAAAGCTGGGCGGACGATAACAGGGTAACCAATTTGATCTACGAATGCTTCTGCTTCGTCTAAATTATGGATGATATCACTTTCTGGTACAGGCTCTCCTAATTCATTCATTAACGAACGGAAAAGGTCACGATCTTCTGCTTGATGAATAGCATCGAGTTTCGTACCGAGAATTTCAACATCTAGTTCTTTTAAAATGCCCGATTCTTCTAACTCAATCGCCATGTTCAAACCTGTTTGACCACCGAGTGTTGCCAAAAGTGCATCAGGACGTTCCTTACGAATAATACGGCTTACGAACTCTAATGTAATAGGTTCAATATATACTTTATCTGCAATTTCGGTATCCGTCATAATCGTTGCAGGGTTTGAGTTAATTAAAATGACACGGTATCCTTCTTCTTTTAAAGATAGACACGCTTGCGTTCCTGCATAATCAAATTCTGCTGCTTGTCCAATGACGATAGGTCCTGATCCAATTACTAAAATCGTTTCAATATCTGTACGTTTAGGCATTGTAAATCCCCTTTCCCTCTTCCATTAATTCTACGAAACGGTCAAATAAATGATTTGAATCTGTCGGTCCTGGGGAACCTTCTGGGTGAAACTGAACTGTAAAGGCACGTTCTTTTTCACTTTCAAGCCCTTGTACAGATTGATCATTTAAGGCAATATGCGTAATTTGTAAATCGGTTTTATCTACTGAGGCACGTTCAACTGTGTATCCGTGAAGTTGTGTCGTTAACTCTGTGCGATTCGTCGCTAAATCTTTCACCGGGTGGTTCGAACCGTATTGGCCATGTTTCATTTTTTCAACACGTGCTCCTTTTGCTAAAGCGAACAGTTGATGACCAAGACCGATACCAAACATCGGTACTTCTCCAATTAAAGATTGTAACGTTTCAATTGCATACGGCACATCTTCTGGATTTCCTGGACCGTTTGATAAGACGATGCCGTCTGGGAATAATGATAAAATCATTTCTTTTGAAGCATCGTGTGGAACGACGACGACATCACAATTACGTTTATTTAACTCACGAAGTAATCCGTGCTTCATTCCGTAATCAATTAAGACGACACGTTTTCCAACGCCTGGGCTCGGATACGATTTCTTTGTCGATACACGATCGACGAGATCTGTTGGCACTTCATAATTTTCAACGAGTGTTACTACTTTTTCACGGTCGACGTCTTCTCCTGCTTTCGTTAACATCCCTTTTAACGACCCTTTTTCGCGTAAAAGATTCGTTAAAGCACGTGTATCGATGTTTTGAATACCTGGAATTCCTTTTAACTCCATCAATTCGCCTAACGACATACCACTACGGAAGTTTGAAGGAATTTCTTCTAAACGGCGAACGACAAGACCATTTAATGCAAGCTCAATCGATTCATAATCGTCTCGGTTAACACCGTAGTTTCCAATTGCAGGATACGTCATCGCAATAATTTGACCGCACGCTGACGGATTCGAAATAATTTCTTGATAACCTGTCATACCTGTTGAAAAAACGACTTCACCAAGTGATTCTTCTTTCGATCCGAATGCATATCCTTCAAAAATCGTTCCATCTTCTAATACGAGATAACGTTTTTCCATTATTGTTCATCCTCCCATACGACTTCACCGTTAAAGATTGTCGTCGTTGGCCAGCCATACACTTTCCAACCATCAAACGGTGTGTTTTTCCCTTTTGATACAAATGTTTCACGGTCGATCGAACGCTCTTTTTCTAAATCGATTAATGTTAAATCCGCATGACTTCCGATTTCAATTCGTCCGTATGGTAAATCGAAGACGTCTGCTGGTTTTGCCGTTAACCAATCGATAAGTTGTTGTAATGTCCATTTTCCTTCTTTTACAAACTTCGTATAAAGTAATGGGAATGCCGTTTCAAAACCTGTAATTCCAAACGGTGCACGTTCAAAACCGACTTCCTTCTCTTCTGCTGTGTGAGGAGCGTGGTCTGTCGCGATACAGTCGATCGTTCCATCTTCAAGTCCTTCAATTAACGCTTGTAAATCTTCTTCTCCACGTAACGGTGGATTCATTTTGAAGTCTGCGTCGTCTCCTGGAATATCGTTTTCTGTTAAGACTAAATGGTGTGGTGTTACTTCAGCTGTAACACGGATACCTGCACGTTTTGCATCGCGAATGACACGTACCGATTCTTTCGTACTTACGTGACAAACGTGATAATGCGCACCTGCTGCTTCGGCAAGTAATACATCACGTGCAATATGTACTGATTCCGCTGCCGATAAAATACCTGGAATATTTAATTGTTTATTACGTTTCCCTTCGTGCATGGCACCGCCATAGAGGAGTGAGTTATCTTCACAATGAGCAACAACTGGCATGTCGATAGCTGCTGCATTTCGCATCGCTTCATACATCATTCCCGCTTCTTGAATACCGACTCCATCATCTGTAAACGCAAATGCGCCACCGTCTTTAAGTACTGGCATATTCGTCAATTCTTTTCCTGCTTCACGTATAGTGATCGAAGCATACGGTAAGACACGTACTTTAGCATTTTTTTCAATTAAATCGTTCACATGTTGTAAATTTTCTTTCGTATCTGGAACAGGACGTGTATTTGGCATGGCACAAATTGTTGTGAAACCACCTTTTGCTGCTGCAAGTGTTCCTGTTTCAATCGTTTCTTTATGTTCGCCACCTGGTTCACGTAAATGAACGTGTACGTCTACAAATCCTGGTGAAAGAAGTTGACCGCATCCGTCTAATGTACGCGTTGCATCGACATTTAAATTTTGACCAATTGCCGCGACTTTTCCTTCCTCGATATATACCTCTGTATTTAACAATTCATCGTTACCGTTTAACATTTTAACGTTCGTAATAAGTAAGCTCATTATGAATTCCTCCCTTGAAGTAATGTTGCAATAATTGCGGCACGTGTGTACACGCCGTTTTCTACTTGTTTAAAAATGCGTGATTTCGGACTTTCGATTAATTCACTTGCTATTTCAACACCTCGGTTGACGGGTGCTGGATGCATAATAATCGCTTCATCTTTCAATAACCGTTCTCTTTCAACTGTGAGACCGAATCGTTCATGGTACTCTTTTTCCGTGTAATGCATCGCTTCATCGTGACGCTCATGCTGCACACGAAGTAACATGACGACATCTGCTTCTTCAATAATATCGTCCCAACGATTTACGGCTTCAAATTCCCCTTGCCATTCAGGCGGGCATAAAAACTGAACATTTGCACCGAGTCGTGTTAATGCATCTGCGTTCGATCGTGCAACACGGCTATGCGAAATATCGCCTGCGATTAAAACATTCAAGCCTTCAAAACGACCGAATTGTTCATAAATCGTAAATAAATCGAGTAATGATTGAGAAGGATGCTGGCCCGAACCGTCTCCTCCATTAATAATTGTAACAGATGTTCGTCCAAGAAGTTCTTCATAATAGCCATCTTCTGAATGTCGTATGACGAGCGCATCTAAACCGATCGCTTCTAATGTTTTGACTGTATCGTATAATGTCTCACCTTTCGTCGTACTTGAAAATTGAGCATCAAATGGCACAACTTCAAGCCCTAAGCGACGTTCTGCCATATCAAAACTTGTTTTCGTTCGCGTACTTGGCTCAAAAAATAAGTTACTAATAAAGTATTTTTGTTCTAACTTCGGAATACCTGATAATTTAAATTGTCGCGCTTTTTTCACAATTGCCATCATTTGTTCAGGCGTTAAATCTTTCATATTTACGAGGTTTTTCATCGTCTCGTCTCCTTTTTTACAAAATAAAAGCCTTTCTTTGCCCGTTTTGGCAGAGAAAGGCTCGTCAAGAGAGAGAAGTGTTACACTTCACTTGATAGCCTCTTTCTTTGCCTCACGGGACAAACTTAAAAGAGTCATTTATTCATCTATTAATTCTTTCGGACGTCCTGGTAAGAGTAAGTTTAATAAAACGCCTGTTATGGCAGCGAGTGCCATCGAACTAATTTGAATTTGATATTTTTCAAATAAAAGTACATCTAACATTGCGCCACCGATACCGAGTACAAGAATTACCGACGCGATGACTAAATTTCGTTGGCTTCCAAAATCGATATTGTGATCAACGAGCATTCGAAGTCCAGCAGATGCAATCATTCCGAAAAGTAAAATCGAAACGCCTCCTAGAACAGCAGACGGAATTGTCGAAATTGCAGCCATCACTTTTCCGAAAAAGGAGAAGACGATAGCAAAGATTGCTGCTCCTAAAATAACATATACACTATATACACGTGTCATCGCAAGTACTCCGATGTTTTCACCGTACGTCGTTTTCGGTGGTCCACCGATTAAACCACTAATTAACGTTCCAATACCGTCACCTAAAATTGAGCGGTGTAAACCAGGTTCTTTAATGTAATTTCGCCCAACGACACGTCCTAATACGAGCTGATGCCCGATATGCTCTGAAATCGTTACAATGACGACAGGTACCATGACGGTTGCCATTGTCAATGTGAATTGAACATCATAATCAATTACAGGTAAAACGAATTTTGGAATCGCAAACCATGACGCTTCACGTACAGGTTGAAAATCGACGATCCCGATAAACAATGCATAAATGTAACCACCAATAATTCCGATGAGAACCGGCATTAAACTTAATAATCCTTTAAAGAAAATTAATACAACAATCGCAATAAGCAACGTAACTGCTGCAGCGGATAAATGTTTTAAGCTGTAAACTGATTCACCATTTACTTCAATAAATGAGGCCATATTGATTGCTGTCGGTGCTAATCCTAAACCGATTACGATAATTACAGGACCTACAACAATCGGTGGCAAAATTCGCATAATCCACTTGTATCCCGTTTTCCATATAAATAGTGCAACAATCGAATACGTAATGGCAACGAGTATACTTCCGAGCATCGCACTCCCTACATCACCTGCTTGTGTAAAGACGAGCATCGGTGTAATAAAAGCAAAACTCGACCCTAAATAAGCAGGCACTTGAAACTTCGTAATCATAATGAAAATAATCGTTGCAATACCACTCGTTAATAAAGCGATTGCTGGACTTAATCCAACAAGTTGCGGTACTAATATAGTCGCACCAAACATTGCGAACATATGTTGTAAGCTTAAAGCTAACCATTTCCCTTTCGTCGGCTTTTCATCTACGCCGATTACTTGTGTAACTTTCTCTGACATCTCTCTTAACTCCTCACTTTACTTTTGGATCGTAACGCTATTCGTTCCATCTACTTCTTCTAATTTTACGAGCACTCGCTCATCACTTGAAGTCGGAATGTTTTTTCCGACGAAATCGGGACGAATCGGAAGCTCGCGGTGCCCTCGATCGACAAGTACGGCTAATTGAATCGCAGCAGGTCGTCCTACATCCATAATCGCATCCATCGCTGCCCGTACTGTACGTCCTGTAAATAAAACATCATCGACTAAAATAACTCGTTTATCTTGAATATCGTGCTGAATGTCGACGTTCGATACGTGAGGACCATTTTGAATTTGATCGGTATGCAAATCGTCTCGATATAATGTAATATCTAATTCACCTTGTAAAATCGTTGCAGATTCAATTTGCTCAATTTTCTCACTTAAACGTTGGGCTAAATAAGCGCCTCGTGTTTGAATACCGACTAAAATACAATCATCGATTCCTTTATTATGTTCGATAATTTCATGCGCAATACGTGTTAACGCTCGGTTCATATCTTGACCGTCTAAAATAACCGTTCCTGTCATCTAAATCCTCCTTTTTCCATAAAAAAAGCCTTTTTATCAGAGACTGATAAAAAGGC
>JASLJC010000125.1 GCA_030152585.1 Savagea sp. | reverse complement strand
CGACGCAGCAGTTGAAAAAGCATACAATGGTGAGAAAAAAATTGAGTGGAAAGAGATCTTAGCAGGTCAAAAAGCATTCGACGAAACAGGCGAATGGTTACCACAAGCAACATTAGATGCTATCAACGAATACTTAATCGCAATTAAAGGACCTTTAACGACACCAATCGGTGGAGGAATTCGTTCTTTAAACGTTGCACTTCGTCAAACATTAGATCTTTTCGCATGTGTACGTCCAGTACGCTGGTTCGAAGGTGTTCCATCACCAGTTAAGAGCCCAGAAAAATGTGACATGGTAATCTTCCGTGAAAACACAGAAGATATCTATGCAGGTATTGAGTATGAGCAAGGTTCAGACGATGCAAACAAATTAATCAACTTCTTACAAGATGAAATGGGTGTTAAAAACATTCGTTTCCCAGAAACTTCAGGTATCGGTATTAAACCAATTTCTGAAGAAGGTACGAAACGTTTAGTACGTTCAGCACTCGAGTATGCACTCGATAACAACCGTCGTAACTTAACGATCGTACACAAAGGAAACATCATGAAATTCACTGAAGGTGGATTCAAAAAATGGGGATATGAAGTTGCAGAACAAGAGTTCGGTGACAAAGTATTCACATGGAACCAATACGATGAGATTAAAGAAAAAGAAGGCGTAGACGCTGCAAACAAAGCGCAAGACGAAGCGGTTAAAGCAGGTAAAATGATCGTTAAAGATTCAATCGCTGATATTTTCTTACAACAAATCTTAACACGTCCTGAAGAGTTTGACGTTGTTGCAACGATGAACTTAAACGGAGACTACATCTCTGACGCATTAGCTGCACAAGTAGGTGGAATCGGAATTGCACCAGGAGCGAACATTAACTACGTAACTGGACACGCAATTTTCGAAGCTACACACGGTACAGCACCAAAATATGCTGGTCTTGATAAAGTAAACCCATCATCAGTTATTCTTTCAGCTGTTATGATGTTAGACCACTTAGGTTGGTCAGAAGCAGGTCGTATGATCGAAGCTTCAATCGAAAAAACAATCGCATCTAAAGTTGTTACTTACGACTTCGCACGTTTAATGGACGGCGCGAAAGAAGTAAAAACTTCAGAATTCGCTGATGAGTTAATCAAAAACTTATAATTTTATCTAAATGAAACTATAAGTTTGATAAGTAATCCGGTAATCATTTACAATGTAAATGATTACCGGATTTTTGGTTCTTTTTCAAATATTAGGGTGATAGATTCCTCATAGTTATAGATAGAAAAGAATAAAAGTGTGTAAAAAACGTGAGAAGAAAATGACAAAGTGTGATGATGATTTCAAAAATGTTCAGAATAGATAAAAATAGGGTATACTAAGGATGAAACTTCTAACTAGAAGTGAATATGAATGTAAAACAGAGGAGATGTTTTTTATGTCAAAGCAACGTAAAAAAGTTTCAGTAATCGGTTCAGGTTTTACAGGTGCGACTGCCGCATTTTTTGTCGCACAAAAAGAGTTAGCAGATGTCGTACTCGTTGATATTCCAGCGATGGAAAAACCAGCGAAAGGGAAAGCATTAGATATGTTAGAGGCGAGCCCTATTCAAGGTTTTGATAGTTCGATTATCGGTACGGCGAATTATGAAGATACGAAAGATTCTGATGTCGTCATCATTACAGCAGGGATTGCTCGAAAACCAGGAATGAGTCGTGATGATTTAGTACAGACGAATCAACAGGTGATGAGAGATGTAACGAAACAAGTCGTTCAATACTCTCCAAATGCGACGATTCTCGTCTTGACGAACCCTGTCGATGCGATGACATATACTGTATATAAAGAGTCCGGTTTTCCTAAAGAACGCGTTATTGGACAATCAGGTGTACTCGATACTGCACGATTCCGAACGTTTGTTGCAGAAGAACTAAACGTTTCAGTAAAAGATGTAAGCGGCTTCGTTTTAGGCGGTCATGGTGATGATATGGTGCCATTAATTCGTTATTCTTCTGTCGGTGGTGTACCGTTAACCGACCGTATAAAAGAAGATCGACTCGCTTCGATTATCGAACGGACGCGTAAAGGGGGAGCAGAAATTGTAGAGTTGCTTGGAAATGGTTCTGCTTATTATGCACCAGCTGCTGCGCTCGTTGAAATGGCCGAAGCGATTTTAAAAGATCAAAAACGTATTTTACCCGCAATTGCTTATTTAGAAGGTGAATATGGAATGGAAGGACTTTATCTAGGTGTTCCGACAGTATTAGGCGCAAACGGGATAGAAGAAATTATCGAACTTGACTTAACAGAAGAAGAACAACAAGCGCTGCACAAATCAGCACAGTCTGTTCGTGCAGTAATGAATGTTTTACAATAATAAAAAAAGTGCAGAGAAGCTTCCTTTTCTGCACTTTTCTTTTTTTAATAAACGAATGAAGAAAACGGTAACGAAGGCGATGTACTGCGTTTTCATGTATACTAGACATATATGAAATGTTCACATTTTCAAAAGGGGGTTATCGCAATGAAAAAAATTTTAATCGTCGATGATGAAGAGTCAATTCGTACATTACTTTCATACAATTTAGCGCAATCAAATTTTGAAACGATTACAGCAGAGGACGGGGAAGAAGCGATACAAAAAATTGTAGCAGAGCAACCCGATCTCGTCTTACTCGATTTAATGTTGCCTAAAATTGATGGCATCGACGTATGTAAGCAGCTAAGGCATGATAACAATCGGGTGCCGATCATTATGTTAACAGCTAGAGGAGAAGAACCAGATAAAATATTAGGGTTAGAAATTGGTGCAGACGACTATATGACGAAACCGTTTAGTCCACGAGAAGTTATTGCGCGTGTCAAAGCTGTTTTACGTCGGACACATGATGCAGATTCGTCGATGAACCGTACTTCTGTCAATGCGACGTTAACAGAAGGTGACCTGATCGTTTATCCTGAACGTTACGAAGCAACATTAAAAGGTGAAACATTGTCTCTTACACCGAAGGAGTTTGAATTACTCGTTTACTTTATGCGTCATAAAAATCGAGTGTTGACGAGAGATCAATTGTTACAAGCAGTATGGGATTATTCGTTTGTAGGCGATACACGAATCGTTGATGTACATGTGAGTCATTTACGTGAAAAGATAGAAGAAAATACGAGAAAGCCACGATACATTAAAACGATTCGAGGCATCGGGTATAAATTCGAGGAGCAACGCTTATGAGCAATCGACATTATCAACGGTTATTATTTTCAGTTACTTTAACTTTATTCGTTTTAATCGTTGCACTCGGTATCGTACTCGGTCAATTTTTCCATATCTTTTCACCTGCGACAGACGAAAAAATACAACAGATGTATTGGGTTTATATTTTATTTGTTTTATTAATTGCTTTTATCGTAACATTCGTCGTCTTAGCAAAAATATTGAAACATTACACGTCTTCATTATCCGAAATTACATCTACTGTTCAAGCATTAGGCAATGGTCAATATTTAGCGCGTGTCCCGACTCAACGATATGCAGTCGATGACGAATTAGCAATTGGTGTCAATCAATTAGGAGCGCAAATGCAAGAACTTGAAATTTTGCGTAATTTAGAGCGTGAACGTTTTGACACGTTAACAGAAAGTATCGGTAGTGGACTTTTAATGTTTGGTCGTAGCGGTCACGTCCGTTTTATGAATGAACAATTTGAAGAGATGTTTCACGTGGAACGCGACGATTGGCTAAATGAATCGTTTCACGATTTACCGATTCCTCTGTCAATTGAAGCGATGTTAGATGACATATTTTTAACAGAACAACCGCAAGAAAAACGTATTCGTTCCGAAGTGAAGTATCCTCATCTACATATTCGTGTGCACGGTTCTCCTGTCATCGGACGACACGGTGATTGGCTCGGCGTCATATTAGTGTTCCACGATGTAACGGAACTCGTCCATTTAGAAGAAGTACGAAAAGATTTCGTAGCGAACGTATCGCATGAATTGCGTACACCGATTACGTCGATTAAAGGATTTACTGAAACGTTGTTAGAAGGTGCAATGGAAGATCCACAAGCTTCTAAACAGTTTTTAGAAATCATTCAAAAAGAAAGCGATCGATTGCAACTGCTCGTCGATGACTTGTTAGAGTTATCACGTATTGAACAAAATGGATTTGATTTACAATTTCGATATGTTCCTATCCAAGCATTAATAGAAGATGCATGTCATATCGTATCGGCGAAGCAAAAAGCGAAAAACATCGATATTGTAATAGAAGGAAACGACAAAATGACTGTCGAAGGAGACCGTGATCGTTTACTTCAAGTATTTGTGAATTTATTATCGAATGCGATTGTTTATTCCGCTCGGGATAAAACAGTATGCGTGACGTATGCGATGGAAGGCGATGAAGTCGTCATATCCGTTCAAGATGAAGGAATTGGTATTTCTCAAAAAGAACAAAGTCGATTGTTTGAACGATTTTATCGTGTCGATAAAGCGCGTAGTCGAAATTCTGGGGGAACAGGACTCGGCTTAGCTATCGTTAAACATTTAGTTGAAGCACACAATGGTTCTGTGACTGTGGAGAGTAAAGTGGACGAAGGTTCAACGTTTATCGTTCGTTTACCGATACGGCAAGAAAATTCAAATGAAGAAAAGAACATGATATACTAAGAGAAACAGCCGATGGAGAACATTCTTCATCGGCTTTCACAATGAGGAGTGACTTTCATGACGGAAAAATTACTATTAATCGACGGAAACAGTTTAGCATACCGTGCTTTTTATGCTTTACCTCCGACGTTAACGAACCGAAATGGTGTACCGACGAATGCGGTGTATGGTTTTACGATGATGTTACAAAATGTCTTAGAAGAACAGCAACCAACGCACATACTCGTCGCATGGGATGCGGGAAAAGAAACATTTCGCCATCAACAATATGAAGATTATAAAGGCGGACGTCAAAAGACACCATCAGAATTATCACAGCAATTTCCTTACATGCGTGATTTGTTAGAAGCGTATAACATTCAGCAATACGAAATAAAGCAATATGAAGCAGACGATATTATCGGTACGTTAAGTAAACGTGCAGAAGAAAAAAAGATGTCTGTCGTGATTGTTTCAGGAGATAAAGATTTAACTCAATTGGCAAGTGAACAGACGACAGTCTATATTACACGACGTGGGATTAAAGAAATGGACGCTTACACACCTGCTTTCATCGAAGAAAAGTGGGGTATTACACCAGAACAAGTAATTGATATGAAAGGACTAATGGGAGACCCATCGGACAATATCCCAGGTGTGCCTGGAATTGGTGAAAAAACGGCGTTAAAATTGTTGCGAGAACACGGCACGATGGAAGGTGTTTATGCGCAACTAGAGTCGATGACGGCTAAAAAAATGAAAGAAAATTTAACGAATTATCAAGAACAAGCATTTATGAGCAAAGCACTCGTAACGATTGAACGTGATGCGGCGATTGATGTATCAGTTGAAGATACAATTCGTCAATCTCCTCACATGGAAAAAGTGAAAACGATTTATCAAACGTTAGAATTTACTTCATTATTAAAACAACTCGACCCTGATGCATTAGAAGAAATGACAGAAGAAATCCAATGGCAATTGTTCGATGAAACGGCTGTTCCGACTTTACCGAAACGGGCGACGATTCATTTAGAAGTTATGACAGACGATTATTTACGCGATCCGTTACTCGGCTTAAGTATAGCGAACGAAAAAGAGACGTATGTTTGTTTACCTGAAACCGTAGAAACGTCAGATACGTTAAGGAAATGGTTAGAAGATGAAACGGTAGAAAAATGGACGACCGATGCAAAAGAAGCATACGTTTTACTACATCGTCTCGGAATTACGTTACGCGGCTTAACGTTCGATACGTTGCTTTCGACTTATTTAGTCGATCCGGCTGCATCCCACGATGATTTGTCTTCTATTGTAGCACCGTTTGGTTTTACTGACATTCAGACAGATGAAGCGATATACGGCAAGGGAAAGAAACAAGCCGTACCAGAACAAGATGTTTTATTTGATCATATCGCTCGAAAAGCAATTGCGGTAGAACGTACGAAAGGTGCAATCGAGCAAGCATTACAAGAAAACGACCAAGCGACATTATATACAACGATTGAATTGCCACTTGCCCGTATTCTTGGAAAAATGGAAGCACAAGGCGTCAAAGTAAACGTTGAAACGTTACAACAAATTGGAAAAGAACTCGAACATCGTCTTTCGATATTAGAAGAAGAAATTTATACACAAGCCGGCGAAACATTTAATATTAATTCTCCGAAACAACTCGGGACGATATTATTTGAACGACTCGGATTACCTGTTATTAAAAAGACGAAAACGGGTTATTCTACAGCAGCGGACGTATTAGAACAACTTGAACCGAAACATGAAATTATTTCACACATTTTAGTGTATCGTCAACTAAACAAATTAAACGGAACGTATGTAGAAGGGTTAGAAAAAGAAATCCATAGCGATGGAAAAATTCATACACGTTTCCAACAAGCGTTAACGCAGACGGGGCGTTTGAGTTCAGTGAGCCCTAACTTGCAAAATATCCCGATTCGTTTAGAAGAAGGTCGTAAAATCCGCCAAGCTTTCGTGCCGAGTGAAGAAGGATGGCAGTTACTTGCAGCGGATTACTCTCAAATTGAATTGCGTGTACTCGCTCACATTTCAGAAGACGAAAAATTAGTAGCTGCGTTCCAAGAAGGTGCAGATATTCATACAGCGACGGCGATGAACGTTTTCGGAGTAGAAGAACGAGCAGTCGATGAAAATATGCGTCGTGCAGCAAAAGCGGTAAACTTCGGGATTATTTACGGTATTAGCGATTATGGCTTATCGAAAAACTTACACATTTCACGCCCAGAAGCAGCAACATTTATTGATACTTATTTTAAAACGTTCCCGGGCGTTAAACAGTATATGGATGATATTGTGAAAAAAGCTAAACGAGATCATTACGTGACAACGTTAATGAATCGTCGTCGATATTTACCTGAACTATCGAGCACTAATTTCAATCGCCGAAGTTTTGCAGAACGGACCGCCATGAATACACCGATTCAAGGAAGCGCAGCGGATATTATTAAAAAAGCGATGATCGATATGGAAGAAGCGCTCCAAAAAGAAGGATTACGCGCTCGTTTATTGTTACAAGTACATGACGAACTGATTTTTGAAGCACCAAAAGAGGAAATCGAGCGATTACGTACACTCGTTCCACAAATGATGGAAGAAGCAATTACGTTACACGTTCCGTTAAAAGTTGACGTATCAACGGGTACTACGTGGTACGATATGGAGTGATTTTATGCCAGAATTACCAGAAGTCGAAATTGTTACACGCGGATTAAAGCCAATTGTAGAAGGAAAAAAGATTGTAAAAGTCGATGTGTCGAACGTCGTAAAACAATCGAAACTTCAAGGAAAAGAAGCGATTATCAAAGGAAAAGTGACCGAACACTTTATAGAAGAGATGACAAATATGACGATACGGTCGGTACGACGTCGCAGTAAATACATTTACTTTTCAGTCGAAAAAGATGAAAATATTTATTTACTCGTCAATCATCTCGGCATGACAGGTGCATGGTTTTATGTGCATACGTTGGATGAGATTCCGTTAGAAAAATATCGTCGTCATGCACATGTTACGTTTCATTTAGATGATGGGTATCGTTTAGTATATTCTGATATTCGACGTTTCGGTGAGTTACGCTTATTAGAAGAAGAACGAGAATACCGACCGTTATTACAATTAGCACCGGAACCGTTTGATTCAGAAGCAGAGCAATTTTTTATCGATTGTACGAACGATAAAAAATATGCAACGAAGCCGATTAAAGCGGTCATTATGGACGGTCAAGTCGTTTCGGGTTGCGGTAATATTTATGCGACAGAATCTTTATTTCGTCAAAAGATTCATCCGAATCGTCAAACGTCGACAATACTAGAACGAGATCGTCGTAAACTATTTCGAGAAATTGTCGATATTTTAAATGAAAGTATTGCAATCGGTGGAAGTTCGGTATCCGATTATGTCGATACGAACGGACAAGCTGGTTCGATGCAAGACCGATTACAATTGTACCAAAAATCAGTTTGTCCACAATGTACAACACCGACAAAGAAAATAAAAATAGCAGGACGAACGAGTGTATTTTGTCCGTCTTGCCAAAATTAGGAGAGATCATATGATCGTAGGATTAACAGGAAGTATTGCAACAGGAAAAAGTACAGTGAGCCGTATGTTACAAGAAGCCGGTATTCCGGTCGTCGATGCAGATGTTGCAGCGCGTCAAGTCGTTGAAAAAGGGACGCCGATTTTAAAAAAGATTGAAAAAACGTTCGGAAAAGAAGTGATTCAAGCAGATGGCACATTAGATCGCGCAGCGTTAGGCGCACGCATTTTTGAAGACGAAGAAGCGCGTAAGCAATTAAATGCGATTACACATCCTGCTATTCGAGAGTGGATGGACGTTGAACGTCGTCGTTTAGAAGAACAACAACATCCAGTCATCGTTTTAGATATCCCATTATTAGTTGAAAATCAGTTAGTTGATACGGTTGATGAAGTCATCGTCGTATCTGTCGATGAACAAACACAATGTGAACGATTAATGAAGCGTGATCAATTATCTAAAGAAGAAGCACAAGAACGTATCATCACACAACTTCCAGTAAAAGAAAAAGAACGTCACGCGACATACGTCATTGATAACCGCCACAGCGAACGAGAAACTTTAAAACAAGTGAACGCAATACTTAAAACGTGGTCGAGTCGTTTACTATAATAATTGTGACTAAAATGTGAACGTTCAACAAAATGTGAAGAAAAGAAATGCAAATATAAAAGAATATGTTATACTAATGAACGGATAAATAGAGAATAGTATAACATACTAAACATACATGCAGGAGGATTTATTCATGACAACTTCGGTAGCAATTAACGGATTTGGGCGTATCGGCCGTATGGTATTCCGCCAAATGATGAAAGCAGACGATCTTCGCGTCGTCGCAATTAACGCATCACACCCCGCAACGACTTTAGCTCACTTAGTGAAACACGATACAATTCACGGACCGTACGACGGAACAGTAGAAGCAGAAGAAGATGCATTAATTATTGACGGGAAACGTGTTCAAATCGTTAGAGATCGCAACCCTAAAAACTTGCCATGGAAAGATCTCGGCGTTGACATCGTTGTAGAAGCAACAGGTGTATTCAACGAACGTGATAAAGCGGCAATGCATTTAGAAGCAGGGGCGAAAAAAGTTATTTTAACAGCACCAGGTAAAAATGAAGACGTAACAATCGTATTAGGTGTAAACGATGATCAGTTAGACATCGAAAAACATGACGTCATTTCAAATGCGAGCTGTACGACGAACTGTTTAGCACCTGTTGCAAAAGTATTAAACGATGAATTCGGCATTAAAGACGGTTTAATGACGACAGTTCACGCTTATACGAATGACCAAAACAACTTAGATAACCCACATAAAGACTTACGTCGTGCGCGTGCATGTGCACAATCGATCATTCCGACAACGACAGGAGCAGCGAAAGCACTTTCACTCGTATTACCTGAACTTGAAGGAAAGATTCACGGAATGGCACTTCGTGTACCGACACCGAACGTATCACTTGTCGACCTCGTCGTAGATGTTGAAAAAGATGTCACAGTAGAAGAAGTAAACGCAGCATTCAAAGCGGCTTCAGAAGGTGCAATGAAAGGTATTTTAGGATATGAAACAGAACCTTTAGTATCAAGCGACTTCAACACGACAACTTTATCATCAACAGTTGATGCATTATCAACAATTGTATTAGGCGACCGAAAAGTAAAAGTCCTCTCATGGTATGACAACGAATGGGGATACTCAGCACGTGTTGTTAACTTAACACAAAAAGTAGCTGCAGCATTAAACGCATAATACCGTATTACCAAGATCATATTGTACGTATAAAAGGTAACATATTGCCTTTCTACGAAGTCTTGAGGTTATCGCCTCAAGACTTTTTTATTCTGCTAATGAAGGGCGCTATGTTTTCTTTTACTAGCGCTTTTTCTACTTTTGAATGTTTAGCCAAATGTAAAAAATGTTGTTATAATGAGAATATAATATGAAATTATCGGGGGATTTATTATGGAGTGTCCAGCTTGCAAACATAACGGTACACGCGTTGTCGATTCACGTCCGGCTAATCAAAATCAGTCGATTCGTCGTCGTCGGGAATGTGATCAATGCGCATATCGTTTTACAACATTTGAAAAAATTGAACATGTACCTTTAATGGTCGAGAAAAAAGACGGTTCTCACGAAGAATTTGATGGACGAAAAGTGTTAAGAGGTATCGTACGTGCATGTGAAAAGCGTCCTGTACCAGTTGATGTGTTAGAAGAGATTGTCTATTCAATTGAAAAAGAATTGAGAAGCAAAGGTGTTGTCGAAATTCCTGCGAGTGAAGTAGGAGAAATGGTTTTAGAACGACTTGCGAAAGTAGATGAAGTAGCTTACGTTCGATTCGCTTCTGTTTATCGTCAGTATCAAGATATTGATGTATTTATTGAAGAGTTAAAACGATTAAAAGAAGAAAAGTAAGGAAGGAATGTGACACGTGCAATTAAAAGAAGTCCAACCGATAGATACTTATCGAATTCAACTTTCCCGGCCTTTGACAATTGAAGATCAACAACTGATTTATTCGTTGTATCAGCCACTCGTCGGAAGTGAAGCGGTGAGTTTATATATGACATTGTGGACATCTTATGAGCGCGAAGATGAAGAAGAACAAAGTCATTATTACTTAATGTCTCTTTTTAATACACCGCTCATTCCTATTTTTAAAGCGCGTATAACATTAGAAGCCATCGGATTAATGACGACATATCGAAAAACGATAGACGATGAGACGTCATTTTTGTATGTTTTACATCCGCCGGTCGATGCGAAGACGTTTTTTGAAGATCCGTTGCTTTCTACTTTTTTACTAAGCTGTGTCGGTGAAAAAATGTATTTAAAACTACGTCAACGATTTATTCAGCGGGTAGAAGGGTATGAACAATATGAAGATATTTCGCGAACGTTTGTTGACGTTTTCCGTCCAAGCTCTCAAAAGCATTCAAAGCCCCTCGATGAAGATGAGTTTTTAGAAAGTCGAGAAGGAGCAAAAGGGGTTCCCCTTTATTTAAAAACATTTGATTTTGAGTTGTTAGAGATGAGTTTATCGAAGCAACTCGTACCGTCTTCTATTTTTCATCAAATTTCGCGTACGACGATTGCGAAGCTCGCTTTCTTTTATGATTTTGGACCACTTGATATGAAAGAAATTATATTAATTGCAATGAATTATAGCGACGGCAATATTACAGATCAAGATGTAAGGCGGGCTACAGTCGATTATTATAAATTGAACGTATCGACGAAGATTCCGATTGTGAAAAAGACCTTTGAACAAGAAGTATCAGAAGTCGGACCGGAGGCAACATCTGCTGAAGCGATGTCAAAAGAAGATAAGTTAATTTACTACTTAGAAACGACATCACCTGTCGATATGTTACGCGACATTTTAGGGGCAGAACCATTTCCCGTTGACGTTGCACTTGCAGAGCGATTGATGAGTGTACATGAGTTGCCGACAGCTGTCATTAACGTATTACTCCAATACGTACTACTTCGCAATAATGGTAAAATTACGAATAGCTTTGCAGAACGGATTGCTTCTCATTGGGCACATTCAAAAGTAGAAACAGCACGAGAAGCGATTAACTTGTCACGACGTGAACATGATCAATATATGAATTGGTTGAAAGAAAGTAAAGAAAAGAAAACGAACGGTTATCGTAAAATTACACGAGAAGAAAAAGTGCCAGAGTGGATGAAAGAAAATAAAAAACAAGAAGTTAAGCCGACATCTAATCCAAAGAAAAAGTCGAAAAAGAAAGACGAAGCGTTAGAACGAGAGCGTCTACAATTAATGAAAGAACTCGGCATATCGAAAGAGGAGGCGAAAAAAAATGAAGCGAGCGGATAGTCAATTAAGTAAATTGTTTCAAAATGAAATGTTTGCTAAGCAATATACAGCTTTAGTTGAGGACATTTTTCAACATGTTGAAATTCAACAATTTTTACAAGAGAATCAATTGACGCGAGAAGATGAAATTGTCCAACGGAGCACGTCGCGTCTATTTGAATATATAAATAGCTCACATGATTGTGCGCAATGTCCTTCTCTTTCACAGTGTAAAAATGTAATGTCAGGGTATACGCCGCGACTCGTTTTGAAAAATGACCGAATTGATTTACAGTATGAACCGTGTTCAACTTACGTACAAGAACGTCAAATAGAAGAAGCGAAAGAAATGCTTTCGAGCTTGCACATGCCAAAAGATGTATTGCAAGCGCGTCTCCAGCATATCGACATGTTTTATGATGATTCTCGTGTCCGTGTCATTCGTGCAGCGCGAGATTTTGTCGCAAGTGTACAAAAGACAGGTACATTACCTTCTAAAGGTATGTATATTTACGGACCATTTGGTGTAGGCAAGTCGTTCATATTAGGTGCGTTAGCTAATGAACTTGCAAATTTAAATATTCAAACGATTATCGTTTACGTACCCGAGTTTTTACGTGAAATTAAACAATCGATTCAAAATCAAACGTTTGAACAAAAAATCGACTTTGTTAAAAGGGCACCGGTTTTAATGTTAGATGATATCGGTGCAGAATCGATGACGGCATGGACGCGGGATGACGTACTCGGTGCTATTTTACAATATCGTATGGCAGAACAATTGCCGACTTTTTTCACATCGAACTTTGATTGGGATGGCCTAGAGCACCATATGACCTATTCCCAAAGAGGAGAAAAAGAAGAAGTCAAAGCGGCTCGTTTAATGGAGCGTATTCGTGCGACGAGTGACCCTTATGCGTTAGATGGAATGAATCGTCGAAAAAATAGTTGAAATAAAAAAATAATTGTTCTATAATAATGACAATTAGAAGATAACAATTGCGACGAAAAGGATAACAATATTTCAGGCGACTTTTACAGAGACTAGAGGAGTGGTGAGACCTTTAGAAGTGCAGAAATGTTTACCACCTTGGAGCAGCGGTTTCGAAAAGCCGCCGGAATTGGGCCCGTTAGCTCGGAATGAAGCTTCATCTTTTTGGTGTATCATTATATCCAAAAGGAAGGAAGAAGGGTGGAACCACGAATGAACCTCGTCCCTTTCAGGATGGGGTTTTTTGTCGTTTAAAAAGAAAAAGGAGTGCTAGTGATGGCAGATGTAATTCAGTTAACTTTTCCAGATGGAGCAGTAAAAGAGTTTCCGAAAGGAACAACAACAGAAGATGTAGCCGGTTCAATCAGTCCCGGTTTACGAAAAAATGCGTTAGCGGGTCGTTTTAACGGTGAACTTGTCGATTTTCGTCGTCCGCTTGAAGAAGACGGAACGATCGAAATCGTAACACCGAACGACGAAGACGGTTTAGAGATTTTACGTCATAGTACTGCGCACTTACTCGCGCATGCTGTACATCGTCTATTCCCAGGTTCGCATTTCGGAGTCGGTCCTGTCATCGAGAACGGTTTTTATTACGATATCGATCCGGCAGAGACGATTACAGAAGAACATTTACCTGAGATTGAAAAAATGATGAAACGTATCGTCGATGAAAATATCGAAATTGTCCGTATAGAAGTTTCACGCGACGAAGCGCGTCGTTGTTTTGAAGAACTCGGAGACCCTTATAAAGTAGAGCTACTAGAGGCTATTCCAGAAGACGAAACTGTAACGATTTATGAACAAGGTGATTTCTTTGATCTTTGCCGTGGTGTTCACGTTCCTTCAACGAGCAAAATGAAAGAATTTAAGTTACTCAGTTTAGCAGGAGCTTACTGGCGTGGAGATTCAGATAATAAAATGCTTCAGCGTATTTACGGTACAGCATTCTTTAATAAAAAAGATTTAAAAGCGCATTTAAATATGTTAAAAGAAGCACGTGAACGCGATCACCGTCGTATCGGTCGTGAATTAGACATTTTCATGAATTCACAAAAGGTAGGACAAGGATTGCCGTTATGGTTACCAAAAGGAGCAACGATTCGTCGTACGATTGAACGTTATATCGTCGATATCGAAGAAAAATTAGGTTACCAACACGTCTATACACCAGTACTCGGTTCAAAAGATTTATATGAAACGTCTGGACACTGGGATCATTACCAAGACGGCATGTTCCCACCGATGGAAATGGATAACGAAACACTCGTCTTACGTCCGATGAACTGTCCGCACCATATGATGGTATACAAAAATGGTATTCATTCTTATCGTAATTTACCATTACGTATCGCTGAACTCGGAACGATGCACCGTTACGAAATGTCAGGAGCGTTATCAGGACTTCAACGTGTCCGTGGTATGACATTAAATGATGCGCACATTTTCGTTCGTCCAGATCAAATTAAAGAAGAATTAAAACGTGTCGTTGAACTGATCATTGCGGTATACGAAGACTTCGATATTACAGATTACTCATTCCGCTTATCTTACCGAGATCCAGAAGATACAGAGAAATACTTCGATGATGATGAGATGTGGGATCGTGCACAAACGATGTTGAAAGAAGCGATGGACGATTTAGAACTTGACTACGTTGAAGCAGATGGAGAAGCGGCATTTTATGGTCCGAAACTCGACGTACAAGTACGTACAGCAATCGGAATGGAAGAAACGTTATCGACAGTACAACTAGACTTCTTACTCCCGGAACGATTCGAATTAACGTATATCGGAGAAGATGGAAAAGAACATCGTCCAGTCGTCATTCACCGCGGTGTCGTTTCAACGATGGAACGTTTCGTTGCTTATTTAATTGAAGAATATAAAGGCGCTTTCCCAACATGGTTAGCACCAATTCAAGTTGAAATTATCCCTGTTTCAAATGACGTACATTACGATTATGCAGCAGCGGTTCGTGATGAACTCGTTCGACAAGGCATTCGCGTCGAAATTGATGATCGTGAAGAAAAAATGGGATATAAAATCCGTGAAGCACAAGTTCAAAAAGTACCATACACACTCGTTGTAGGAGACCGTGAAATGGAAGCAGAAGAAGTGAATGTGCGTCAATACGGAGAGAAAAAATCAGAAAGTATTCCAGTAGCACAATTTGTAGCGAATATCGTACGAGAAGTGATGCGTTCAGCAGATCGCAATACGGTATTAGAAGATAAATAAAATATTGAATGAAAAACGTATGATATCAAAGGGAAGTCTTTTGGTGTCATACGTTTTATTTTCATTTTAATGTTTAGATTTTTACGCGATGACTTTTGCATCTTATAAAATAGAAAGCTCGTTCTTACTTAAACCTTTTTCTAAAAGCTGTAAAAATTTCGAAGGATGAGTTGTTATTTCATCACAATAGGCGTATAGTAAAAGGAGTTATGCATCACATTCAAAAATCTCTTGACAATATTTTTGAAAAGAGATATAATAATAAGAGTTAAGAAATTAACTGAATACAGTTTGTGGTATAAGTAGGAGCTGCCCGCTTCTCACCTGTCGGACGTCATTCGATTGTTAGCAGGTTGGAACACAAAACGACATACGTATATTATACGTACGTTTTTTGCGGGTAGACATCGAGAAATGTCTACTTTTTTTATGTAAAAAAATGAGGACGAACACTTATTCTATACTCAAACCATGTATTCGCGAGAATTATTCTGAGAGGTGGATTACGATTAGAAAACAGCAGAGAGACAATTACGTTAACGATGGTATTCGTGCAAGCAAAGTTCGTTTAATTGATCATCAAGGTGAACAATTAGGTGTAAAAACGAAACAAGAAGCGCTTGATATTGCTGCGCAAGCGAATTTAGATCTCGTTCTCGTCGCTCCGAAAGCGAAGCCCCCAGTAGCTCGTGTCATGGACTATGGGAAGTTTAAGTTCGAACAGCAAAAGAAAGAACGTGCCGTTCGTAAAAAACAAAAAATCGTCAACGTGAAAGAAGTTCGTTTAAGCCCGAACATCGAAGAACATGATTTCAATACGAAATTACGCAATGCTCACCGTTTCCTTGAAAAAGGAGATAAAGTAAAAGCATCTATCCGTTTCCGTGGCCGTGCGATTACACATAAAGAGTTAGGTCGAGAAGTTTTAGAACGTTTCGGCGAAGCGTGTAAAGAACTCGGTACAGTTGAAGTGAAACCGAAGATGGAAGGGCGTAGCATGTTTATGATGATTGCGCCGCTTACAGAGAGCAAGTAAGTAAATTCAACTTTAGTAGGAGGAACTATCAATGACTAAAATGAAAACACACCGCGGTTCTGCAAAACGTTTCAAAAAAACAGGATCAGGTAAAATTAAACGTACACGTGCGTTCACAGGTCACTTATTTGCAAACAAGTCAGCAAAAGCAAAACGTCAATTACGTAAAGCTGAACTTGTTTCAACAGGAGACCAAAAACGTATCGAACAAATGATTACGAAAATGTAATAAAAATAGCACACAATTAACAGGAGGTTTTACCAATGACACGTGTAAAAGCTGGAAAAGTATCACGTCAACGTCGTAACCGCGTTTTAAAATTAGCGAAAGGTTACTACGGTTCAAAACATACATTATATAAAACTGCAAATGAGCAAGTAATGCGCTCATTAAACTACGCATATCGCGACCGCCGTCAGCGTAAACGTAACTTCCGTAAATTATGGATCACACGTATTAACGCGGCAGCACGTATGAACGACATTTCATATAGCCAATTCATGCACGGTTTAAAAGAAGCAGGCGTAGAAGTAAACCGTAAAATGCTCGCTGACTTAGCTGTAAACGACCAAGCAGGATTTGCTAAACTCGTTGAAACTGCAAAAGCAGCACTTTAATTCACTTAAACCGCTTCATCTATTGAGATGAATGCGGTTTTTTGTATGATGTAAACAAGGAGAGAGTGAAACGTGTATTTCATGATTTACGTATTATTCAATATTTTCGCTTTTAGTTTAATGGGAATCGATAAATCAAAAGCGAAACGTCGCGTCTATCGAGTGAAAGAATCAACATTATGGACAGCTGCTTTATTCGGTCCGATTGGTGCTTATATCGGAATGTATTACTTTCGACATAAAACGAAAAAGACAACATTTCGTGTCGGTTTTTTTATACTCGTTTTACTTCATCTCGCATGTTTCACATACATTATGAAGGAAGGATGGATGACAAATGGAATTAACCGAATTATTTAAGATGCAACGTGCACTAGATGCATATATTCAACAAAATCGAGAAGAGCAAACGGATGTATTTCGTGAACGTGGTTTAGCATTACTTGTCGAATTAGCAGAACTTGCGAATGAAACGCGTTGTTTTAAGTTTTGGAGTAAAAAAGGACCGTCGGCACGAGATGTTATTTTAGAAGAATACGTCGATTCAATTCATTTTTTATTATCATTAGGACTTGAAAAAGGTTTCGAAACATTAACGCATTGGCCGACAACGGATGAAGACCGTCCTTTAACAGAACAGTTTATTATGACAAATGGAGCAGTTCATACTTTTTTAAATGAACCAACGATGACGCATTATCAAAAAGTCTGGGAAGCGTATGACGTTTTAGCTCGCGCATTACAATTTACTAATGAAGAAATTATTGAAGCGTACATCGCTAAAAATAAAGAAAACTATGAGCGTCAAAATACAGGTTATTAAAATTTGAAGTAGGAGAGGGTTTTCCCTTTTCTACTTTTTTGTTGTTCGATCATAGATGTTGGAGTTTTCATATCATTTCGCTGATATCCTCTGTACGGGATAGTGTATTTTAAAAATTTTACAAGGCTATTTCCTGAACATTTACATAAAAAATAAAATAGAAGAGAACAATATTCGCAAAATAGGAACATTCATGATATTTTGAAAGTGATGACGATAAAAGGTGAAGTAGCAATAAAGAAAGGAATGATGAATATGAAAGCGTTTGTACATAAAGGGGACAAATATGAATACGTTACAAATTATGAAGTTCGAGAAGTAGGACGAAACGACGTTAAAGTCGCTCTACGCGCAGCAGGTGTCAACCGCCGAGATTTATATATTCAACAACGACGAAAAGGTGAACGACAACCTCTCGTCCTTGGATCTGATGGAGCGGGCGTTATCGTAGAAGTAGGACAAAACGTGACGAAGTGGGAAGTAGGAGAATCCGTCATTATCAATCCGTCACTCCGTTGGTTTGACAAAAGTGATGTGCCTCCTGAGACATTTGATATTTTAGGGATGCCTGACGATGGGACATTCGGAGAGTATATTGTAATTGATGAAGAACAAATAGAACCCATTTTATCTCATTTAACATGGGAAGAAAATGCAAGTATTGCCTTAGCAGGAATGACGGGGTATCGTGCGCTCGTGACGAAAGGAAACATTCAGCAAGGAGAAACTGTTTTCATTCCAGGCGGAAGTAGTGGTGTTGCGACATTTATGATTCAAGTTGCAAAAGCAAAAGGTGCCCGTGTCATTACATCGACACGTAACGAAGTAAAAAAAGAAGCATTACGTTCACTCGGAGCGGACATAGTTATTGATACAGTTAGTGACTGGCCTGCTTTATTGTACGATGAAACGGTCGATTTAATCGTAGATAGTGTTGGTGCAGCGACGTTTCAACGTTCATTAGAAGTGTTGAAAAAAGGAGGACGTTTCGTCACATTTGGTTCATCTACGACGGACGAAGTAACATTCGATATACGAACGTTTTTCTATAATCAACAGAAAATATACGGTTCTACGATGGCTAGTCGAGATGAACTACGCGAATTACTAACATTGATGCGTCATGAAAAAATGAAGCCATTGATTGATAAAATATATAGTTTAGAAGATGCAAACGTTGCTATGGAAAGCTTAGAAGCAAGTACACAAGTGGGAAAAATCGTTTTAAAAATAGAATAAACAACTTTTCTCTTCACGAGATGAAAAAATATTGTATAATGAAAAGACGAACAATAAGGAGGTCATCTCGTGACGACGAAAACGAAACCATTATCAGATTTAGATATTGCAATGGAAGCAACAATGAAACCTATTACAGAAATTGCTCAATCGATCGGGATTGAAGGAGAAGCATTAGAACCTTATGGCCACTATAAAGCAAAAATTGATCCTTCTACATTACAAACGAAAACAGCAACCGG
Organism: Savagea sp.; assembly: GCA_030152585.1. Taxonomy (GTDB): domain Bacteria; phylum Bacillota; class Bacilli; order Bacillales_A; family Planococcaceae; genus Savagea. Next base: position 3,507 of record JASLJC010000125.1, on the reverse strand, counting down.
CAAAGTCGTTCTCGTAACGGCGATTAGCCCAACACCAGCGGGAGAAGGAAAATCAACTGTAACTGTTGGGTTAGCTGATGCCTTTACGACACTTGGAAAAAAAGCAATCGTTGCAATGCGAGAGCCATCACTCGGGCCAGTGATGGGAATAAAAGGAGGAGCAGCTGGTGGAGGCTACTCACAAGTATTGCCGATGGAAGAAATTAATTTACATTTCACAGGAGATATTCATGCGATTACAGCAGCAAACAATGCATTAAGTGCTTTTATCGATAACCATATTCATCGTGGAAATGCATTAAACATTGATCCGCGCCGAGTGACGTGGAACCGCGTACTCGATATGAATGATCGAGCGTTACGGAACGTTATCGTCGGGCTAGGTGGAGAGAAGCAAGGTGTACCGAGAGAAGATCATTTTGATATTACGGTCGCATCTGAAGTGATGGCTGTCTTTTGTCTCGCATCTGATATTGAAGATTTAAAACGTCGTCTTCGTGAAATGGTAATCGGTTATACGTATGATGGCGATCCAGTATATGTGAAAGATTTGCAAGTAGAAGGTGCCTTAGCTCTTTTATTAAAAGATGCATTGAAGCCAAATCTCGTACAGACGATCGGCGGAACACCAGCACTCGTACATGGTGGCCCATTTGCTAATATTGCCCATGGTTGTAACTCGATTATAGCGACAGATACAGCACGAAAAGTAGCGGATATTGTCGTAACGGAGGCGGGGTTCGGTTCAGATTTAGGAGCCGAAAAATTTATGAATATTAAAGCGCGTGCAGCAGATTTTCAGCCAGATGCTGTCGTGATTGTTGCAACCGTCAGAGCTTTGAAAATGCATGGTGGTGTTGCAAAAGATGCATTACAAAAAGAAAATGTTGAAGCGTTATCGAAAGGAATCGAAAATTTAGCCAAACATATCGATACGATTCGAACATTCGGTATCGAGCCTGTCGTAGCCCTCAACCATTTCGTGACAGATACAGAAAAAGAGATGCAGTACGTATTAGAATGGTGTGCAGCTCACGATGTACGCGCAGCATTTACAGATGTTTGGAAACGTGGAGGAGAAGGTGGCGTCGAATTAGCGCAACACGTGCTAGATATATTTCGTGAAAAACAGTCATTTGAAATGTTGTATCCTTTAGAAGAAAGTGTAGAGCGAAAAGTAGAAACGATCGTTCAACAAATTTACGGTGGCAAAGGTGTTCATTTCACAGAACAGGCGAAACGAGATTTAGCTCGAATTGTAGAAAATGGATGGGATACGTTACCGATTTGTATGGCTAAAACACAATATTCTTTATCAGACGATCCGAAAAAATTAGGGAGACCTCAACATTTCACAGTAACAATTCGTGAAATTGTACCGAAAGTAGGAGCAGGCTTTCTCGTTTGTCTCACAGGAGATATTATGACGATGCCCGGTTTACCTGATGCTCCTGCAGCATTAAATATGGACGTAGATGAACAAGGTCGAGCAAAAGGACTGATGTAATCAAAAAAGCATGAAATCAACGAGGCAACGTTGGTTTCATGCTTTTTCTATTGAGAAGCAGTTAGAGTAAAAAAGTCATTTTAAAAAGCAGAGTCGTCTACTTGATCAAGCCACGTTTGAACGTAGCGAATCGTTCGCTCGATCGTCCCTTCTGCAAACGGTGACTCAAGTCCCGCAGCTTCTACAAGTTTTGTAAAGGACTGTGTACCACCGAGTGTACAAAGATGAACGTAATTGTGCCAAGCACTTTCAAAATCAACTTGTGATCGTTGCCAAAATTGGAAAGCACATACTTGAGCTAACGTATAGTCGATGTAATAAAATGGCACTTCGTAAATATGTGATTGACGTTGCCAAATACCGCCCGCTTCTAAGTAAGGATGACCATCGTAATCACGTGTTGGTAAATAGATTTGTTCGATTTCTTTCCAAGCTGCGTTACGTTCTGCAGGTGTCATATGTGGATTTTCATATACGACGTGTTGGAACTCATCGACGGCTACACCGTAAGGAAGGAAAAGAAGTGCGCTACTTAAATGTGAAAATTTATATTTATCCGTATCTTCTTCAAAGAACAATTCCATCCAAGGCCACGTGAAAAATTCCATACTCATTGAATGGATTTCAGCCGCTTCATGTGTCGGCCAAATGTATTCAGGAATGCCGATATGTCGGCTAGAATATACTTGGAAAGCATGACCTGCTTCGTGTGTTAAAACATCGATATCGCCTGATGTACCATTAAAGTTAGAAAAAATGAAAGGAGACTCGTATTCATCGATAAATGTACAATATCCTCCGCCTTCTTTTCCTTTTTTAGCAACGAGATCCATTAAATGTTTCTCTGTCATAAACGTGAAAAATTCATCCGTTTCTTTAGATAATTCAGCGTACATTTTCTTTCCATTATTGATAATCCATTCAGGTGAACCTTTTGGTGTTGGATTTCCAGATAAAAAATGAAGCGAACTGTCATAAAACTTAAAGTCGTCAGTTGAAAGACCGATTCGCTTTGCTTGGCGCTCGTACAATTGTGTTGCAAGAGGAACAATATGGTCGCGTACTTGTTGACGGTAACGAGCGACCATATCTTTATCATAATCGACTCGTTGCATACGTAAGTAGCCGAGTTCTACGAAATTATCAAAGCCGAGTGTCGTCGCAATTTCGTGACGTGTTTTTACGAGGTCATCATAAATACGGTCAAATTGTGCTTGATTGTCTTCATAAAACGAATACTGTGCATGCATTACATTTTTTCGTACTTGGCGATCTTGCGACTCCGCGAAAGGCCCAAGTTGTGCAAGCGTATACGTTTTTCCTTCGTAGTCAATTTGTGCACTTGCAATCAATTTAGCATATTCAGAAGTTAACTTATTTTCTTTTTGTAAAAGAGGCATGACATCTTCAGAGAATGAGCGAATTTCACATTCTGCTAAAGCGAATAATTGTGTCCCCCATTTTTCTTCTAATGCTTCTCGGAAAGGAGTTTCCGTTAATGCACGATAATAAGCAGTCGTTAATTTTTGAAAACGAGGTCCTACTTCATCGAAAAAATCGCGCTCTTTTTGATAGAAGGTATCTGTCGTATCGATAGAGGAACGAATGTATGACAAGTTCATTTGAGTAGAATATTGTGCAGCGAGAGTATTCAGTTGTTCCATCGTTTCGCTTTGTTCTTCTACGCTTTTACCGTTACGAAATGCCGTTAACAATTGTTCATATTGTTTTTCAAGTGCATCCATATTAGGACGTACATATTCGTATTGCTCGAAAGTTTGCATGTTGATCATCCTTTACATTGAAAGTGAATCTATCCCATTATTCAGTTAATTTAAAAGAAATAGATGACAATAAAGTAGAAAATCTACTCTTTTATATAATATCATAAAAAGTTTAATGGTACACTATGACATCATTTAAATGAATGAAACTAAAAGATTGCAAATGAATGAAAAAATCAAACAAATTATATGAATTTCTCACAAAAGTAGTACATA
>JASLJC010000115.1 GCA_030152585.1 Savagea sp. | reverse complement strand
CCCGAGGAAGGAACACAAGGACCAGGAAACGAGACAAAACCAGGTGAAGAGCGTCCAATCGTTCCAGATGAAGGCGCGACAAACCCTGATCATTCAGAACGTCCGACACAACCGAATGAAGGGGACGTCCAAGCGAATATGAATGATAGTGAGACAAAAGGAGAAAATGAAAAGAACTCCTTACAACTCCCACAAACAGGTGAACAATTCGCATGGTGGAGTTTAGTAATCGGATTCCTCTTCGTTCTTATCGGAACACGTTTCATTCGTCCAGCGCGAAATGAACAATAACAAATAAAAAAAGCATCTCCTCTGACGAAACGTATGAATCGCTTTTCGTCGGAGAGATGCTTTTTACATTTCTAAAAAAATGCAACGCGATACGTTTATTTTTGTGCTGTTAACAACAATCGTAATAAATCGCGTTCTTTTTGTTCTTTTAATTTCGTCATCGTCTCACGAATCATCGTTAAATCTCGTTGTGATAACATCGTATGGACGAGTAAGTGCGGCGTTGATAAATGAAAATCATGAAGTAATGCATCGGTAATGATGAAGTCAAAATCGTGTTCGACTTCTAAAAGAGAAGTTGCAGAAAGCGTATCAGCTAACGTAAATGTCGCTTGCCCTCCAAATTCTTTTTCTAAATACCGAATCGTCAACGTACTTGTCGGTAAAAATCGACTCGTCACATAAAGAACACGGACAGTCGTCGTTGAAATAATGTGTTGTTGTAAAATGAGTGTTAGTAATACGACATCAGACGGTAAAAAACGAAAATGATGTTTCGTCGCCCATTCATTTAAAAGTTGACGACATTGTTGAACGGGTAAATCGTAATATTCAACAGCATCGTTATAAAATAAATCGACCGAATGATAATCGAGTAGAGGGTGGATCGTTCGTAGTTTAGCGAGCATGTATACATTAAATCCAGCGCGCAATGTTTCATCTGTAAATGAGAAACGTTGTTTCATTTTATTTTCTAAAAAACATTTAAATTGATGAAATTCAAAATCGGGATGTTCGGGATTTTGAATCGCTTGAAAGAAGTTCGGCTCTTCTGCACGGAGCCATCGGAATTCCGAATGAATGAGCGCGATATATAAATAAAGTCGTTCGTTTTGCGATAAAGATAGTGCGTAAACCTTTTCAATTTCTTCAAATAAAGGTTGTACATCACGTAGTAAAGGATGAGTGATCAAAACGTTATAAAATGAATCGGGTAAAGCGCTTGCATGAAACCCGTTTTGAATGCGTTGAATTGAAATCGTTAAAAAGCGAATAAATGTTTGCAACCCGTACGGTGACAATTGGATATTCGCATACTTTATAAGGAGCTGCTCCCAATGCGCGCTCGTATCATCGACTAATTGTTGGTATTGACTCATTCCAACTTTCAAATATTCTTGTTCGAATAACATTACGCGAATAAATCCTTCACTACCTACAATTTGATAAGGTGAGGTTTTTAATTGTAAATGGTAATGATGAATCGTCTGTTCAATTCGGCGTAATAGTTGATTCGTCAATGTCGGACTAATAGAGAAAGTATCACTAATTTCACGTAAACGTAATCCTTCCCGAAGTGTCAAACGTTCTAATATGTCGTACATTAACTCATCCTCATAAGAAGTAAACATAGAAGAAACGTTCGCATTTTCTGGTTGTACGAGTTGAATCCCGCGTCCTTTACGTGTTTCAATCGACCAGTGGAGAGGTAATATTTGTTGGATTTCGTGTATGTCATTTTGGATTGTTTTATCGGAACAATGGAGCGATTTGCCTAGTTCTTTTGACGTTGTCCATCCTTCTTTATGTTCTAAAAATCGTAAAATATCATATTGTCTCTTCGTTAAAGTAATGTGCATAAATTAACTTATCCCCTTTTTCACCCTTCTTTAATTTTCCGTTATTTTGGAACATTTGTCAAAGTGAAAAATAAGAAAAAATTATACAAATATAACAGATGAAGCGAGAAAAAAGTAGAAATCAAGTGTAGATAGAAATTTCCCAATAGAAGCGGTTTTCGGTATACTATACGTACTATAAGAAAAAAGGTGGTTATGGAGTGAGAGAGCAACCGAAAAATAAAATATCGAAAAAAGGATTAACATTGTGGAGATGGTACGGCCTATTTCAAACAGTCATGACTGTGCTCGTCGTGGCATTTATCGTTTGGCTCGGGAAACAATTTGATTGGCCCGGTTGGCTTCCTTACGTTGGAGTAGGAATTGTCTTATTAGAAGCGGTGTTATCGATTGTCGTTTTACCAAAAATTCGTTGGATTCGGTGGCGATATGAAGTACGCGAAACAGAAATAGAAATTCAACACGGTATTTTTATTATCCACCGCACTCTTGTGCCGATGGTACGTGTTCAACACGTCGATACGACGCAAGGACCGTTACTTCGCCATTACAATTTAGCTGTTTTAACGATTTCAACCGCTGCGACGACGCACGCGATTCCCGCCATTCCGTTAGAAGAAGCAGACAGTTTACGTCGCCGTATTTCAGACTTAGCGAAGGTGGCAGAAGACGATGTATAAAAGTTTATACGGAAAACGTTATCAACTTCATTGGGCGGCGTCTGTCATTTCAACATTTCAATGGATCAAAGAAGCATTTTTACCGATTTTACTGATTTTCGGTTTGAATTTATTACGCGACGGATTTTCGTTTTCTAGCTTAATTAGTATTAGTGTAACGATCGGTATTATTCTCGTCGTCATGATCGTATTGTCTCTTTTTTCCGTTATTCAATGGCATCGTTTTGAATATTGGTTTGAAGAAGATGAGTTACGTATCGAACACGGTGTTTTCGTCAGAAAAAAACGGTACATCCCTTTTGAGCGGATTCAAAGTTTAGATTATACCGAAAGTATTTTGCATCGAATGTTCGGACTCGTACAAATTAATATCGAAACAGCAAGTAGTGGCGGAGAACCAGAAGTCGCATTATCTGCGGTTTCTAAAAGTGCAGCAGAAGCGATTGAAGCGGTCATTGAAGACGGAAAACGTCAAATTGCGTTTGAAAAGCGAAAAGAATCCAATGTAGAACAACAACCAGTAGAACGCAAAAATGAAACGATTTTTGAAATGAAAACGAAAGATTTATTAATCCTCGCGACGACATCAGGTGGAATCGGTGTTATTTTATCCGGTTTACTTTTATTTAGTACACAATTTATTGAATTCATTCCAACTGATTTTTTATATACACAATTTAAAAACGTCATGCAATACAGTTTAGTTGTGATCGGTCTTATTTTACTCGTTGTGTTCGGACTTGCTTGGATTTTATCCGTTGCGATGACGTATATTGCTTATTATTCATTTAAAGTGCAAAAAGACGATGAAAATATTATGATTACGCGCGGCTTGTTAGAGAAGAAAAAAGTTACGATACCGTTAAAACGTGTACAAGCTATCGAGGTCGTACAAAATCCATTTCGTCAACTGATCGGTTATGAAACGGTCATTTTACACAGTGCAGGAGGAGTAGGAGACGGACAACGTTTACACTTATTGCCACTCGTTCCAAAAGTACAGCGAAATGAACCGTTACACGCCTTATTTCCAACGATGCATTTTGTTGAACCAAAACGTCGTTTAACGACGAATGCACGTCCATATTTTCGTCGAATTCATTACAATTGGATTTTGCCAATTATCGCGATTGCGACATATTACGCGTATCCGTACGGTTTATGGGCAGCATTACTCATTCCGTTGAACTATTTGTTCGCTCATTGGCGTTACCGCTCGGCAGCGTATGATCGCCACCGACAACAATTTATTGCACGCCATCGTTCATTTAGTTTATATACGATGTACGTGACGCGTCGCCGTGTACAATCTGTGACGATTCGACAAAGTATTTTTCAGCGACGAGGTCACGTCGGTACATTGTTTTTAAATTTAAAATCAGGAAGTTCGCTCGGTATCGGAAAAGTGCCACATATGCCTGAACGAGCAGCAGAACAAGCCTTTTTATGGATGGAAAAACGAACACGAGAAGATGAAGTAAATCGTCGTCTTGAGGAACGACGACGTCTTGAAAAAGTATGTAAAAGATAATAAAAGAGCAAATGTTGAAAATGAAAAATCAACGTTTGCTCTTCTTTTCTTGAAAAAAACGTAACGTATCGTGTAAAATTGTTCTATACTTCTTTAAAAGTTCATATTTGTAAGAAGTACATAGGAGAATAACATTATCGTCTGCGTAACGTTTTTCTTTTTAATCGTTTCGGGTTAAAATAAAACAGTCCGAAAACGAATCCAGTGACGAGTCCACCGATATGGGCATATACGTTAATATTTTGTCCGATAAATGTCATGAGGACACCTAAAACGACAATCGGTAAAATGACTTGTTTTAGCTCAGGTAATATATCGCGTGTGTAATAGACGAGAGCAACAAAAGCACCGAAAATACCGAAGATTGCACCGCTTGCACCGAGGTGGAAGTTATATTGTAAACCACCGCCTACATAAGTCGCGACGTTTCCGATAATACCGGAAATGAAGTAAATGTTAAAAAAGTTCAATTTTCCTGCGAAACGTTCGAGTTCTGGGCCAAAAATAAATAAAGAAAACATATTCATTAAAAGGTGAGCAAAATCACCGTGTAAAAAAATCGGTGTCATGAGGCGCCACCATTCGCCTGAAGCGAGCGCTAAATTCCACCCAATTCCATATGCCAACATAATATTTCCGACGCTAGGTATTAAACCTATTATAAAAATGACGATATTTAATACGAGCAACGTCGTAACGACGGGATACGCTTTTACATATTCTGAAAAGTTTTCGTGTCGAATAAACATAAATTCACCTCTTCATTTTATTTAGATAGTTATAGTATACGAATTTTGAAGAGAGATAGAAAGGAAGAACGTACTTTGATTGAAGGAATCGGACTCGACCTCGTAGAAATTGATCGAATCGATCGAGCCGTCAGTCGAAATGAACGGTTCGCTCGACGCATTTTATCGACACGTGAGTACGAAACATATGCAACATTACAATCGAAAAGACGTCTAGAGTTTTTAGCAGGACGTTTTGCCGCAAAAGAAGCGTTTTCGAAAGCAAGAGGAACAGGGATTACGAAAGGATGCACTTTTCAAGATATTGAAGTATTGAACGATCGAGCAGGTGCACCTGTCCTTTATTTTCACGGAGCGAAGACGCCTCATTTCATAACGATTACCCATACGAAAACAGTTGCTGCTGCACAAGTCATTTGCATGAAAGGGGAAACGCGATGTACCGACCGACAGTAGCGATACTTAGCGAAGAAGCGATCGTTCACAATTTAACATGTTTAAAAAAGAAGTTACGAGGTAAAACAACACATATCATCGCCGTTGTAAAAGCGAATGGGTACGGTCACGGCGCTGCACTCATTAGTGAACTAGCAATTCAGCATGGAGCGGACGCGTTAGCTGTTGCGACGATAGATGAAGCATTGACACTTCGTGAAAAATTTCCAAAAGTACCGATTCTCGTTTTAGGACCCGTCGTATTAGAGGCGATACCGACTGCACAACGCGAACGTATTACGATTACTGTACCTTCATTATCTTATGCGGAAGCACTCGTTTCGTACGTCGATGATATACATGCTCCACTAACTATACATATGAAAGTCGATAGTGGCATGGGACGAATCGGTATACGGACAGAAAAAGAATTACGACAAGCAGAACGGCTTCTTCGCTCGACAAAAAAGATTCATTTAGAAGGAGTATTTACACACTTTTCAAAAGCAGACGAAAATCGAAAAGAAACTGAAAAACAGTTTCAACATTTCTTAAAAATGGTCGATAATATGGAAGAGAGACCAAATATTGTACACGCTGCAAACACAGCGGCAGCGTTACTATATGAACATATGCATTTAGATGCTGTGCGATTTGGAATAGGCTTGTATGGGAGCATGCCTTCTCCTTTCGTCGCATCACAACATAGAGAACCGTTACAACCTGTTTTACGATTAGAGACAGCCTTAAGCTTTGTAAAAAAAGTACCGAAAGATGAAGCGATTAGTTACGGAGGTCGTTACGTAACAGAAGACGTCGAATGGATCGGTACATTACCGATCGGTTATGCCGATGGGTTATCCCGTAATTTATATGGACAAGAAGTATTAATAGACGGTCAACGTGTGCCAATCGTCGGAACGATTTGCATGGATCAATGTATGGTTCGTTTACCGCAACAATATCCGATTGGTGAACGTGTTACATTGATTGGGCGACAAGGAACAGAACAAATTACAGCAGAACAGTGGGCTGAACGTTTAGGAACGATTGTATACGAAGTTTACACCTCTTTAAGTTCACGTATTGAACGAAAAGTTAACCGAAATTGAAAAACTCACTTCTCTTATTTTCCATAAGGTGGTACACTATGTGAGAGTATAAATTTAGATACGGTTTTCTCGGAGGTGCTAGTGTTGCCTAAACGACCATGGAAAGGTAGGCATTCTGAAGTAATTGTTGTCAAGCTCCCAAAAGCTATGTTGAACGTAACAAAAGATCGAGTCGTTCGTGAAATCGAAGGTAGCGACTACGTTTATGTAGAGACGATCCGTTATAAGGGTGCCAATATTTTATTTGAACAAATGGAGCAAGGGTACCGAGAAATGTCTCAACTAAACTTAGAAATTTCTGAAGCGTGTCAGCACGTAGAAGGAGAAGCGCAAAAAGCGATTGAACGCCTCGAATGTGGAGGATGAAAAAGTGGCAATTAAACGCGGAGATGTATTTTTCGCTGATTTATCGCCCGTTGTAGGTTCTGAACAAGGAGGAACGCGTCCGGTACTCGTTATTCAAAATGATATCGGAAATCGTTTTAGCCCGACAGTAATCATCGCAGCAATTACGGCGCAAATTAATAAAGCGAAATTGCCGACACACGTAGAAATTGATGCGAAAAAGTATGGATTCGAGCGAGAGTCTGTTATCTTGCTCGAACAAATTCGCACAATTGATAAGTCTCGGCTTACAGATAAAATTACACAATTAGATGCACCGCTCATGGAAGAAGTAGATAACGCTTTAGCAATAAGTCTCGGACTGATTCAATTTTAAGCCGGTTTATACATATTGTGAATAAGTAAAGATGTAACGATTCTCGTAAGAGACCGTTACATCTTTTTTTGGCGTTTTTAATATAAAACGACCCGCGAAAACGGATATAAAAATGGAAAAGATTGAGAAAAGTGCGGAGAAAGCTATCGTTTTTTAAAAAAAACGTTACAATAGAGGAAGAAGAGTATTTTTTTGAGGAGGATTTTTCGTATGCATCGAGAAGTAGTGCAAAATATCGTATCTGGAATGGAAAAAAATAAAGAAGAAATTCGACAGCGTTGGATTGAAAAAATGAAAGAAAAGCGTTTGGAAAATCAATCCGGTA
>JASLJC010000003.1 GCA_030152585.1 Savagea sp. | reverse complement strand
ATTGTAACTCGCTCAACGGGCGTGCCTCTCCATCGAACTGATCTGCAAGCTGTTTTGCTTTTTCATACGTTCGGTTCAATACCGTTATTTTTCCGACGCCACTTCCTGCTAAATTTTTCGCAGCAAGTTCGCCCATCTCTCCTGCTCCGAGAATCGCAATATGCTTGTACGCTAATGAACCAAATACTTTTTTCGCTAATTCAACCGCTGCGTAAGAAACGGAAACGGCATTTTCACCGATTCCTGTCGTTTCATGTGCTTTTTTAGCAAATGCAACCGCTCGTTTAAACATTTCATTAAACATCGTTCCGGTCGTTCCGAGTTCTTGTGCTAATAAAAAACTATCACGCACTTGACCTAAAATTTGTGTCTCTCCTAAAATCATCGACTCAATACCAGAAGTGACTCGCATTAAATGTTCAACCATCGCATCATCTTCTTGAATAATTAAATGTTCCGTTAATAAGTCGATAGGAATATCGAGCCAATCAGAAATAAAACGTTTTACGTAATAACGACCTGTATGCAATTGATCGACTACTGCAAAAATTTCTGTTCGGTTACACGTTGATAAAATCACATTTTCTAAAATACTTTTTTGTTGTTGTAACGTTTGCATCGCTTCTGGTAATTCTGCTTCTGAAAATGCAAACTTTTCTCGAATTTCTACCGGCGCTGTCCGATAGTTCACGCCGACTACGATTGTATGCATCGGGTGTTCACACCTCTCACATCATTTTCCATGCCTTCAGTAACTTTTCCGATTTCTTTTATGCCCTAAAAGAAAGTTTATACGTTTCATTTTATCGCTTTTTTTGCTGAATTGCTAGTGACACGCCTTTACATACGTGCTTTGATGGCATTCCACACTTCTTGACGACCTTGTCCTGTCTCTGAAGAAAATAAAATAAATTCATCGCCCTCTTCAACTTGAAACGCTTCTTGTAATTTACGTTTCTGTTTCGCCTGTTCTCCACGTTTTAATTTATCTGCTTTCGTTGCAATAATAATCGTTGGAATCCCGTAATGTGCTAAAAAATCATACATTTGAATATCCGCTTCCATTGCGCTGTGACGTGCATCTACAATTAATATCGCAGATTTCAATTGTGGTCGAGACGTTAAATACGTTTCAAGTAAAGGTCCCCACGTATCACGTGCTTCTTTAGAACGTTTCGCATAACCATAACCTGGTACGTCAACGAAATAAAAAGATTCATTGATTTCAAAGAAATTTAATGTAATCGTTCGTCCAGGATTTGATGACGTTCGTGCTAATTTTTTTCGTTTTAAAATAGCATTAATAAATGAAGACTTCCCGACATTTGAACGTCCGGCTAATGCAAATTCAGGTAAATTCGTTTTTGGAAATTGTTCTGGGCGTGCTGCGCTCATTACAATTTCAGCTGTTTTAATATTCATAGGCTTCCGCCTCCTACTACAGATTTCATTTCTCTTCTAATGCTAATTGTAATACTTCTTGGACGTCTGTAACAGGGTAATACGTGATTTTTTCACGAACGACGTCCGGAATGTCATCTAAATGTCGCTCATTATCTTTTGGCATAATAATCGTATCGATTCCGGCACGATGTGCGCCAAGTGACTTTTCTTTTAATCCACCGATTGGCAACACTTTTCCACGTAATGTCACTTCTCCTGTCATACCAACATTTCGTTTCACCGGACGTTTCGTCAAAGCGGAGACGAGTGCTGTTACGATTGTTATTCCGGCAGATGGTCCATCTTTCGGAACTGCTCCTTCTGGGAAGTGGATATGAATATCCGTCGTTTCATAAAAAGTCGGATCGATGCCAAGTTCTTCAGCGTGTGAACGTACATATGACAATGCTGTTTGTGCTGACTCTTGCATCACTTCTCCTAATTTTCCTGTTAAAATAATCTTTCCTTTTCCGACAGATAATGCTACTTCTGCATGTAAAATGTCTCCACCTGCTGCTGTATAAGCTAAACCGTTGACTACACCGATTTCATTCGTTTCATTAATTTCTCCGTGTTGATATTTACGAGGTCCTATGAGATTTTCTAACGTGTTAACACTGACAGTAACTGTCTTCTTTTCGCCTGCTGCGATTTGTTTCGCTGCTTTTCGACATACATTCGCAATTTCACGTTCTAAGTTCCGTACACCCGCTTCACGTGTATAGTAACGAATGATATCTTGTAACACTGGCTCTTTAAAACGTACCGTCGACTTATTCAAGCCGTGTTCTTCTAATTGTTTCGGCACTAAATGATTCGAAGCAATCGCTTCTTTTTCTACTTCTGTATAACCTGCCAGCGAAATCACTTCCATCCGATCACGTAGTGGTCCTGGAATCATTGAGATGTCGTTAGCTGTTGCTAAAAAGAATACGTTTGATAAATCGTACGTTTCTTCAATATAATGATCGCTAAACGTATGATTTTGCTCTGGATCTAATACTTCTAACATCGCACTTGAAGGGTCTCCTCTGAAATCGTTTGACATTTTGTCAATTTCATCGAGTAAAAAGACAGGGTTTGTCGTTCCTGCTTTTTTCATCCCTTGCATGATCCGTCCCGGCATTGCTCCGACATACGTTCGACGATGACCACGTATTTCAGATTCATCTCGAACACCTCCGAGTGAAATCCGAACGAAGCGGCGCCCTAATGCATCAGCAATACTTCGAGCTAACGATGTTTTTCCGACTCCGGGAGGTCCTGCTAAACAAATGATCGGTCCACGCATCGTGTCTGTCATTTGACGAACAGCTAAATATTCTAAAATCCGTTCTTTTACATCATCTAATCCAGCATGATCGCGATTTAATATTTCTTCTGAACGTTGTAAATCGAGTTGGTCTTTTGTCGCTTCACTCCAAGGTAAATCGACGAGCCATTCTAAATAGTTACGAATTACGCCACTTTCTGCACTTGCTGCAGGGACAGCTTCATAACGACGTAACTCTCGCTCAAATGCTTCTGTTACGTGCTGAGGCATACCTGATTTCTCTTGACGAGCACGAAGTGATTTGATTTCACTTCCTTTACCATCTGTATCTCCTAATTCTTCCCGTATCGCTTTCATTTGTTCTCGTAAATAGTATTCTTTTTGTGTTTTTTCGACCGCTTCTTTTACTCGCTTACTCACTTTCTGTTCAATCGCTACTACTTCATGTTCACTATATAAACGTTTCATAATCGTCATCATTCGTTTTTCGATATCTGTCTCTGCTAATAGTTCTTGTTTTTCAGACAATCGCAACGGTAAATGAGTCGCAATCATGTCAACAAGTCGACCTGGCTCTTCAATTTGTTCAACGACTTCTTTTGACTCCTTTGATACGCGACGAGACGATGTAGCATAACGATCAAAATAATGGCGCACTTGTCGCATTAAAGCTTCTTGTTCTATCGTCGGCTCTTCAGGTTCTTCAAAAATATCTAAATCAACGACTGGATAAAGGTCAACACGTTCATAATTCGACCATTTCGCCCGCGCTTCTCCTCGAATTAGTACCCGATATGAGCCATTTGGCAATTTTTTCATTTTTTCAATGACAGCAAACGTACCAAACTCGTACAATTCATCTGCTGTTGGGTCTTCATCTCGCGTATCTTTTTGTGTCGCTAAAAATAAAAAACCACCTTCTTCTTGCGCTTGTTCAATTGCATAAATGGAACGCTCTCTTCCTACATCGACATGGAGCATCATTTGTGGATAAACGAGTACGCCACGTAATGGTAAGAGCGGTATTTGCTTCATTTTTTTCACCATGAACGGTCACCTCTTCACTTTCATTGTATTCGTCTTTTCTTCTTACATCAAAAAAAGCTGACACGAAGGAAGCGCGAGCGTTATGCGCTTTCGTCGAAGTCAGCTTCTCTTCATTCATTTATACGTTAAAAGTCATTTAGCGAACGGAGCGGATTACTCGGCTCAGTTAACTCATAAACTGTACCGTCTGCACGGTATAATTTTGGCTGTTCTGTTCCTTGTACTGCTTCTGTCGTAATGACACATTGCGTCACTTCATCTAAAGATGGCAATTCATACATGACGTCTAACATAATATTTTCAATGATTGAGCGTAAGCCACGCGCTCCCGTCTTACGTTCGATCGCTTCGCGAGCAATTTCTAACAATGCTTCGTCTTCAAATTTCAACTCGACGCCGTCTAACTCGACAATTTTTTCATATTGTTTGACGATAGCGTTTTTCGGCTCTGTTAAAATACGATATAAAGCATCTTCATCTAATTGCTCTAACGTTGCAATGACAGGCAAACGTCCAATAAATTCCGGGATCAGACCGTAATTTTGTAAGTCTTCTGGAATGAGTTGTGCAAGTAAACTTGCATTTTCTTCATCTGACTTTTTCGGCTCTGCTCCGAAACCAATTACTTTTTGACCTGTACGACGCTTAATAATATCTTCGATGCCATCAAACGCGCCACCGACGATAAATAAAATATTTGTCGTATCGATTTGAATGAAATCTTGGTGTGGGTGTTTACGTCCACCTTGTGGAGGGACACTTGCAACCGTTCCTTCTAAAATTTTCAGAAGTGCTTGTTGTACACCTTCACCTGATACGTCACGTGTAATCGATGCATTTTCTGATTTACGTGCTACTTTATCAATTTCATCAATATAAATAATACCGCGTTCTGCTCGTTCAATATCGAAGTCCGCCGCTTGAATAATTTTTAATAAAATATTTTCAACGTCTTCACCGACGTACCCTGCTTCTGTAAGGCTCGTTGCATCTGCGATTGCAAATGGAACATTTAAAATACGTGCAAGTGTTTGAGCAAGTAATGTTTTACCACTACCTGTTGGCCCAATTAAGACGATGTTTGATTTTGAAATTTCGACATCATCTACTTTGCTGCTCGTATTCACTCGTTTATAGTGGTTGTATACAGCGACCGCTAATGCTTTCTTCGCGCGATTTTGACCAATAATATAGTCATCTAATACCGCTTGGATTTCTTTCGGTTTCGGTACATCTTCTAAATCGAAGTCTGCATCCATTTCTACTTCTTCCTCGACAATTTCTGCACAAAGCTCTACACATTCATCACAAATGTACACGCCTTGTCCCGCTACGAGTTTACGTACTTGGTCTTGTCCTTTACCGCAAAAAGAACATTTTAAATTATCTTCATCGTTAAATTCGAACATTACGTTCACCCCTATTCAAGAGACAATATTACAAGATTGTTAAACGTTTCGCAACAATTGTGTCTTCTTATGTATATAAATGATGAAAAACAAGGTACGTACTGTACCTTGCCTTCCATTCATCTACTTATAATTGTGTAACGTTTGCTTGTTCTACTAAGAAATCAACTGCTTTTTGCATTTTGATTTCGCCTTCGAGCATTTCTGTTCCACCGAGTGCTTCTTTAATTTGAGCAACCTCCATGTTGAACTGTCCTGCTAATTCTTCTAATTTTGCATCTACATCTGCTTCTTCTACTGTAATTCCTTCAGCATCTGCTACTGCTTCTACTGTAAGTGAAGCGCGTGTTTTTGCTGCTGCTTCTTCTTTCATACTATCACGAAGAACTTCTACTGTTTGACCTGTAAGTTGTGAGTAGATTTCTAAGTTCATTCCTTGCATTTGTAAGCTTTGCTCGAAGTTTTG
>JASLJC010000071.1 GCA_030152585.1 Savagea sp. | reverse complement strand
ATATTTCTTTTATTTGTGACGAAGTTTTCACAGAAAAAGAAGGAAGTTTTTTTCATTTCTCTGTATACTTATATTTAGGAGGGTGTGCGATGAAAAAGTTGGTTGTGCTCTTTTCCGTTATTAGTCTTATTTTGGCATACGTACTCGTTGATTTCTTTTTCATTTCGATTGAGTCGACGACTTCGATTATTAATCGGTTTCCTATTATTGTAATGCCTGCTCCGTACACATTTATTTTTCGTTATATCGTCTTTCTTCTTTTGCTCGTTTGGGTATGGGATATTTTCCAACGAAATATCCAATTAACTGAAAGACAAACGATGTTATTTTTATTCAGTGCATTATCGAATATCGTCTACTTGTACAGCTGGCATACTGAACAATATACTGTAGCGGTTATATTAAGTGCAGCAACTTTTTTATTCATTGGCGCTTTATACCGTACGATTAAAAAAGATCCCGTTACGAGATTAACGACATGTCCGATTAGTACATACGTAGCTTGGACATTTTTAATGTTTTTATTTAATTTAAAATATTTCTTAATGTTCGAAGGATGGGTGAGCATCGGATTGAGCGACTCACTTTGGGCTATTTTACTACTCACTTTCGCAACAGCGATTGCTTTATATTTAATGTATCGATACGAAGATATCGCAATCGCCGTCGTATTTGCTTGGACATATGTCGGGATTTTAGTCAAAAACGGATTGAACGAACCGTTCGTTTCCATATCGACGGCTTTTTTAATCTTCATTTTAACGATGAGTGCTGTTCTCGTCGTCCAAAGACGACATAATAACTGAAAAGAAACGTTTCTCAAGTCATTTCTTTCGTTATATTAAAAAAAGAAGCCGATGAACTGGCTTCTTTTTATTTTAAGACGAGGCCTCGTAACGCTCTATATCGTTCTTACTCATCGACGGTACGCTTGAATATTTCAACCTACATGGTACAATATACGAGCATTCTAGCGTGATTAAACTATTCTCGTCCTATGATCGAAGGATCATTTGAAATAAGTAACATATAGAAGAAAGGAAGTACGATATGATTATTCAAACAGAAGAAGAATTACAAGCATTAAAAGAAGTAGGGCAAATCGTTGCAGAAATTCGCGATGCGATGAAAGATGCTGCAAAACCTGGTGTCACAACGAAACAACTCGATGAACTTGGTGAAAAAATGTTCGCAGAACGTGGAGCGATTTCAGCTCCGATCGATCAATACGATTTCCCTGGACATACGTGTATTAGTGTTAACCATGAAGTTGCACACGGTATTCCTGGCGCGAAAGTAATTAAAGAAGGCGACATCGTCAATATCGACGTATCCGGTTCGTATAACGGGTTTTTTGCTGATACAGGTATTTCATTCGTTGTCGGTGAAGATGAAGAAAAGCAAAAACTATGCGATGTCGCAAAAGAAGCTTTCGACTTTGCAATGACGAAAGTAAAAGCAGGATCGAAGTTAAACCAAATTGGAAAAGCAGTCGAAACGGTCGCACGCCAAAACAAATTAACAGTTATTAAAAACTTAACCGGTCACGGAATCGGGCGAAAACTACACGATGAGCCAAATCACGTCTTAAATTACTATGAACCGTGGGATACGACGATTATGAAAGAAGGAATGGTCCTCGCAGTAGAACCATTTATTAGTAATGGTCCTGAAGCAATCGTCGAAGCAGGAGACGGTTGGACATTTATTACACCTGATCGTACGCCCGTTGCCCAAATTGAACATACAATTGTCGTTACGAAAGATCAGCCGATTATTTTAACAGAACTTAAAAAATAATGAACGAACGAAAACCGCCCATCTTGCCGATGCGCGGTTTTTCGATTTCACCCTTCATTTTTGACAAAGAGTACGATACACTTTATATACTATATAGATGAGGAGCTTGATGATGGATCGTAGACAAATCGAACGTGAAATGACAGAAGTGAAATATGATTATATGAACTTACAACACGACATTGAAAAGTTAGAAGTCACTGGGCATGCTAAACAAGTTGAAGAGGCTGAAGCACGACTCGGTCGTATGGAAGAACGTTTAAGCGAACTCCGAAGTATGTTAAGTGCACTGAAAACAAAAGCATAGTCAATCATTTATCATTTTTAAGCGAAAGTAAGCTATATTCAAATACTCAAAAACCTAGCAACGAATCGGTTGCTAGGTTTTTGAAACGTTTTTCACGAAAAACGACGTCTATGATTTTTTTCGTTTAGGTGAACGATTTGATCCTTTTCGTCCTTTTTTCGGCACTTCTCTTTTTTCACGTAATTCACCGTGTGCCCACTCTTTATGAACGAGTGTGTGCGGACGTGTGAAACGTTTAATATCTTTCTTCTCTCGATACGTCACGAAACTTAACACTTCTCCGTCTTTTCCATTCCGTCCTGTTCGACCTGAACGATGAATAAATTGTTCTTCTGTTTGAGGTAGATCAAAATGAATAACGTAACGAACGTCTTCAATATCAAGACCACGTGCTGCAACGTCTGTTGCGAGTAAAATATTAATTTTACCTTGTCGGAATTCACGTAATGTTCGTTCACGTTCTTCTTTTTTCAAATCACTATGCAGTAAACCGATTTTCGTTTCTGCCCCTTCTAATTTCCACTCTTGGTACGTCATTTGACCGAGCGCATTCATAAAGGCAATCCCACGCATACCTTCAAGCGCCGCTAATCCGCGTAACGTCGGCATTTTATCACGATTTTCAACCGCAATATATGAATACGTCACATCTCCTTTTTTCGGTAAATCTTCTGCTTTCACTTCGATCTTCACCGGATCTGTTACAAACTTAGCGAAATGATCCTCAATATTTTTCGGCAACGTCGCTGAAACCGCTACAAATTGAGCATGTTTAGACATACGAGACGTGACATTTTGTAAAAATATCTTTTTTTCTGTCGCTAAAAATTGGTCCGCTTCATCGATAATTAAATGTTCCACGTTGTGCATTTTTAACTTTTTGTTTTTAATATGTTCCATAATACGACCCGGTGTCCCGACGACAATTTGTGGCTTTTTCTTTAATTGTTCTTCTTGTCGTTTCGGGTTCGCTCCGCCAATTAATTGTGCAACTGTTACCGGCGTTCCTTCGATCCATTCACGAATGACATCGACAATTTGCATCGATAACTCTTGTGACGGTGTGACGATGACAGCGAATGTCTCTTTTTTCTCTTCACGTAACGCTTTGTCGATCAAAGGTAAAGCAAACGCGATCGTTTTTCCACTTCCTGTCGGTGAAATAGCTAAAATGTCGCGTCCTTCCTCCATTACCGGAAACATTTTTTCTTGAATCGGTAAACGTTGTTCAAACGTCCATTTTTGTTCAATTAATTCATGCATTGTATTCGACTCCTTTTTATGTTCTTTCCATCAAAAAAGGATGCTTCACGTACGAAACGATGAAAAGCATCCTCGCAAATTACCAATTGTTTTGACGATATTTTCGTACGTAGTTCACTTGTCGAGCCATTAAATAAAATTTACGTTTCACATCTTGATCGCGTGGATAAAAGAGCGGATTTTCAAATTTCCGTTCTTTTAACAATGTACGAATCTCTTGTTGAATCGTTTCATTTTTTACAAATCGTTTTAATACATATTTCGGAACAACGGTAAATAAATGTTCTTTATTTAAATACGTACAACTTTTCGGACGGTCATAAATGACATCATCGACGATATATTTCGCCATATTATGCCCACAACTCGTCGTATAATAACTCGAACGTCCTTGACGGATATTCACTTCAAACACTTTCATTTTACCATCTCGATGGTCGTACTTTAAATCGAAGTTCGCAAAGCCGACGTAACCGATTTCTTCCAAAAAGTTTTTTAACTTTTTCATTAACGGCTCATCGTAACGTGTAATTAATGCGGTATAATTTCCGATTGCAGTGACCGTATGTTCTTGTAAAACGACTTGTGCTAACGTGACGAGTTCACTTTCCCCGTGCTGATTTACGTAAACGACAGAATCCCACATATACGTATCATCACCTGGAATATAATCTTGAATAATTAAATCATCGTCGTATCCACTCGCTTGAATCGTTTGAATGACGTCATTTACTTCTTCGTAACTATCGACTTTATATACCTTTTGCATTCCTTCGAACGGATTTTTATAATATAACACACCGTTTGACGGTTTGATAATGACTGGAAACATGACTTCTTCTTCAAACCGCTCATTCGATTGACACGAATGAAAATACGTCGACGGAATATCGATATCGTGACGTTTACATAACTCATAAAAGTTTTTCTTCACGAGTAACGTATTTAATAACGGCTCATCGATATAATTAAACGTATAATACGAACGAAGTACTTCACTATTTTCGATAATTAAACGGACGAATAAATCATTCGTACCGATCAACAATAATTGCTTGCCATCTTCTTTATATTTATTGGCAACTTCGATTAAAAATGAAACGAATGTTTCGCTTTCTCCTAGACGTTCATTAATTTCGATTGCATACGGAATCGAGCTAAATTTCGTAAAGGACAACATTCCCCGTCCGACGAGAACAGGATGAATTTTATAATGTGCATGGAATGAAATCGCCATATTGTAAGCGTTCATGTCCGTTCCGACAATAATCGGAATAAAGGGATAATCTTTTATCATCGCTCAACTTCCTTTTATTTATAATCCGCTTCTGTCCACTCATTCCACGGATACTCTATCGGTGGATATGAACGAACTGTCACAGGTTCTTTTTTCGTAGGGTGACGAAACGTTAATTGCGTCGACCATAATGCGATTTGTTCGCCCGGTCGATTCACTTTTGACCCATATTTTTGGTCTCCGTATAATGGATGCCCTATCGCTGCAAATTGTACACGAATTTGATGAGAACGTCCCGTTTCTAACTGAACGCGGACGAGTGTAAAATCAGCTGTTCGCCCTACAACACGATAGTGGAGACGTGCTGCTTTTCCACGTCGGTCACGTTTACCGACGACATGTACTTCATTTCGCTTGCGATCTTTCCACAATTGATGTTCTAGCGTGCCGACATCGTTTTTTACTACTCCTCGAACAATCGCAAAATATTCACGGTCAATTTCACGCTTTCTTAATTGATCCGCAAGACGACTTGCTGCTTTCGACGTTTTAGCAAAAACGATCGCTCCCCCTACTGGACGATCTAATCGGTGGACGAGGGCTAAATAGACATTGCCTGGTTTATTATATCTTATTTTAATATCTTCCTTCAATACTGTGAGTAAATCTTCATCTTCACTTTCATCGAGTTGTACCGGCATGTTGCGCGGTTTATCAACGACGAGTAAATGGTTATCTTCATATAAAATGTGAATGTTCATTTGAAACTCCTTCGCGTTCTTTATTTTTTTTAAAATTAGACGTTATCTTTATACTAACACGAATGAGAACGCACGGATACTTCTTGCAACAGACGCTTCAAAAGGCCAAATGAAAAGTAGAAATGTAGAGTGTTGCTCTACATTTCTACCTTTCATTGTACGAGACGTTCTTCAACGACGCGTTGTTCCATATATTGAACGACAACATTTGCAAATCCTTTTCCACCTTCAGGACGTAAATGCGTTTGGTCAGGTTCAAACCAAGACGGTTGATTCGCACTTTCTTTATGCCAATCGATAACTGTCACATGCTCGTTCGCAGCAGCAGCATTTCGTAAATTGGCGTTGACACGGTCTTGCCACGAATCTCGAATACGTGTCGTTACGACATAAATGTGACGCTCTTTTCCGATACGGTCGATTAATTGTTGTAACGTTTTCGTATTGAAATTACCATTTGAGCCTAAACTTAAAATGACATGTTCACCGAGTTGTCCGTTCGCTTCTAGCTGTTCTACGACATCGTACGCTGCTACGAGTTGACGACCGATTTTGACATCTGCCGATAAGTTCGGAAACGTTTCTCGCAAGTCATCTACGGCATCTAATATGACTGAATCACCAATAACCGTCACATGCTCTTGGTGAAGTTGTTCAAGTAAAAGGGCTTTTCTTTCTTCTTCTTTCATTTCTTGTTGCGCTACTTCTTCTTCTAAACGTTGACGCTCTCGTTCAGCTTTTTCTTTTTGTTCTTCATCCATCGCATATTGTAATTCTTCTTTTTTGCCTTCATGCGACGCTTTAAACGTCGGCGCTGTCGCGAGTCCGACACTTGCAATCAGCAATCCAAAGCCGAACAAAATAACCGCTACCCGACGCCGTTTTAATGCACTTTTCATACGCCATTTACGCGTACGTAAACGTTGCCACGTTCGCTCGATCCAACCATTACTTACTGGACGTTCAATGAGCTGCCATGACAACTCTGCGATGAGAAAAATTAAAGCGAGCTGGAAAACAACGAGCAAACTCCACGAACCGTCATTATAAAATGTCGCTCCTGTAAGTAATACGATCGGATAGTGCCATAAATACATCGCATAAGACCGCAAACCTGCCCATTTTAACGGTTTAAAACTTAATATTTTCGCCAATATACTCGAAGGATGAACGAGTACAGCAATCAAAATCGCCGTCATGAGCGAAATAATAAACATACCCCCGACATATAAAATTTCATCAAATGGATCTGCTGTATAAAACATAAAGGCTAAAAAGACGAGCGCTCCTAAACCGACGAGGTCTAGTGTTAATCGTTGCTTCCACCCGACTTGTTGAGCTAACTTTCGACTCGGCCAAACGACGGCAAGTGCTGCTCCAGCAAGTAAAGAAAAGGCACGCGTATCTGTTCCGTAATAAACACGACTCGGATCTTCTCCCGGTATATATAAAATACCCATCCATACAGCAGAAGCGAGTGCTAATGTAAAGATGATCCAAAACAATGACGCTGTTCTCTTTTTAAAAAGGAACATTAACAAAATGACGACAATCGGCCAAAATATGTAAAATTGCTCTTCGATCGCAAGCGACCAAAAATGACCGACAACCGATGGCGTATCATAACTTTCAAAATACGAAACATCTTTAAAGATGAACCACCAGTTACTAAAATAAAAAATGACAGATACTAAATCTTCCCGTAACGGACTTAACAATTCACGTTGAAATAATGTAATCCAAATCGTTACAAAAAATAACATCGTATAAAGTGCCGGGAATAACCTTCGAATTCTCCGCCACCAAAATCGAATGAGTTGAATATTTCCTTTCGTTTCCCAATCCGAAAGTAAAATATCCGTTATTAAATAACCGGATAAAACGAAAAATATCGTCACACCGAGTAATCCACCAGCAGCCCAAGGGAAGTTCATATGATAAAAAATAACACCTAATACCGCAAGCCCTCGTAACCCATCTAACCCTGGCATGTATCGACGTTTGTTTTTCGGCTTCGTTTCGTTCAATACTATCACCACTTCTATATATGCTTCTTTCTTAATACTTAGACGGTCTTACTTTTTCTTTAGTTTGATTCTTTTTTTATTCAGTTGATTTTTTTATTTTTTTCATCAAAATTAGGTTTTAATTTCTTCTATTCGGTTATGTATACATTACAATACAAACTTTAGGAGGTTTTCATATGTCAGTAAAAGACGATGTGAAAGGTACAGCAAATGAAGTAAAAGGTAACGTTAAAGAAGTCGCAGGTGACGTTACAGGAAACGAAAAAACGAAAGCAGACGGTAAAGTCGACCAATTAAAAGGTAAAGCAGAAAAAGCGTTCGGTGATGCAAAAGATAAAGTCGAGCATGCCGCACACGATGCGAAAGATAAAACAGAACAGTTTGCAGACGACGTAAAACATAAAGCAGAAAATGCAGCTGAAAAAACGAAAGAAGCAGCGACGGATGCTAAAAATAAAGTTAAAAGCTTATTTAATAAAGAAAAACAATAATGCATAACGAAAAGTTCGAGCAACTGCTCGAACTTTTTTTATGCTTAAAAACGAATACGTTTATCGTTTCGTTAACGACACGACCGTTTCAACGTGCATCGTATGTCCAAACATATCAACCGGTTGAACATTTTCTAACGTATACCCACCATCAACGAGTATACGAACATCTCGTGCTAATGTCGCAGGATTACAAGAAACGTAAACAATTTTTTTCGGTTCGTGTGCAATCATCGTTTCTAATAATGTTACGTCGCATCCTTTACGCGGCGGGTCGACGACGAATACGTCCGCTTGGACACCATTTTCATACCAAATGGGAACAATTTCTTCTGCTTTTCCTGCTGTAAATGTAACATTTTCAATGTCATTATACGCCGCATTTCGTTTCGCATCATCGATCGCTTGTTCAACAATTTCAACTCCGTAGACGTGTTTTGCTCGTTTTGCTAAAAAGAGAGAAATCGTACCGATACCACAATACGCATCGATGACTGTTTCTTGACCTGTTAAATCCGCATATTGTAACGCAACGTCATACAATACTTCCATCTGCTCTGAATTCACTTGATAAAAGGAACGATCAGAAATTTCA
The DNA here is from genome assembly GCA_030152585.1 of Savagea sp. Taxonomy (GTDB): domain Bacteria; phylum Bacillota; class Bacilli; order Bacillales_A; family Planococcaceae; genus Savagea. The sequence continues at coordinate 1,228 of JASLJC010000071.1, read as the reverse complement.
AATGCAATATTACCGATTTTATCAACGATGAACGATTGACCGTACAACGTTTTCGACTGCGGTCCAAAAATGACATTCGTCTTTTTCGTATTCATATTTTGAACGATAGATGTAACGTTCGGTACTGTTTGACAAATGATGTCGATCAGTAATTCTTTATTCGGTAATGACGTACCATTTGTCACTAACACGACCATCACTTCACCTGTTTGAATACCTTTTCGAACGATGACATGACGCAACAGACCTTCGTGTCGGCGTTCATCGTAAAGTGAAATGCCGAGCTCTAGTAATGAGGCAGTGAGTGCATTTAATAACGCATCTGCTTCTTCTGTTTGAATGAGACACGTTTCTGTCGGGACGATTTCATGCGTACGCGGCTTAAAAAATCCCCATACAGGACGTCCGTCAACATATTGAAGCGGCACTTGCGATTTATTTCGGTAGCGCCACGGATCTTTCATTCCGAGCGTCGGTTGTACGACGACATCTTCAAATTGACCGAGTCGGCGAAACGCATTTTCGACGATTTTTCGTTTTTCTTCTAGTTGTCCTTCATACGTCATATGTTGAATTTGACAACCCCCACACGTATCATACACTTTACACGGTGCTTGTTGACGTATAGGAGACGGTTGTAATACTTCTTCTAACTGTGCAAAACCATATTTTTTTAACGTTTTCGTCACACGGATACGCACTGTTTCATCACGTAATGCCCCTTGAACGAATAACGGATAATGGTTAATTTTTACGACGCCTGCTCCTGCTGACGTCATGTCTGTGACGACACTGTCATATACTTCATTTTTTTCTACCGGATAACCCAAAAAAAATCCTCCTCTAACACCTTCTAGCTCTCAGTGTAACACGTTTCTTTTCACTGCTCCATCGAATGTTAAAACGGAACGAAAAATTCGATATGTTGATGTAAATTTTTAAATGTCGCCGGCACTTTTCCACCGTATTCTCCATCCAAATTTAATAAAACTTCATCGTGAGACGTCACTTTCACTTCTTTCGCTTTCGTATGGAAAACGAGTGGGTCATCTAAATGTTCTCCGCGCAATGCCAATGTCGCAAGACGTATGAAATCTGCAATATTACATTTTTTTAACGCCATTAAAGTAAAATAGCCGTCGTCTAATTCCGCATCCGGTGAAATTTTTTCAAAACCGCCGACAGAGTTCGTTAACGCAAGTAAAAATAACATCGACTCTTCTTCGTA
>JASLJC010000030.1 GCA_030152585.1 Savagea sp. | reverse complement strand
CCGAACGAGGATGGTCGACGGAGCAGTTAGCTGATTTCGTAAAGCGTTGTAGTGAGAAGCATACGTCGTTGCTCGTCATTTTAAACACGAAACGAGCCGTACTCGAGCTGTACGAAGCGTTAGCGTTGGAAACGGAACATGTTCTTTATCATCTCAGTACGTCGATGTGTGCGGCGCATCGAAATGATCGATTAGTTGAAATACGAGAGCGCTTACAAAAACAATTGCCGACGATCTGCATTAGTACGCAGCTCATCGAAGCGGGTGTCGATATTAGTTTCGAATCTGTTATCCGATCTCTTGCGGGACTCGATTCGATCGCGCAAGCAGCTGGGCGTTGTAACCGAAACGCAGAGCGGGAATATGGCGATGTTTACATTGTAAACGTAACGAGTGAGTCATTGAGTCGTCTACCAGAAATTCGTGTCGGTGCTGAAACGACGCTCGATTACGTATTCACGGAAAAGAATTATGAAGAGCGACTTGTCAGTCCACCGCTGATTGAGCGCTTTTATGAGTTTTACTATAGAAAAGCAAAAGAAGCGGTACCGGCTCAACCGAAAGGAGTCGATCGTCCCTTATTTTACTATTTAAATATACCTGAGCTTTATTTGCCTTCTCGCCAAACGAATATGGTAACGATGTATGAGACGGTTGAACGCCATTTTCAGGCGATTGATTCACCAACGACGGGGGTTTTAGTACCGTACGACGATGAGGCGAAACAACTTATTGCGGACTTGAATGAAGAACAACCTTTATCTCGCCTCAATGAATTGACGAAGCGTGCTCAACCATACGTCGTTAACGTCTATGACTTTACGTTACGAGCGCTGGCGAGTGAAGGGTTGATCGACACATTGTACAACGATGCGATGTACGTCTTGCAAGAGGACGGTTACCACGAAGAATATGGTTTATCAGTTAGTGGAAGTGGAGAAAAAACGAGCTTAATCTTTTAAGGAGGTGAGTCAGATGAGAAACCAAATTGAATTTGTCGTGTATGGAAAATATGCGTTATTTACAGATCCTGTCACACGAATTGGTGGTGAAAAGTTTACATACCAAGTTCCGACGTATCAAGCGCTAAAAGGAATTACGGAGAGTATCTATTGGAAGCCTTCGATTACATGGTATATCGATGAAGTTCGAGTGATGGAGCCAATTCAAACGGAAGTGAAAAGTATGCGTCCGATGAAATATCATCACCCTGCGAACGAGCTGGCATACTACACGTATTTACGCAATCCACGCTACCAAGTACGCGCTCACTTTGAGTTTAATGAGCAACGTCCCGATTTGAAAAACGACTGGAATGAGCATAAGCACCACAACATTGCGAAACGATCGGTCGAACGTGGTGGACGTCGAGATATTTATTTAGGGACGCGTGAATGTCAAGGGTATGTCGAAGCGTGTGAGTTTGGAAGTGGCGAAAGTTACTACGACAACTACGGCGAATTATCATTCGGACCGATGTTTCACGGCTTTACGTATCCTGATGAAAGTGGAGAGGATATTTTACAAGCCCGCTTATGGATGCCGACGATGAAAGACGGAGTCATTACATTTGTTCGACCAGATGCGTGTCCGATCGTACGAGATGTTAAGAAATACGACCGAAAAACGTTTCAAATCGATGAAAATATGCAGTCGGTAGACGACGAATATGAACAAGTGTTCGGAAAGGAGGATATGTAAATGAGTTGGATGCAACGATTAGCCGATGTGTACGATCATAACGTTCATTGTGTCGGTAAGTTTGAGACGCGATACAATCGAGAGTTTACGTTAATGCCGGTCGCACACATCGCTCAAAATGTTCAGTTGGAAGTCATATTGAAACAAAACGGTGAATTTTACCGGGCGCGAGTCATTCCAAAAGAAGAAGCATCTACAATCGTTCCCGCAACGCTCGATTCAGCGAACCGTTCAGGATCTAAAATTGCGCCACATTATGTCCATGACAAATTATTTTACGTAGCAAAAGACTATAAAAAATTCGGAAGTAATCGAAAACGCGATGAGAACTTTGACGCTTATGAGACTCAAATGCTCGATTGGGCGAGTCAGTCGAACGCGCCTGAAAAAGTGAAAGTCATTACATCGTACATCCAAAAAGGTACGCTCATTCAAGATTTGATCGAGGCGGGCATCATTCATTTGGATACGGAAGGTCAAGTGATTGAAAAGTGGACGAGCCAAGATGATAAAAAATATGGCATTGAAAAACCGCCGCTGTATAAAGAAACACAAGGGACGGTCTTCGATGCGACGGTACGTTTTGATGTGTTAAGTGATCGTCCGAACGAGCCGAGTTTTTGGCGCAATCCAGACTTGTATAAAAGCTTCACTACGTATATTCGAGAACGCATGATAAATGATCGAAAGTTAATCAAAAGTGATCCAGATACGTTTGAAAAAGGAATCTGTTATGTCACGGGCGAAAAAGGATTGTTGACGACGCAACACGGCTCGAAACTGCGTCATGCCGGTGACATGTCTAAAATCATTTCATCCAATGACGATAAAGGATATACGTACCGCGGGCGGTTTAAAGAACCGACGGAAGCCGCACAAATCGGATACGACGTATCGCAAAAGTCGCACCAAGCGTTACGATGGCTCATTCAACGCCAAGGAACGAATGTCGATACGCGATATTTCGTTACGTTCGGCCATATCGTACCAGAGACGCTGGATACGTTTGCGGGTTCGTTCGGTTTAATGGGTGCTTCTTCAGCTCCAACAGAAGCAGTGACCGAAGAAGTAGCAAGTAGAGAAGTAGCAAAAGCGATCCACGGGCTGGCTAACAATATCGAAGGGTTTTACGACAACCGTCTCATTACGATGGCACTCGATGCGGCAACGTCAGGGCGTTTGGCGATCGTTTATTATCAAGAAACGGATCCGAAGCTCTTTTTAGAGGCGTTGACGCATTGGCATACGCATTGCCGATGGATGTTATTTTATAGAGACGACAACAAAAAGGTGAAAACAGCGATTGGTACACCGTCTACTTATGAATTAGCGAAAGCGATTTACGGTGATAAGACGAATCCGGCAGTTAAAAAAGAGTTTTACACACGAATTTTACCGTCTATTTTAGAGCGTCGTCCGATTCCGAAAGATATGATTCGAAGCATTTACCAACGCGTCATTCGTCCGGAATCGTTTAAAGGAACGATGGAATCATGGGATCAAACGTTACATATCGCATGTGCCATGATTTCATACAATGACAAAGAGGAGGTACCCGATATGACTTTGCAAAAAGAAAATATGAACCGTGACTATTTATTTGGCCGTCTGTTAGGAGTGGCGGAAGTTATGGAACGTCGCGTTTTACAAGAACGTGGCGAAAACCGTTCAACGAATGCGACGCGTTACTTCAATGCATTTGCAAACCGTCCTGCTCGAACATGGCTCGTCATTCGTAAGCAATTGCAACCTTACTTTGATCGTCTCGGTGCAAAAGCGACGATGTATAGTAAGCTGATTCAAGAAATTGAAGCAGCGATTGGACCAGAAGGTATGACAGATATGGCATTGCAACCGATTTTCTTGACAGGTTACAGCAGTCAAGTCCAGGAGATGTATAAGAAAAAAGAAGAAAAGGATGAGGAACATGACACTACAAAATAAAATTGATTTTGCGGTAGTATTTACAGTGAATAAAGCGAACCCAAACGGTGACCCATTGAATGGAAACCGTCCGCGTCAAGATTACAACGGACATGGAGAAATGTCGGACGTTGCGATCAAACGAAAGTTACGTAATCGTCTCCAAGATGAAGGAGAAAACATTTTTGTGCAGTCGGATGAACGTCGTAATGATTCGTTCCGTAGTTTAAAAGACCGTGCCGATTCTGTAGACGAATTGAAAAAGCTACTCGGCGATGCGAAAGCGGATGAAGAGTTAGCGATTACAATCGCATCCGATGAATGGTACGACGTTCGCGCATTCGGTCAAGTTTTCGCTTTTAAAGGTACGAAAATGTCAGTCGGTGTGCGAGGTCCTGTATCGATTCATACAGCGACAAGTATCGATCCTGTCGATATTACGAGTATGCAAATTACAAAAAGTGTGAACTCGACAACGAATACGAAAAACCCAGGTCAAAAAACATCAGATACGATGGGGATGAAGCACCGCGTCGATTTCGGAACGTACATTTTCTATGGAAGCATCAATCCCCAACTCGCGGAAAAAACAGGGTTTACGAAAGAAGATGCGGAGAAATTAAAACAAGCGCTCATTACCTTGTTTGCAAACGATGCGTCTTCCGCACGTCCAGATGGATCGATGGAAGTGAACAAAGTGTTCTGGTGGGAGCACAACAATAAAATTGGTCAATATTCATC
>JASLJC010000083.1 GCA_030152585.1 Savagea sp. | reverse complement strand
CGTCATAAAATAGTTGTGCTAATTTTTTCGCTTCTACTTCATCGTAAATAAATGCGTTCACTTCAAAATTTAATTTAAAACTACGTACGTCGATATTTGCTGTCCCGACAGTGGCGACTTCATCATCGACGACGATTTGTTTTGCGTGGATAAAACCGTTTTCGTAAATGAAAATCCGTGCGCCTGCTTTTAACAATTTCCCAACGTTTGAATACGTCGCCCAATAGACAAACATATGGTCCGGCTTATTCGGAATCATAATGCGTACATCAATACCAGATAAACAAGCGAGTCGTACAGCATCTAAAAAGCTAACGTCCGGAATGAAATACGGCGTTTGAATATAGACATATTTTTTCGCATTGTTGATCATTTTTAAATAGCCGTCTTTAATTTGTTCCCATTCGGAATCGGGACCACTCGACACAATTTGCATCGCTACGTTACCTGCAGGATGTTCAGGTAATGGGAAGTATCGGAACTCAAATGGAATTTGGTCGTGTTCTTTCGCTTGCGACCAATCTAAAATGAACCGAGTTTGGAGAGGTAATACAGCACTTCCGACGAGCCGCAAATGAGTATCTCGCCAATAGCCGAACTTTTTCGCTAAACCGAGATATTCATCTCCGACGTTAAAGCCTCCGATATATCCGATTTCTCCATCGATAATGACGATTTTACGGTGATTTCGATAATTGAGTCGCGGATTAATAAGCGGCAAAATAGAAGGGAAAAAGACGCCGACTTCTCCGCCGTGTGCGATTAATTCTTGAAAATCTTTTTTTCGTAATCCACGTGATCCGATATCGTCATATAAGACGCGTACTTTCACACCTTCTTTTGCTTTTCGAATTAAAACGTCTAAAATCCGTTGTCCTAATTGGTCGAGTCGAATAATATAATATTGGAAATGGATATGGTCTGTTGCACGCTCTAAATCATCAATTAACGCTTCAAATTTGTCGTGCCCGTCATTATAGATTGTCATCGCATTATCTTGTGTCACGACGGCTTGATTGTTCAGTAAATGCATATAAATCATATCTTGGTATTTGGCTGCTTCTTTGTTGCGGAAACAAAATGTTCCGTCTTCTAGTGCATTGACTTGGTGTTCAATCATTTCTTCTACACCAATTTTATTTTGATCTTTCCAACGGAATAAATGTTTTTTACGCAATTGTCGACCGAGTAGCAAATAAATGATGAAACCGAGAATCGGAATGAAAAATAAGACGAGTAACCAAGCCCACGTTGCCGCAGGGTCTCGGCGCTCTAAAAAAATTAAAGTCATCGCTAAAAAAATGTTGACGATGAAAACGATCGCAATGGACCAACTTACAACACTCGTCACATAAACTCCTCCTTCAATTGTAATCCACTTGTTTGAAACAAAAGCAAGTGACGAAAACGACTTTTCACGAACGTCGCATCTCCTTTAGTATATCGAACTGTGACAAAATAGCGAACTATGATGAAGGTCGTAAGCTTTTTGTCGAATGACGGAATAAAACGATGAGCACAATCGAGAACAATGCGACAATAGCGGAAATATAGTAAATGTTTCCATGAAGTTGTGTAAACAACCAAGCAAATAAAACCGGTCCGATAATGCGTCCCATATTATCCATCGAATACGCCATACCGGCTGCCGTTCCGTATTGTCCACCCGATTCTTTAGATGTTAAGGATACGAGTACTGTACGACCGAGTGCATTACCTGCCGTGAAGACGCTAAGCGCAATTCCAGCAGTAAGTAAACTGTTAGAAAACGGAATGAGGACTAAACCAATCGCCGCGATAATTTGCGCGGCATAAAGCCAAATCGTTTCTGTTCCATCTTTTACTTGACGTACAACGCCCCCTTGAATGAAAGCGTCGACGAGTCCACTTGCCATAAATAAGTACCCGACTTGTAAAGGTGTAATGCCGATATTATCGATTTGGAATAGTTGGAATGTCGATTCAATCCCAGCGAGTAAAAAAGTAATTGCAAACGAAAGTGCAAATAAAAAGCCGATGCGGTATTGCCACATTTTGAAACCACCTGTCGGCACGATTGCTCGTTTTTTCGCTTCGTTATGACGTTCGGGTTCACGTAAGACGAGACCGGCATAAACGGTTAATAATAAAGTTAACGTTCCTGACACAATAAATGGAAGTTGAAGACTAATATCTCCTAAAATCCCACCGATTGCGGGACCAAAAATAAAACCGAGTCCAATCGACATACCGAGTAATCCCATATATTTGTTACGTTCTTCATCTGTCGTCATATCTGCTACAAATCCTGTAACGGCTGTATAAAGTGCACCTGAAAACATACCGCCGATGACGCGAGAAACGTAAAGAAGTGGTAAATTGTGCATAAATAAAGCAAATAAGAAGAAGCTAATACTAAAGCCGATTAATCCGGCGATGATCATTTTTTTACGCCCTGTACGGTCTGACCATTTTCCCCATAACGGTGCGGTGAAAAAGGATGCAAGCGCATAGACGGTTAATAAACCTCCGACGTGTACCGTTGCAAATTGTTCTTCTAAAATGACTTCTGGCAAAATCGGAATGATGAGCCCGAAGCCAAGATAGACGAAAAATTGAACGGACATGAGAAGTAAAATTGCTTTTTTCATAGTAAATGCCTTCTTTCTAGTTTAAAATGTAAATTTTTCTTCTGATACCCTCTTTTTGAAACGGATAGTCTACCTTTTTTTATTTTTTGAAAAAAGAGTACTCTTTCTATTATCGTATGTCTCCAAAAGAAAAACCACTCTTATTCCAAGAGTGGTCGTTTTCATAGTTTCGTACGTTGCAAACGTAAAGCGTTCAGAACGACCGAAATCGAACTAAAGGCCATTGCAGCACCGGCTACCCACGGAGCGAGAAAGCCTGCTGCAGCGATTGGAATACCGAGTGAGTTGTACCCGAGTGCCCAAAATAAGTTTTGATGGATATTTCGAACTGTTTTTTCACTCATTTGCAACGCTTGAGGGATACGCATCATATCGTCGTGTATGACGGTAATATCTGCTGCTTCGATCGCGACATTTGTTCCTGAACTCATCGCAATGCCGATATCGGCAATCGCTAATGCAGGAGCATCATTAATTCCATCTCCGACCATCGCAACCGATCGTTTTTCGTTCATGAGTTTTCGAATAACGTCCGCTTTTTCATTCGGTAGCACGTCTGAAATAATGCGATTTGGGTGAATGCCGACTTCGTGAGCAATCGTACGAGCTGTTAAATGGTCATCTCCAGTTAACAAAAAGAGATCATAACCTTGTCCTTTTAACGCTTCTACCGCTTGAATAGAAGAAGGTTTCACTTCATCACGTATACCGAGCGTTGCGACGTGCTTCGCATTTAACGCAACGTAGACGACAGTGGCGCCTTTTTGTTTCCATTCGTCCATCGGATCAAAGAGTGGAATGTCAAATGTTTCGAGTAATGCGCGATTACCGATTAAAAGGTGTGACCCGTCGACAGTCGCTTCAATACCATGTCCTTGAATCGCTCGGAAATGTTCGACTGTTCGTGTCGTCGTTGGTGTCATATATCGTGTAATCGCTCGCGCTAACGCATGTTCTGATTGTATTTCTGCAGGATAAACATATGAAAAAATATCTGCTACCGTCCAATCCCGTGCTGTTTCAACATCGACGACTTCTGGAGAACCTTTCGTTAATGTTCCGGTTTTATCGAACACAATCGTATCAACGTGATGTGCTTGTTCCATCGTTTCGGCAGTTCGGAATAAAATTCCATATTCTGCTGCCCGTCCACTACCGGCCATAATCGATGTCGGTGTCGCAAGTCCGAGAGCGCAAGGACAAGCGATGACGAGTACAGCAATCGCATTGCGCAATGCAACCGCAAAGTTCGCACTATCTACGATGAAAAACCAAACGAGAAATGTGATGAGGCTAAGTGTAATGACGATCGGTACGAAGACGCTTGAGATTTTGTCAGCGAGTCGTTGAATAGGCGCTTTCGTACTTTGCGCTTCTTCAACAGTTTGGATAATTTGGGCAAGTACCGTTTCATCTCCGACATTCGTCGCTTCCATCGTAAGAGAGCCGTTTCCGTTCAATGTTGCAGCATATAATAGCGCATTTTCTTTTTTAGAAACGGGTAAACTTTCACCTGTTAACATCGATTCGTTGACCGTTGAATGTCCTTCGACGACTCGTCCGTCAACCGGAATTACACTGCCAGGTCGTATGAGCAATTGATCGCCAATGTTGACATGTTCAGTCGGTACTTCTTGCCACGTGTCGTCTATTTTTTTCACCGCAACGTTCGGCTGTAACTGTAATAGCGCTTCAATCGCAGCGGAAGATTTCCCTTTTGCTCGTGCTTCTAATACTTTTCCAAGTAAAATAAGTGTAATGAGCATGGCGCTCGTTTCAAAGTAAAGACCGTCTTTTGGATTCGTAAAGACGAGGTAAACCGAGTAAAAGTAAGCAGCGGACGTTCCGAGTGCGACGAGTACGTCCATATTGGCACTTCGATTTCGAAGCGCAAAAAATGCGCCACGATAAAAGATCCAACCGATCCCAAACTGTACGACGCTTGCAAGCCCCCACTGAACGTAAGGGTTTAAGAAGAGGGAAGGGATGTAGAGATTCGAAGTCCAAGAGAAGTGATCAAACATCGTCCAAAATAACGGAATCGTAAAAAGAAAGGAAACCCAAAACAGTCGCGTTCGTTTTTGAATTTCAGCTTCGCGATGATCGCCTTTTTCAACCGTGTGAACATTCGCTTCAAAACCGAGTTGTGCAATCCGTTTCGTAATATCATGTTCTGATAAAACATTCGGATTGTATCGTACTTTTCCTGTTTCGAGTGCTAAATTGACAGCTGCTTGATCAACACCTTCTGTTCGATTTAAAACACGTTCAATGCGCCCAGAACATGCCGCACACGTCATCCCGGTAATGTCGAGGTCAATTTCTTCATATGCAACCGTATAGCCGAGTCGTTTGATTTCTTGTTCTATCGTTGCAATCGAAATGTTTGCCTCCTCGTATTCGATATAGACTTGTTCAGTTGCTACTTGTACAGCAACAGTTTTGATACCATCGAGTAAACGTAACCGTTCTTCAATGGATTGCGCACATGCTGCGCACGTCATCCCTTGAATAGGTAATGTGATCGTTTTCATTCAAAACCTCCTAAAAAAGAGAGACCGTTCTCGTAACGTCTCTCTTTTGCGTTATAATACGTCGAAACCTTGTGCTTCAATTGTCTGCACGATATCTTTCGTACGTACGTCACCATCTACTGTGACGATGCCTGTGTCGAGTTGAACATCTACATGTTGAACACCTTCTAGTTGTTGAACATTTTCTTCTATCGTTTGGACGCAATGGTTACAAGACATACCATCAACGCGTAAAGTGGTTGTTGTCATTTGTCTCCTACTTTCTAAAAAATAATAGATGATGAAAGAAGCGAATAGTTGTATCACTTCACAAAAATATCATAATACGGACGTTGCAACGTGTCAAAGAAAGCGTATTTACGAAAAAACAATAATTGTAACATAATTGAAACGCTATTTATTCTCAATTAGTGGTATGATAAGAAGGGAAAACACGCAGAAAGGTCGAGGTGGTAACATGACACAAACGAGTAATATTCAGTCGATCATTGTGAATTTGGCAGAAATGGGTGTACACGCAACGTTAACGAAATCCCGACTCGAGATGTTAAAAGCGCTCGTCCCACCCAACACCGACCGCGAGGATGAAAGACAAGCACAAGCGTAACTCGCGTCGTGCAAGGTCATCGTATGAGGAAGAAGCAAAGAGACGCTCGTCCGCTTTGCTTTTTTTGTCGTTCCGATACAATAATCAAAAAAACCTAGTCCCTTTTTATTCGATGAAGGGGGACTAGGTTTTACAGGTCTATAATCATTTAATTCGAATCATCTGCGAACATATAAGCACGATGGTGATATTTCATACTAAAAATTAACCCGAGTGCAAGAGACATACTGAAAATCGAACTTCCACCGTAACTAATGAACGGTAACGGAATACCAGTAATCGGGAGCAATTGAATGTTCATCCCGATATTTTCGATGACGTGGAAAGCAATCATCGCAATTACACCTGCTGTGACGTAAATCATAAATGGTTCGCGTAATTCCAATGCAATTTTTGTTAAATGATAAATTAAAATGAAAAATAAAATAATGACGAAACTTGAACCGATAAAGCCATATTCTTCTCCGATGACACTAAAAATAAAGTCGGTATGGTTTTCAGGTACGAACACTTCTCGTTCGCGAAAACCTTTTCCAATGACTTCACCTGAACCGATGGCCGTCATCGTCTGAATTAAGTTGAAACCTTCATCAGATGGGTAAGAATACGGATCAAGCCAAGAATAGACACGTTTCATTCGATATTCTGCAATACCGAGCCGTTGTTCTAAAAAATCTTGAGCATAGACGGCCATCCATAAAATCATCGAGCCGAATGCGATCGCGGTCGTAAATAACGGCGCTAAAATACGCCAAGAAATGCCGCTGACAATCATAATCGCTGCAGTAATCGATAAGAAAACGAGCGACGTCCCTAAGTCTTGTCCTAAAATGAAAAATAACGGAATCATTAAAACGACTAATATTTTTCCAAGTAAAAAAGCGTCTGTTTTTAACGTTCGATTATAATACGTTTCATTATGAACGGCAGCGAGCCGCGCGATTGCTAAAATGTAAAAAATCTTGACGAATTCCGCTGGTTGGATAATACCGATGACAGGAAGATTCAACCAACGTTGTGCTCCTTTTGCGGAGTGTGTAATCGAATCTGGTCCAAACTTGACGAGTAAAAGTAAGAAAATCCCGAATCCGAAAAGGAACCAAGCTATTTTTTTATACTGTTCGGGTTCTAATAAAAGCGTCATCCCGATAATACCAAAGCCGACACCGAACCAAACGATTTGTCGTAAGGCGTAGTTGATCGGATGTGGACTTGACGTCTGAGCAGAAGCGATAACGACAACACTGACAATCGCAAGTACTACGATGATTGCGGCTAATGTCCAATCGAACTGCTTGACGAATCTTTCTTTTAATTTCACGAACGTTCACCACTCTCATGTGAATAATTAACTAATGTAAAGTATAACTGATTTTCTGTCTGAACGCATACTATAATCAAGACGGAACGAAAAGTAAGAAAGTTGCATACACAATTACTTTTCGTCCCTTCCTCATTCATGGTAAACTAGTAAGAATGATAAGATAGATAGGAGAGTACGTATGAAAAAAACGATAGGGTTAGTATACGGTGGAAAATCGACGGAACATGAAGTGTCATTATCGACAGCATACGCAGTCATGAACGCCATTGATTTTTCGTTTTACAACGTTGTACCGATTTATATTACACAAGAAGGAAATTGGCAAAAAGGGGAAGTATTGCAACGTCCCTTCACGTCTAAAGAACAACTCGTTTTCCGATGCAAAGAAGAAGCGACATCGATCGCATCTCTTTTCCGTGATCATACAACACCGATTGACGTCTTTTTCCCATTACTTCACGGTTCAAATGGAGAAGATGGAACAGTACAAGGGTTATTCGAAGTAATGGATGTTCCTTACGTCGGTAACGGTGTACTCGCTTCTTCAGCAGGTATGGATAAAGTCGTCATGAAACAATTGTTCGATTACGTCGGATTAGCACAAGTCCCTTATATGACATTCCATCGAGAAGAATGGCAAAAGGGCGGGCAACAAACAACGCTCGACGATGCAGAACAATTATTTGAATGGCCTATTTTCGTAAAACCGGCCAATGCAGGATCAAGTGTCGGCATTACGAAAGCGACCGATCGTCCATCATTACAACGAGGAATCGATGAAGCGTTACGATACGATGATAAAATTGTTCTTGAACAAGGCATTACAGCACGTGAAATTGAAATGGGCGTCATCGGAAATTACGATACAAAATGTTCTGTTCCGGGGGAAATTCGTCCAGAAAACGTCGATTTTTACGACTATGAAGCGAAATATGCGGACACATCGACGCAATTAATTATTCCAGCGGAAGTAACGCCAGAGGTTCGACATAAAATGACTGCAATGGCTGTTGCGGCGTTTCGCGTATTAAATTGTACAGGACTCGTACGTGCTGATTTTTTCGTCACAGCAGACAATGAAGTTTATATTAATGAAGTAAATACGATGCCCGGATTTACACCGACGAGTATGTTCCCTCAATTATGGGATAAAACAGGTGTTTCTTATGCGAAGTTAATTCATGAACTGATCGAATTAGCATTTGAACGTTACGAAGACAAACAGCAGATTCAATATACGGTAAAGTGAGGAATCGACATTGAAACGAACGTTACGACAAATTCAACAATGGCTACAAGTCGAAGGGCAACATCTCGATGAATCGATTATAACAGGTGTGACGATTGATTCACGAAATGTACAACGAGGAGATTTATTTATTCCGTTTCGAGGAGAGCGAGTCAATGGTCATCAATATGTAGAGCAAGCGATTAAAGAAGGAGCAGTCGCTTCTTTTTGGCTGCAAGATGAGCCGAATCCACCAGCAAACGTACCTCTTCTTTTTGTACAAGATGCTGAAAAAGCATTGCAATTATTAGCACGTCGCTACCGCGAACAGATGAATGCTACTGTTATCGGTGTAACGGGATCAAACGGCAAAACGTCAACGAAAGATTTCATCGCTTCGATCATGGCGCCGTATCGTCGTGTTGCCAAAACGGAAGGAAATTATAATAACGAGCTCGGCTTACCGATTACGTTATTAAATATGCCAGAAGACACCGAAGTCGCAATCGTTGAAATGGGAATGAGTGGTTTTGGAGAAATTGCGGAATTGTCACAGATTGCGCATCCTCATATCGCTGTCATTACGAATATCGGAGAAGCACATATGGAAGACCTCGGTTCGCGTGAAGGAATTGCTCGTGCCAAATTTGAAATCGTTCAATCGCTAGCAACTGACGGTATTTTATTGTATGACGGAGACGAGCCGTTATTGACGCCACTCGTTCAGAAGTGGGGAAAAAAAGCAATCGACTTCGGACTCGAGACGTCACGAGCGATTTATCCAACACATATTGACCCGACAGAAGACGGGATGCGTTTTCGTACGCACGGTGTAGTAGAAGGAACATTCGTCATTCCAGTATACGGGGAACACCAAGTCCAAAACGCACTCATTGCATTACTCGTTGCGCATCGTCTCGGGTTAACGGTAGACGAAATGGCAAAAGCGTTACGACACGCGACGTTGACGCCGATGCGTATGCAACCGGTCGTTTTAAAAGATGGAACACTTTGTTTGAACGATGCATACAATGCAGCACCGACGTCAGTTGAAGCAGCGATTACGTTTATGAACGAAACGACATTACGCCCGCGTAAATGGTTAGTGCTCGGAGATATGTTAGAGCTCGGTCCTCAATCGAAAACATACCATGAGCAAATTGTCGATCGGATTGATCCGAACGAAATAGAAGGTGTTGTAACGTTTGGATCAAAAATGAAAGATTGTGCTATCCGTCTTAAAGAGACTTATCCACAAGTGGATAACTTTTCTTCTGAAGATGAAGATGCAATTGTGGAGTATTTACAAAAAATTGTCGGAAACGAGACGTTACTCCTCGTGAAAGGATCACGAGGTATGCGAATGGAACGTTTCATTGACCGTTTACAAAAGGAAGAACGCTAATGAAAGTTGGCGTTCTTTTTTTCCACGGCTTTACAGGAGGACCGTATGAAATACAGCCGTTTATTGATTATGTCGCGAAGCGGACGAATTGGGTATTGTCGGTACCGACATTGACCGGTCATGGCGAATGGCTACAATTAGAACATCCAAACGCCGTCGCAGAACGTTGGATATCTGAAGCTATCCGAGCGTATCGCCATTTACAAAAGCGAGTCGATCGCATTTATGTTGTCGGATTTTCGATGGGCGGTTTGTTAGCGATTTATTTAGCTGCCCAATTTCGTGTGGATAAATTGATTTTATTAAGTGCAGCTGCCCGATTTATACACATCCCACAACTCGCTCGGAATATGAAACAAATGATGAACAGTCCTCAACGACAAGATGAGGAGTCGGCATATGTACCTTCTTTTACTTACAAAATCGTTCATACACCAGAACGTGCGGTTCTTCAGTTTTTACGTGTTTGGCAATTTGTCCGTACACAATATCGTAATGTTACTTGTCCTGTACGTATCGTTCACGGTAAAGAAGATGGCATCGTACCTCTTCGAGCAGCATTTGAATTAGAAAGAAAACTTCAATCGAAAGATAAAGAAGTAATCGTTTCGCTTACGGCAAAACATCACGTCTGTTATAGTCGAGACCGAGACGGCTGGTTTCCACATTTGCTTCATTTTTTAAAAGAAATCGACTGACTATTTCGGATACGAGCGAAATGATTGCTAGTTTTCTTTTCGCGTGGTACACTCTCTAGAGGAATTGGATACATTTACATGAACTGCTCTTCATTCCATTTGATTGAGGAGTATTTTTTTATGAATAAAATTACCGTACTCATAACACTGCGAGTACATCTCGGCAAAGCCCGGGTTTCCCTTTTCAAAGTACCTCTACTATTTGTAGTACTCACTCCATACGAGTATTCCCACCTAGAGTGATCGTCCAAGCGTAAATTGAATGAGAAGTATATTTCGTCCGGATCCTTATGAACTGTTCATGTTGGATAAGTGACGAAACTGAAAACTCGTTTTTGCCGTGTTTTCATTCGGAATGTAACCAATTGAACTATATAAGTGATAACAAGGAGATGGAATAGTTTGACAAAATTTTCAGAACTAAATATTAGTCAAGAAACACAACAAGCATTAGCGAATATGGGATTTGAAGAAGCGACACCGATTCAAGAAGGTACGATTGAACCTGCAATGAACGGTCGCGACGTTATCGGACAAGCGCAAACAGGAACAGGGAAAACGACAGCATTCGGTGTACCGATGATTGAACGTATTCAGACGGACAATCGCGCAGTACAAGGAATTGTCATTGCACCAACACGTGAGCTTGCGATTCAAGTATCCGAAGAGTTACAACGTATTGGACGTGGGAAGCGTATCCAAGTATTATCGGTATTTGGTGGACAAGATATCGGACGCCAAATTCGCGCATTGAAAAAAGGACCACATATCGTCGTCGGAACACCTGGACGACTCATCGACCATATTGACCGCCGTACGTTAAAGTTAGGCGACGTTCAAACACTCGTTTTAGACGAAGCAGATGAAATGTTAAATATGGGCTTCATCGATGATATTCGTAAAATCTTGTCACACGTACCAGAGGAACGTCAAACGTTACTTTTCTCTGCAACGATGCCAGGACCGATTCAAAAAATTGCCGAACGTTTCATGAAAGAACCGATTACGGTAAAAATTAAATCGAAATCGATGACGGTTGACAATATTGAACAACATTTCGTAAAAGTACAAGATCGCGAAAAGTTTGACGTCTTAACACGTTTATTAAACGTACAAAAACCGACACTCGCTATCGTTTTCGCACGTACGAAACGTCGTGTAGACGAAGTAGCACAAGCGTTAAACTTACGTGGATATTCAGCAGAAGGAATTCACGGTGATTTAACTCAATCTAAACGTATGTCAGTTTTACGTCAGTTCAAGCGTCAAACACTCGAAATTTTAGTAGCGACAGACGTTGCAGCGCGTGGACTAGACATTTCAGGAGTGACGCACGTCTATAACTTTGATGTGCCACAAGATCCAGAAAGTTATGTTCACCGTATCGGACGTACAGGACGCGCGGGAGAAAAAGGAATTTCTGTTACATTTGTTGTGCCACGTGAAATGAGTTATTTACGTGTTATCGAACGTACGACAAACCAACGAATGACACCACTTCGTCCGCCGACAGAAGCAGAAGCACTCGTCGGTCAACAACTCGTCGCGAAGCAACAATTACTCGAGACGATTGAGAAAAATGAGTTAACGGATTACCGTCCATTAGCTGAACAATTACTCGAATCTAATGAAGCAGAAGACATTATCGCAGCAGCGCTTAAAATGTTAACACGTGAACCGGACGAAACACCGGTACACATTACAGAAGAACGCCCACTTCCAAACCGAAACCGTCGCGGCGGTGGACGTGGAAATAACAAAGGTGGACGCGGACGAAACCGTCGTAGCGGTGGCGGACGTAGCAATCATAAAGGTGGTCGCAGCGGAGGTCGTCGTAACAGTGGTGGAAACCGTAATAGCGGACGTCGTAGCGCACCACGTGGAAACCGTACAAAATAAAAAAGAGAACAAAAGCGTCTCTAAAATACGAAAGACACTTGAATGATCAAACATTCAAGTGTCTTTTTCTTTTTTGTGATTCAATGTTCGTCCGATTGTGTACATAACGTTTCATATAAAGAATATCGTTTATGGCGTTTGCAATCTAACGTATTCAACTGTTCGCGAAGTTCAGTTTCTCCTTTGATAGTCGTCCATTCGTTGTATGCTCGTTCTTTTTGTTGTTTTATCGTTTCGATTAATTCGGACGAAGCGATAATATTTTTTTTAGAAAACATAATATCGATAAACGTATAAGGAATATCAATGGCACCTACTGGCAAAAGAACATCGGTAATGAGACAGTCATACTGTTTAGCGACTTCTTGAAGTGTCAGAATGTCATCGATTGGATAAACCGTAAATGTAGCTTTTCCATGAAATTCTCTTCTTAATATACTTAAAATAAATTGCGCAATCGGTTCACTACGAGAAGTGACGAACAAGACACGTACTGTCGTATGACGAATGATAAAGTCTTGAATCGTCGTCGTCAAAATAGCTCGACTTTCCGTTTGACAGGCAAAGCCACCAGCGGACTCCCATACATCGCACAATTGATTTACTTTTGCGTACGGTAAAAACGGTCGTTGTGTAAAGTAACGATAAAAATTATCCGGTGATTGATAATCGAAGGCAATTCCGACATCGCGCACGTAAGATAAATAAAAAGTATCGAATAAATTTTGTAAAAAATAAAAATCGGTTGAAAAAGACAATGCAAAATTTTTTTCTAAAAAACGGACGAACACATCAAAAGCATGAAAAGGATGATTCGGTTCTTTTAATTGCTTGAAAAATAAAGGTGTCCGTGCGTCTTGTAAATAAAATTCAGTATGAATCAGTCCAAAATATAAATACATTCGTTCAGATATCGAGAAAGGAAGAAAAAATTCAGTTTCCACCCAGTCAAAAAAAGGTTGAAGTTGTTGGTAGAGACTTGTTTTTTCGATGCGCTCACGTAAAAAAGGTGGAAACGGACGAGCAGGATAACCTTTTTCAATCCGTTCAATCGTGACCCGTAAATAAGCCCAAAAAACATTAAGCCCATATGTCGTATGTACGATAAGTCCATGTTGTTGCAACATTTCTTGTAAACGTTGTCGTCGATCTTCAAACATTTGGCGATAATGTAGCATACCGATGCGCGAATAATTCGTATCAAAAATAAAAAGACGCATCATCCCTTCATTCCCGTCGATATAATAAGGGTTTCGATGCAACGTCAAATGATACTTTTCGATAAATCGTTCAATTTGTTCAAGTGTCGTATTCGTCAACGTCGTACTAGCATACAATCGTTCGCTAAGTTGACGTAATGTTTGAAATTGCTCATGAACGAGTGCATCGATTGCTTCATACAACAAATCTAATTCATTATGTTTAAACGTGGAAATAACCGTTTCGATACGAGGCGAATTTAATAAAATGCCGCGTCCCTTTTGCGTGATGATTTCCCATCGTTCAGGTAGTAAAATTTTTAAATCTTGTAAATCATTTTGTACCGTTTTATTAGAAACGTTTAAAAATTGTCCAATTTGTTGAGAGCTTACCCAATCGCTCTGTTCTTCTAAAAATTCTAATAATTGAAATTGTCGTTTCGAAATTAAAATCCGGTGATTCACTTTCGTACACTCCCTTACATTCCGTATGAGGTCATGTAACTTTCTAAAATTACATAAGTATAGTATCGGATAAATAATAAAAAAATGAACGTTCCTTCTTCTTGAAATGTGTCTAAAATGTGACATTCCTTATTTTTAATTTACTTTATTAGAGAAAAACGAAAAACAGAGAAAGAGAAAAAGTGAGCTATTGTTATAGATGAAGACTTTCGTTTATCGAAAGTGATGACTACTGGGAAGCACAAAAAAGAGAAAAGGGGAGTCCTATGAAGAGAAGATTTTATCAAGTTATATTATCTGTTTTTCTTGTTGCACAGGTCATCTTAAGTCCGTTGAGCATGATGCAAGCGTCTGCGATGGACGTTGTACCGGCTTCAACAATAGATGAACTAGACGTTCATGAACAATTAACGGACGATGTTCCAACACTTGAAAAAGAGGAAGAACAGGAACCGACAATTGATTCGAACGAACAAGAGTCGACAGAACAATCGGAGTCTAATGATTTAGAAGAACCGAAAATCGATGTAGAAGAGTCGACTGTCGATCAAGATTCAGAAGTGCCAGAGCAAGACATGCCACTAGATTTTGAAGAAGAAGTAAAGGAAGATGAAAGTTTAACGGCTGAAGAATCATTATTGGATGAAAGTGATTCGAACGTGGCAGACGAAAGTCGTTCGAACAATATTCAGCAACATGCTAATCTTCAATTTGCTGGGTTGAATGTAAAAGGAACTGAAATTAAAAGTCCAGAAGAAGCAGCACAATTACAACCTCAAATTGGGGATGAAGTAAGCGTAAAATATAAATTTGCATTGAATCCAGATGTTGCATATAAAGAAGGAGACTTTTTCACGATTCAGTTACCACAATCGCTCGTCGTTTTTAATCAAAGTGCGTTATCGGGAAGGTTAACAGATTCAGACGGTAATGTTTTACATTATCAAACCGACGCATCCGGTCTTGTCACATTGACATTAGGAAACGATATTGAAATGGGCGGACTTATTGGGGACGTTGATTTCAAGGCGAAATTTGATGAAAAAGGGACAAGCGAAGGACTCGATCAACAACTCGTTATTCCAATCGAGGGAGGACAAAGTGTAACGTTTCCTTTCACATTCGTTCCGAAACACGATGGAACGATTTCGAAAAAAGGTGAGCAACTAGGAGCAGTTGAACCGACAGAAACAGATAAAGTGGAACCGAATGAAAACGCACATCAACGTGATTTAATCAAATGGACAATTGATGTGAACAAATCCGGTCAACCGTTACAAGCAGGAAGTAAAGTAAACGACGAACTTATCGGAGATCATGAATTGTACGGGGATATTCAAGTCGAACAATTTAATGTCGGCTTACTCGGAAAAGGCTCGTCAACAGGTAAAACATTTACAGCGAACGAATTTCCTGTTGAATTACCAGAAGGTCCTTACACGTACACATTAACGTATCAAACGAAAGTGAACGTAACGTCGTTACACAAAAAGCAAAATAATTTCCATTCCGAAATGAAAGACTACTCTTTCCAAAACAAAGCAAGTCATGAAGGAGACGAAGCGGCAAGTACCGTCGTCATTTCCTATGACGGGCAAAAAGATCCGAAAAAAATAGAGAAAAAAGTAGACAGTTTTCAAAATGGAGAACGTTTAACGTGGACCGTCGTCTTTAACGAAAACGGTGAAGTCACAGAAGACGGATTTACCGATCAAATGACGGGAGATCATGTAATTGATCAACAATCGTTAACAATTGAAAAAATAAACCGTACGACAGGTGCAAAAGAAGAAGTAACAGGTCTTGTTACGTGGAATGAAGATTCAAAAGGATATACGTTTAAAGGCGCTGATCCAGCCTTTTATTACATCGTCACATACGATAGTTTCGTAAGCGGTGGAATTAACGTATCTAATGGTGAATATATTGAAAATAAAGCGACGGTAACCGAAGGAATCGAAGCGACAGCGAACGCTTATATGTATGGACAGTCGACGTTTTATAAAGGAAAAGCATCGGTCGACTATGAAGCTCGTGAAATTACATGGCAGATGAACGTTTCGTTAGCAGAAGCGGTGACGAATTTTAAAATTGAAGATGTATTTTCATCAAGTGATCAAGCGCAAAGTCGTCAAACATTAATCGGTGAAGGAAAAGAAGCTTTTAAGGTTGAAGGAACTAGCGTCACATATGACCTCGAAGTCAACCCGACGAAAGGGTTTACGATGACATTTGGTGATTTACCAAAAGGTACGACTTTTACGGTGACGTACAAAACGAAATACGATTTAGATGAAGATGGTTTAGCGTATGACACGTATCAAAATGATGCGACAGCATCGTTCGTTTCAACAATCGATCAAAAAGAATATCAAGTACAACAGACAGCAACAGAAAATATTAAAACAGAACCACAAGGAAATAACGGTTTTAAAGAGGGAGAATATGATCACTCGACGAACGAGATGAATTGGAAAGTCGGGGTAAACTATGCACGACATGCGATGAAGAATGCGACGGTAACCGATACGTTAAGCCCGAACCATACGTTCGTCAAAGATTCGATTAAAGTGTATAAGCTCGACATTCGTTCAGGAGGACAAGGTGTAAAAGGTGAACGCGTAACAGAAGGAATCGATATTCAAGTGACCGATCAATCTTATACGGTTACGTTTACAACGAACGAACAACAAGCGTATTTAATTGAATATCAAACGAAATCAACAGAAAAATTAAAAGAAACAGCTACATTTAAAAACGAAGCTGTCTATCAAGCACCAAATGGCAAAGAACATACATTTACAAAAGATGTAACGTTCGAGCATGCGAATAAATTGATTGAAAAGTCAGCAGATAACTTTGCAAGTTCAGAAGACGGTGTCGTATTGTGGAACGTTCAAGTGAACAACTCACAGTCTACATTAGGAGAAGTAACATTTACAGATAAAATGTCAGATAATTTAATGGTATTAAAAGATACGATTGAAGTAAGAGAAGTGACATTTGCAAAAGATGGAAGCCGTATTCTCGGAGAAAAAGTAGACGTTTCAATTGAAACGACGAAACAAACGATCACTATTTCACTCGGTAATATGGATCATAAAGCGTACGATATTACGTACGGTACATTGTTTATCGGAGATATGGGAGACAACCCAACCGCTTCGATCTCAAACGAAGCATCGATTCAGTACAAAGGTGCAGCAGGTACCGATTCAAAATCTTCTAACGATGTGAAGGAAGAATTTTATTGGAATGCATCAAGCGGAAGCCTTTCGACTGAAAAAGGAAAAATTACAATTGAAAAAATAGGTTTACATTCAGAAGGTGGCCAATGGGTCGAACACGGTCCGTTACAAGGTGTCACATTTGAGTTATGGACAAAGACAGGATACAAGTTATATGAAGGTACGACAAATGAAGAAGGACTCGTTACATTCGACAAACTCCGTTACGGAACGTACGTATTAAAAGAAATTCCGTTAGACGGATATGGAGAAGTTGCGGATCAAATGTTTGTTTTAAATGGTGAAAGTCCATATAACTTAAATAAAGACGGTGAAAATTGGAAAATACCGAACTATTCACAAGCGCCAGATAAGCCGGCACAACCGAAAGAAGTAACGTATGAATTGCATAAAGTAGACGCCGAAACGAAACAATCATTACAAGGTGTCCAATTCGAATTACGTGATACAGCAGGCGAAGTCGTTCGACAAGGAACGACAGATGAAAACGGACGTATTACATTTACGAACGTTCAAGAAGGCGAATATGTTTTCGTTGAAACGAAAGCATTAGAAGGTTACGTCTTGTCGAATCAACATATCCCGGCAGTAGCAGGAACGACAGTTGAAATTCAAAACGAAAAAGAACTCGTCCCTACACAACCGGAATCTGAAAAAATGACCGTACAATTGAAAAAAGTAGACGCAGATGATACTCAAAACGTATTAGCAGACGCACATTTCAAATTGTATAAAAAAGAAGAAGGCCAAGATCAACTCATTCCAAATGGTGAACATGATACATTCGTGACGAATGAAGAAGGTCTTATCGTCGTCGAAGAATTAGAAAAAGGCGACTATTACTTTGTAGAAGTAAAAGCACCTGAACATTACACGTTAGATGAAACACCACGTCATGTGGACGACAATGGACAATTGACGGTTCTGAACAAACGTAAAACAGTCGTTCCAACAGAACAACAAATCGTTTTAACGAAAGTTGACGCTGCAGACGAATCTGTTACATTACAAGGTGCACAGTTTGAGTTATTTAATGAACAAGATGTATCTCAAGGAATGTATACGACAGATGAAAATGGACAAATCGTCGTGGAAGGATTACCAGTAGGTAACTATTACTTCGTTGAAACGAAAGCACCTCTCGGTTATAAATTGTCAAAAGATCGTCATGTCGTTGAAAACTTACACGTAACTGTAACAAACGAACAAACATGTAAACAGTTTACAGTGACGATAAAAGAAAATGGTCAACCCGTTGAAAAAGATACGACTTATACGTTGGAGTCAGAAGATAAAGAAGTAGTGATTGTAGAAAAAACAGATGAAAACGGACGAGTTGTGATCGACCGTACGAAATTACCAGAAGGTCATTACACTGTAAAAGATCAAGATGGAAAAATCGTCGGTGAAATTGTAGTAGAATATGAAAAATGTGAAACAGAACTAGATATTAAAATAGAAGAAACACCAGGTGGTGGTGGAAGCGAGAAGCCAGAAGAACCAGAAACACCAGGTAATGGCGGAAGCGAGAAGCCAGAAGAACCAGAAACACCAGGTAATGGCGGAAGCGAGAAGCCAGAAGAACCAGAAACACCAGGTAATGGCGGAAGC
>JASLJC010000066.1 GCA_030152585.1 Savagea sp. | reverse complement strand
AACAAACGGTAATTGTTTCATTTGTTGTAACGTCGCACGGTCCGCTTCGATGACGAGGCCGTACGTTTCAATCTCACCGATCGTTGTCGCACGATTGATCCGTTTTGCTTGTTTCGCGACTTCTTCATGCTCTCGTATTTTTTTCTTTTTCAAAATGTCAGCATTGATTAAAAAATTGCGTAGCGGCTCTTCATACAATTCTCCTGCTTTATCGCGTAATGCAATACCTAACGTTTCATCATTGACGACCGGTTCGTCAATTCGTTCGAGTGGGCCAATCCAATGAACGATCACTTCTTTCGGAAGCGCCTGTTGAATATCTTCATATCGCATCGGATGTGTTAACGAAACGGCGGCTTCTTGATACGATGCCGTCGGTTCATCATTTAAATTTCCTTTTTCATTCGGTGGAAAAAACATCATCTGTTTCGTTCCAAAAATGTCATAGCGAGCATACGGTGTCGGTTCAAAATAAAGACGATTCGATGCGCCGACTTCAACTTGTCTCGTTTCAATTGGAATTTGTTGTAGCAATGCATACCGATAAGCGGTTTGCGACGGCTGGAATAAATGATTATTCGTTTCAACCGGGCTCATATGCCGATTTCCCCCGTACAATTCACTTTTTGCTTCTTCTACTTTCGCTTTTTCATGTAATCCGTACGCCGTCCATTGCCATTTCAGCATGCCACCGATAATGAGAAAACTGAGCAATGTAATGACGGTCGTGCCGATCATTCGGCGTCTACTTTGGCGACGTGCTTTTTGAACGATTCGTTCTTCTTCTCTAAATGGAAATTGTTCTTTCATTTTATTTCCCTCCACTCTTTTTTAAACTGTTGACGTGCTCGATATAAATTCGTCCGCACGTACTCAACCGAACGATTAAGCATTTGAGCGATTTGTTCATAACTCATATCGAGCTCGTACTTCAACAACAATAAATGCGCATATGTCGGTGTCATCTTTCGTAACGTCGCCTGAATCGCTTCTGTCGATTCCATCGCAATCAATCGATCGGCTACGTCAGTTTCTTCTTTTTCCATACGTTCTGCAAATTGTCTTTCTACTTTTAAGGAAGGATACGCATTTTCCCGACGACAGTAATCGTAATACGCATTCGTCGCTACTTGAAATAACCAAGCACTCGGATTGTCTGTCGATAGATGAATCATATGTTCTATCGCTTTAAAAAACGTCGATTGTACGATATCTTCCGCTTCTTCTTTCGGACAACCGATTTTGCATAAATACCGGAAAATAAAATCAAACTTTTGCTCATATAACGATTCAATCGTCGGTTCTTTCATCGTCTCCTCCCCCTTTCACTTATGTAACGAACGAGTATCGAAAAAGTGTACACGCTTTTTTCATTTGTTTTCACTTCTTTTTTAATTTGAAACAAAAAAATGGAGCACACGACTCGCTCCATTTCATCTTATTTCGAAAAAGTATGGTGACGATAACGGCGTCCGTATGTTAAACGGCGCCATATACTTTCTAATGGTCCTATTTTGAAATATTTGAAGTAAATCACACTGTAGACAATTTGAATCATATAAATAAGTAACGCAATGAGTGTCAACAGACCGATTGACGTCGGATTACCAAATGCTGTAATGAGCGCTACACCGATTACATTTTGTAATAAGTAATTCGTAAATGCCATCTGGCCAACATAACCAATCGGTTGAAGTCGTTCCACGACATCTGTTTGACGCAAAACTAAAAAGAGTGTCGCGATATAAAAGAAAGTCATTGGAATCGCAAATAGTCCGAGGTACGCATCTATCGCTGTATTACTCCACCCGTATCCGACGTACAATACGTACAATACGATGACACCGATGACAAAAATCGGAAACGTCGTGCGCTGCACTGTACGTAAACGACGATCGCTCGTTTGGTCTTCTTTTAAAAATCCGAGTTTTCCGTACAATAATCCTGCTAAAAACATGAGCCAAATAATGATGGCATCGTTACCAAAGAGGAAGAAATACCATTGTGGACTCGCCACAATTTGCCCGATGTACGACAACGTATAAAGTGCGAAAATAATACTCCACCAACTCATAATGACCGGTACCGTTCGACGATAAAAGGGTAAAAGGAAAAGAGCAATCAACGCATACATCGACAAAATAGAACCGAGGAAAAAGTAAAGATGGAAAAGTCCGATGACAAACAAAATGAATAAACGGCGTGAAAATAAACGTAACGGCTTCCACCCTTTCGACTCTGCTTTCGTCGCAAAAATGAAAAAGCCTACACCGAATAAAAATGAGAAGATCGAATAAAATTTCTTCTCTACGAAAACGGAAATCGTTTGACCGAGTAACGTATCCGCCGGAATAACTTCTTCCGGTACGTTAAAAATATCGGTTACCATAAAAAAGTGAACATTAATTAATAAAATACCGAACAACGCAATCCCTCGTATAATATCGAGCGAGCGAATACGATGTGTCGGTAACAATGAAGATGATTCGTGCATAAAACACTTCCTTTCGTTTATGTCTTTACGTACAAAGAGACAAAAAAGTTGACGATTTTGACAAATTAAAAAAGATACGAGCATTTTCTCGTATCTTTTTTCACTTTTAACGATTTCGAGCGATTGTGACGAGTAGAGCAATCATCGTCACAACGAGTGTCAAACCGAGTACGACATTCGCGATTATATTTTCAACATTGACGAAGTCCATATATAACAATGCGACAACTTGAAGTGCGATAAATCCATAACCATACCGAATCATCGGCTCATCTTTACTTAAAAGCGCGATATGTAAATGAAAAGCTGTCACGTTCATCACAATCCACGTTAAAGCCGTCATCATATAAATGAACGCTTGAATGAGCGTACTTTCAGCCGGCGTCAAAATCATCATATAAAGTAACGGCAACGTCGCACCGTTGACGATTATAAAAGCAATGAAGCGAATCCATTTTTCGTTCATCTTTCTCCTCCTCCGCTCTCTTTATCATAACAGGAATTTCGAACAGACGAAAAAGTTTTTCTTCAGAAAACCTTCATTCTTTTCCTTCTTCTTTGTTCAGAAAGATCTCGTATCGTAAACAATGAGGTGATTTTATTGAAAAAACGACATCTTTTTTTATTCACACTATTCGTCGTCAGTCTTTTTTATTTCTTTTATCCACAAGTGAACGCAAGTGAACAGTTACGACTCGTCAATCATACATATACGATGAATCGAAGTGCACTTCCTCAAACGTTAACACCGATTACACCGACACATTTTTATGAAGTAGACGGACATGTCGAAGCCGACCCGCTCATTATCCCCGCATTCCAACAGATGATGCAGCGTGCACACGAAGAAAACGTCACACATTTCATCGTCAATAGCGGTTTCCGTTCATTCCACTCCCAACGGAACGTCTACAAAACGTACGGCGCACCACGTGCACTCAAACCGAAACAGAGTGAACACCATACAGGGCTTGCGCTTGATATCGGATCGACCGTCGGATTAATGGAAAATACTGAAGAAGGAAAATGGCTTCAACAAAACGTTTGGGACTACGGCTTCATTATGCGTTATCCTGCACATAAAACAGACGTGACGCAAATTCAATCCGAACCGTGGCATATTCGATACGTCGGATTACCCCATAGTCTACTCATGAAACATTACGACCTCGTATTAGAAGAATATATTGCATATTTACACGATGCCCATACCGTCACATATGGCGATTATACGATCCATACCTTGACGAAAAGAGAATATCAACAATTTTTAAAAGAACATGCCGACGTCACATACGATGCATCATTTGACGGAACGGGATTCGTCATCGTTACGATACACAACGGGTAAGCGCGCACTTACTCGTTTTTGTCGTATTGAAAAATAAGTTCGCCATTTGGATCGTGTCTTTCTGTACTTTGAAAACCGAGATGTTCGTATAACCGACGTGCGCGTTCGTTCGGTTCGACGATACTTAAATAAATCCGACGACTCTCATATTGAGAAAGAACGAGTGTCATCAATTGTTCCATCGCTTGACGACCGTATCCTTTCCCTTGAAATACGGCATCAATTACAATTCTATCGATCCAAACGTCTGGATTTTTTCCAAATGCGCCATACATCGCAAAACCAACCACTTGCTCCTCTTCATAAATCGCAACCGGATGCCATCTCGCTTCTTCTGCTGCTTCCTTTAAACAAACATCAACCGTTTCAATGAAAGAAGATTGTTCTTTTTTCGGTCGTACCGCGCGCACTTCTTGCTCATTTTGTTGCGTAATTGGCCGTATTGTAATCATACTATCGTCTTCTTTCTTTTTTATTTTAAGTGTACACCTGCACCTGAAAAATTCATATAAAAAATTTCCGAAATAAACCAAAATTTATACGGTATTGTTTAAAAATCCTAACCTATCGTATAGAACCAAAAAAACCCTTTCTCCGAAGAGAAAGGGTTGAAACGGTAATAACCGATATTAACGTTTTGAGAAATATTGAGATGAATTTCATAGATACTCAATCAATCTCAATCTATCTGTATCAATACTTCACTAATTTATAAATGGATAAAGATTGATTAAAATTGACTGAAATTGATGCGACTTGAACCAATTTGAACCATTAGATGCTGGTTGAATACACATTTATTTATTATTTTATTTTCAACATACTTTTACTTAACATATATGAAATATCTTATTCTGCATTGTATTAATTACAACAATTGTGTATCTTTATTGCATTCTCTTCACCATCAATAAACCCTAGACATTTCGTACAACGAGGAGTAACTCGTATAAACTCTTCATAATTCTTTCTAATTCCCTTTTCTCTTTTGGTTAGATTCTTTCTCTGACCAAAATCTAAGTATGGAAAATCATTATGCATGTTATTGAACTTATTTACTTTACATGCTTGGAGTAGATGTTGATAGAAGTTAGATATTTCTTCATATGCCCTTTTGGCTCGTCGTTTTTTCTAGATATCATTTGAATATGCCTTTCATTTTCAACTAAATATTCCTCAAATTCTTTCCTGTTCTCTATAAAGTCATGGGATAAAAGCGGTTTGAAAAACCTTTCAAAAATTCGGTTAGTCTTCTCATTTTGTTTTTTTAACTTCTGTCACAATCCTTGACCTAATATAGCTCTACTTAATTTAGATGTTGGTAATTAATCATCTGTTTCTAAAATTAATTTTTCCAATTTATATCATAGTCATCTGTAAAATCCCGCATTGTGATCACTGTGATAATATTCAAGAGTCTTTTCAACAGCTTATTGCTGTTGATTTCGCAATACTTAATCAAATTTATCATCACCAATCTGTATTTCTTTATCATCACTATTAATAAATTCATCTGTTAATTATTCGAATTTTTCAGACAATATATTATAGAACTTAAAAAACAAAAAAACTCTCTCGATAATGAGAAAGGGTAAACAGTAATAATAAATTAATCCTTCCATAAGTCTGTAAGTAATATATCATCACTATTAGGTCGAATATTCTCTTCCTTAGGTATCTTTACAAATACAGGTACTTGTATTGCATTTCCAGTTATTATTACCTCGCCTTTTCCAAGGCTCGGAATCCTTTGAAATGAACTATGATCAAGAGTGGGCATGGTGTTTTCTAACATATGTAAATCAATATTATTTACAAGTCGATGAATTAAATAATTATGGATTTGAGACAATATTGTTGAAGATATATCTGCTGGGCGCTGACTTGCAAGAGTTAAATAATACCCAAACTTTCTACCTTCTTTAATAATTTCTTCAAACACCGACAAACGAAAATCCTGCCAGTCATCTCCTGTATTTCTATACTCTTCATTTAAAATATTATGTGCTTCGTCAATGATTAAATGCTTAGTTTCTTTAATATTCTGAATCGAAACTCTATACCTATGTTCATCATAAATCATTTTTGATATTAACATAGGAATTAAACGAGTAATTTCTTGGTTGGCGTGAAGAAGAGATATTATATTCATTGCTTTATAACTTCCTGAAATATCATCATGAACTTCTATGACCTTCTCTAGACTATCAAATGATGTCTGCATCCTATTAAACAGTGGATTTAGATGCTCTATATTTGCTGATTTCCATGCTGATACATATACTTTTTGAAATTGAAGGAAGTAATTAAGCTTTTGTATGGGACTTGCATGATAAAATATACTTCTAAGTTCTTGTTCTATATCTTTGATTTTTAATTCCTTCTCCCCTTCATTTGTAATTTTTCCATCTTTAAAAATTATTTTACCTGTATCGGATATGATTTCTAAATTCCCATAATTATTTTTCACAGAATTATTTTCAAGACCCTGCAATACCTCATTATTCACTCCGATATTCTCAGCCGCCGTAATCCAATTATTAAGTGCATCTCCCGCTACACTTTTGGTTCCTTTTATGATTGATATTAATAAACCAATTTCAATACTTGCAAAACTCTCAGCATCTTTTACCTTTTCTTTGTAAGTCCTCAAAGCCATCCGAAGAAAAGGCACCTGTGTTGCCGGCCTAGCATCAAATAAAACTGATAAAATATCAGCATCAAATAAATAAGCTTCTTTTACAGGTAACTTACGTCCTCTATCTTCATTTCTTGTATTAACATCAAATATTTCTTTATCTTGTTCTTTAACAGCAAACATGTTTTCTCCTATATACTCACCATTAAAATCTATGATAAAAAATTGTGAACTTTTAATAATATTTTTATAATATTTCGTTCTGAAAAGCTCTAGAAATAATCTATGAAGTGTGTTGGATTTCCCGCTACCAGTATTACCAAAGATACCAATATGTGATGCAAAGAATTTATTAATAGGTAATTGAATTGGTTGGCCCTCTAAAATCGATTCTCCTATAAGAATAGTTTCTTCCTCATTCTCAACACCATAAATAATTTTTAATTCTTCTTTGGTAGTTAAAGTAACTTCATTACCTATCATCGGTACATATTGACTGGTTACCTCAAAGGCTCCCTCACTAATTACTCCTTTTACTTTTAACGTTATTAAACGATTAATAGAATTTTTTGCATAGCGATTGTCAAATTCCTTACTTTTAATAGTATTTTGTTGATCTATAATTTTCTCTGTCGATACTGTTGCAATAATTTTAACTTCATTTTGATTAATGGTTAAATATGCTCCTATTTTAGGTCCTGTCAAAATATCTCCATACCATATAAATTCTGCTGCATTTGACATATGATACATACCAACTTGTGACACATCTCCCTCAACTCCTACAATGACACCTAACTTTTTACTTTGTGTTCTCATATTTGAATTCCTCCTATTTGATATCATTCAATATATTCGTTAGGTTTGGTAAAGTGAAGCTAAACCACTCTTCACCACTCATATTATCCATATGCTTATTAGTATAAGCTTCATTAAAATCTTTGGGTGTCAATATTTTAAAGTTTGGTCTTTCATTTTCAAAATTTAAATTCTCTAAGTAAATTTTCCTATCGTTATCAGTATATCCAAATGCATAGACCATTAATTCAGGATTCTGTACTGCCCGCTTAACCATCTTTGCAATATGTTTATCTTGAAAAGAGAAACCTATCACAAATAGGACCGATTGAGGCTTATCTAATTCCATTTGAAAAATACGCAACATTTCATGAAAATGATTATTTTCAAAAGTAGTCGTCGCCTCATATCCATCTGGCTTTACTATAATTGGCTCTTCAACCACCTCATTTTTAATTACAATATTTTGATCTTGTTTTTCCCAATTGATTGAACCATGTGGCTTTATCAACGTTATTGACGGAATTTCATTGATGTAATTATCATTTAACCCTTTATATGAAACTGTTCTATTAAAATTTGAACTATCTAAGCAACGATCAAAATATCCAGTAGCTCCATCATTAAACACCAATTTGTATTTCTTTAAAATTTGATCAGTTGCTATTTCAATATATAAATCATAATTAGTTGTAAAAATATTCACATTTTTAGGTGTCTGTCGAGAGTTAGACAAGTTAAGTATGGAAACAATGCTCTCTATAAATTTTTGATAATTTTCAAAAACTATATAAATATCTTTATCTTTCATTTCATACTTGTCACACTTGTTTTTAATTAATAACTTGTTACTAACTTCCTGAACTCGTTCAAATAATTGTTCATTAGCTGACTTATCATTTATATTCTGGAATGTGCCCATTAATGGAATAGCGGGTACTGATATTCCAGATCCTAAAAGGAAATTAACTTGTTTTGTTATCGCCATTTTTCTCAATTGCTTTACAATCTCTACACTCATCTATATATCACCTTCTCAACTATATTATAAAAAGCATCAATACCACAAAGCTGCACCCTCTATCATTATTTCTTCTATTAAATTCAGTCATAAGGACTTTTATTTTAAATTTAAACCTATCTTTATCGTAGCCACCTGATAACATTTAACCTAATAGTTTTTCTGTTTTAAACTTTACAGCTTGTCTTGGTTACTCATATTTATTAGAGTCAATAATATTTTTTACTTTATTCATTTTTTATAGACTTATATAACTTCTTCACAAATAACTTTACCTCTTTACCTTCTTTTACATAAAATTCATCTTCTTATTTCTAACTATCCACAAAATGAACTAACTTTATATCTTTAAGTACATCGTACCATAAATTAACTTTTATTTTTATTCGACACACGTTATATGTTAATACTTCAAGAAAAAATTCTCTTTCAAATGTTAGGGTGACGAATACGTCATTTAAAATTAGACCCTATACTTTTATACTATAACTTAACATTCTTTTGCTTGAAAACAATCAAAGGAAAGCCAAAGATTGCTCTTTTGATGACTTTTATTTTATTATCTAATCCCTCTATAAACGCAACTGTATAGCTATAAACAAAGCTATTCAAAATTTCTATTTACATTTTTTATGCACACAATTCCGTACGAATTTGCGGACGCCAGCTCAAATGCGAGCTCTTCCAATGCCCCAAGCAAGTTCCCGAGAAAAACTTGCTTGGGAAGTCGAAGAGCGAGCCCGCGGCAAGCATGCAAATCCGAAGGAATTGTGTGAAAACCCCAACATATATTATAGAACCTGTTTAAAAATTTAAAAACCCTAACCTATCGTATAGAACCAAAAAACCCTTTCTCCGAAGAGAAAGGGTTGAAACGGTAATAACCGATATTAACGTTTTGAGAAGTATCGGGATATACTTCATGCATACTCCATCAAGCTCAATCCTTGTGTATCAATACTTCACGTAATTATAAATGGATAAAGATTGATTAAAATTGACTGAGATTGATAGCACTTGAACCAATTTGAACCATAGATCGCTAGTTGAATACGAATCTTATAATTTTAATTCATCGATTAAATCGTAATCTGATTCTTTTAGTTTTTCGTTCAATGATTTCTTAAACCCATTTTGAATTAATTTTCTTGCAGGTGAAATTCTTTCTTTACTTCTAAAGCTTTCTATCTCTGCTTCTAAAAATTTTATTAAGTAGACTACTGGTTTATCGATAATTCTACACAAATAAATAATATAGAAGATCTTTTGTTCATAATACTTATACTGACTTTCCAAACTCGCATATACCGAAACAACATCATAATATTGTTCCACCAATTCAATTGCTAATTCCATAAACTGCGGATTATTATTAAATATTTTTCCATAGTATGTATCAAATATCTTCTTTTTATTATTACTCGATTTTTCGGGATGTCCATTGTAAGCAAGTAAAATTTGACCTAATTTCTCCATTGAAATTGATCTCTCATATTGTTCATCGTTATGATAATCTTTTGTTCGCTTTCTTCGGTACTCAATCTTCTCTAATTTAAAATGATTCTCGATATCTAATTGAATCTTGTCCACTGATCTTAGATCACTTGGCGAGATAACATTTTGACTGTTTGTAAATTCTGCTACTTTATTGACTAAACCTTCTTCTAAACCCGTTTTGAAAAATCGAACTAGTACGCTCGCTGTTGCAAGATTATTAATTAATTCCGGGTATTCCTCAATGAACTTATAAATAATTCTTAATGTTTGTCCACCATTTACAATTTGAAAATTAGTTAACTCAATTATATATTTAGTATCCATACTTGCAGATCTAACTTTAATATCTTCAGCAGTAATTGTTATTCCATTATTATAAAAGAAAAATTTATCAGGTTCTTTTTCTATCGTCTGTAGGATGTTTTCATTATAAGAGGTGTCTCCTACATATCCCCTAACATTATCAAACAACGTATTCAGATCTAACGTTTGGGATCTGACTAAATCTCCATCCTCTAAATTCTCTTCTTTACGCAACTCTAAATCAGTTGTAGTGATTTTAACAATATCAACTAGCTTCACTTTAGATACATAAGATGTTGCAGTTGTATATCCATCCATATCATGACGTAACATTGCTTCTTTATTTAATATTAGTTTCGCTTCGTTATCTTTTGGCTTTATAGCAAGTTCATTAGCAAGGTCAAATAAATTTACATTGATCAACTTCAACCAACTATAGTTTTGTTTGAATGCGATGATGCCTGGATCATTACTATAAATATAAGTATTATCATTTGAAACAACAAATAGCTTATATTCAAAATCTGTACTTTCTTTTGCTTCAATAATTTCATTTATCTTTTCACGCGTTAGTTCATCAAGTGAAGGTCTCTCCTTCTCGAATTCAGTTTCATTTGAAATAAACCCCAAAAATGGAGATGTTTCTTGTAATATTGAGGCACTTTTTTGGGTACCCTTAGAATACTGTTCTTTGTATTTAAAATTAAACAAATTAACTACTTTATTTTCTTCATCTATAAATACCGCATCTATTCCTAAATCATTATTATCAAAATTATTCACTTTTTTTTGAAATGCGCCATCAATGATTAAACTTTTTGCCTCTTCAATTTCCGTAATTCCTAATATTAAATCTAATGCTAAAAAA
Source organism: Savagea sp. (assembly GCA_030152585.1). Classification (GTDB taxonomy): domain Bacteria; phylum Bacillota; class Bacilli; order Bacillales_A; family Planococcaceae; genus Savagea. The sequence continues at coordinate 3,088 of JASLJC010000066.1, read as the reverse complement.
TAAAAGCCGATCCTTGCCTGTTCTTTCTTATCATCTATCTTGGATAAATTCATCTTTTTAAATTTATTGATTGATCTTTTTTCAACCAGATCATAATCAAAAGCGTTTCCTATTTTCATTTGCAAGTCCATTTTACCCCTCCAAAAAGTCTATATAAGATTCAATAAACTTCATCTTTTTCAAACTTCATCGCTTGCACTCACACTGATAGGATTGGCTGTAAATCCAATTGAAGTTGTCAGCATGAATGCAGCCATCGCACTGAGCCAAAATTTTTTATGTTTTTTGATTCGCACTGTTGTTTACCCTCTGCTCTCGTAATTTATTTATTGTTTAATTTTGTAACGGGTTGTTCAAAAGAAAAACTATCTATGGTGAAATAGATAGGTTTATTTGGTTTTGATTTTTTTATGATGCAAAATTGATTGAGACCCTTTCGATTGGTTTCATTGTGTTTGGGTCGATACTCATATAATAGTCAATGTAAATCGTGTATGAGTTATCGGGAGCAGTATAAACCTTCCCTATTTTAATAGCGTAATTTAACCCAACAATCTAATCTTCAACTGTATCTGATGATTGAATATATGCAAGGCGATTCTTTAAATACCCGTTTAAGTATTCGGGGTCTCTAACAGAATCTAAGGACCTTCTCACAATTCCAAAAGAACCATGATCCGGTCTATCTTTCGCTGTTTCTAACGCCTGTTGTTTATGTGATTCTAATACTTCTAGTTTCCATCCTGACGGTTTTACCACATCTTTTTCAGCCGGAATATCACCCAGTTTAACTGGTGTTTCTGGTTCAGGTTTCGGGTCTGGCTTCGGTGGCTCTGGTTGTAACGGCTTGTCTGGCACTAGTGCGTCCTCTGGATTTAACGCTCGGTCTAAGAACGCGGCGTAATGTGCGCGAGAGACTGAATCTTGCGGCATGAATTTGCCGTCACTTCCCACCGTGATGCCACTCATATACAACGAAGCGATATAATCTTTTGCCCAATGGTCTTTTGATACGTCATCAAAGATAAAACCTTTATGCATTTCTAAATCAAATGCAATCGCCATGACTTTTGCTATTTGACCACGTGTTAAATTGTCTTTAATACCAAACGTTCCGGCTGTGTTTCCGTCAAAGATACCCGCACGATAGACCGCTTGAATCTGGTCATAATACACGTTGGTTTTCGGCACGTCTTTAAACTCTTTGCCGGGTCTAATCAGCTTTAAATCAAGTGAACGTGCAAATAACGACGCGGTATGCACCCGCGAGATGGCATTATGTGGCTTAAACGTATTATCAGGATAACCATGGATAATCCCCGCATCACGCATTTTCATAATAGATTCATATGCCCAATAACTTTTACTTACGTCGGTGAATACTTCTGCAACATCAGCCCTAACCTCTTGAGCTTGCACGGGCGCAACTACTGCTGGTAAAGCAACAGCCATTGCAAGGGAACTAAAAAACAATTTTTTCTCATGTGATTTTCCGCCTACTTTCAGTGATATATTTCCTATATACCAATGTACCCCTTATTTCTAACCTATTGTCAATTCTTCATTATTGGGTAACACGTACTGACGCATTAGGGGAGCTGAAAAGGAAACACATACATATAATCTTTACTTGTCTTTTATGTAATTGATTACATTTTCTTTTAAATAATTTGTCCAATCCATTTTAAAATTTATTGGACCAAATTCATCCTCTATCATTTCTCTTGGCTCTACTAGACCATGATGAATACCGTTACCTACAAAAATGGACTCTATATCTTCTTCCACTTTACTTTTATCAATTAATATATCAATTAATTGCCCGATAAATCTATTTTTATAATCTTCCTTTTCTTCTTCAGACAATATAGGAACAGGGTTTTCTTTGTAATATTCATACTGAGTCTTAATCATTCTTCCGTTTTTAATATAAGTACCATTTAGGAATTCATTATCGTTTTCAAATTCTAAGTCCATTGCATTGGAGAAATATTCCAAAAAGGGTTCTTGATTGTTTTCCTATTACTATTGAGATGATTTATTATATCGTCATTTTAAAACTCTAAAAGTTCTTCAATGAAATCAATATGATATTCTCTATTACTATTTCCACCTCTTAACATATTTGTATATCTTTTTAAATACTTACCATTTTTGCTCTTGTAATTAAAAAAATCATCTAAATACTTTCTCCACGTTGCTTCAGAAATTAAATTATCATCTACCTTTTTTCTTCAAATCTGTAACCAAATTTTAAATCTATCAAATGCATTAATTCTTCTCTCCGTAGAAAGCCATCTGCTTGTATCTTTATTCGGTTTTTTTCATCTATTTCTTCGTAAGTAGCCATAATTTTATTCCCCCTATGTTTTATCATAACATAATAAAAAGAAATAACGAGGTTCTATAATATATGTTAGGGTTTTCACACAATTCCTTCGGATTTGCATGCTTGCCGCGGGCTCGCTCTTCAACTTCCCAAGCAAGTTTTTCTCGGGAACTTGCTTGGGTGATTTTCAGAGCTCGCAATTCCGCAGGCGTACGCTATGAACAATTATAAAACAACTTATCCAGGATTGGAAGACATGATCATCACAAAAGAAGAATTAGTTGAGGGCACCTATCACATTCATTTAGAACCTTCAAGGTGTCCACAATGTGCTCGTATGACTTCTAAAGTACATGATTATCGAATGCAAAAAATTCAACATACAAAATTGTTTGAGCAACCTACGGTGATGCATCGTTTTAAACAACTTATTTCAGAAACAAAGCATCCCGCGTCACGTAGCGATTGATGAATATAAAGGAGATACAGATGCTGGCAAGTTTCAATTATTAATTGCAAACGCTGAAACGAAAGAGCTGATTGATATTTTGCCAGATCGTCGAAAAGATACAATCAAACGCTATTTTCAGCGTTACCGATGGAATGTAGAAGTTGTTATAATGGACATGAGTAGTTCATTCCGAGCCGCTATTGAAGAAGCGATAGAACGACCGATTATTATTGCCGATCGTTTTCACTTCGTACGCTATGTCTATTGGAGCTTGGACACCGTTCGAAGAACGGTTCAAAAGACATGGC
>JASLJC010000045.1 GCA_030152585.1 Savagea sp. | reverse complement strand
GCATTTTTTAAATCGACGAGAATGGATGTATAACCAGTAATGTCACGTCCTTTTAGCGTTTCAGCCGTAATTAATAACTGTGGACCGTGACAAATTGTAAATACTGGTTTTTTCTCATCCATGAACGTTTTGGCAAATTGTACAAACCGCTCATCAGCACGTAGTTGATCAGGTGAAAAACCTCCAGGAATAAATAAGGCGTCGAACATATCAGGTGTTACATCATCAATTCCTTCGTCAATTGTTACGACTGTCCCTTCTTTTCCTTTTGCATTTTCTCCTTTCGTGAAACCAATCGTTACGACTTCGTGTCCTTCTTTTTCGAATGCTTCTTTTGGTGAAGTAAATTCAATATCTTCAAATAAATTCGTTAAAACCGTTGCTACTTTTTTCATGATGATCCTCTCCTTTACGTTATGTATTGCACGTTGATCATCATTTAAACACGAATCGATGAGAAACGTTCGATTGCCCTATAGTTCTTCCATCGATTCATACATTTCCTTCTTTTTTAGTCAAAAAAAGACGAGAATCTTTTTCTCGTCTTTGATTACTCTTCTGACATAATACAGCGAAAATTATAATGTTTTGTAATCGTATTATCAATATGTAAATCAGGCGTTCCATTGTTTGCTTCACATTTCTTTATGAGCGATTCAATTTCTTGTGTATGAAAATAATGTTGTGTTGCAATTAAACCGCCTACAATTAGAAAAAACAATGTCAGCAAGACGACGATTATGACTGTCTCTTGTTTCATACGCTCTCTCCTTTGGCTCTTTAGTCTCTCAATCTTCCTTAAATATAGGCGAACTCTTGCTCACTTTCAACATTCCTAAGCACTACATTTTTGAACATTCTCATAAGAAAAACTGCCTAGCGATGCAAGGCAGTTTCTTTTGAAACGTATGAAAATAAGACGTCGTACCATTCGGGTGAAACACTCATTTGTTGCTTATGTTTATTCCAATAGGCGATGTGTCCACGATATACTTCTTTTGCCTGTCGTTCTTCAAGTTTCTTTCCTTCTTTTAATTGTAAAAGGTCGACAGAGTATAAACGTTCACTTCCTACATAATATCGAATTACCGCAACCGGTTTTTTCTCAAACTTTTTACGATCTGCTCTTTTCAACGTATACATACCTGCAACTGGGTTGTCTACAAGTAAAGGTTGCATCTCTTCACCTTTTAAAGTAATCACTTCTTTCGTATCCATCCGTTGAATTTCAATCGATGTAATGTGAGGTGTACCTTCAAAAATTGCAATCGCATCTTTCGGAAATTGTTGCTTCCACATATACCAGATGAGCACAAGCGCAAGTAAAGCGAGTAAAGAGACGGTCACATATCGACTGATTGGACCGCGTCTTCCTCGACTCTCTTTTGTCTGAAACAACATTATGCTTCAACGATACCTTCTTGAAGTTTTTCGACTTCTTCGTCAATACGCGCTTTATCGATACGCTCAAATAATGCTTCTACATGTTGAATCTTCTCTGGTAAAGCTGTTTCTTCACTCCAGTGAATACGGTCTAATGATAACATCGTCCGGATTTTTTCCGTTGAAAACGGTAAAAATGGTTGAAGTAATTGTGCAAAGTTTGCAATGATATACGTACATGTACGTAATGTATTTGCTCCTGCTTCAGGTTCTTCTTTTACTTGTTTCCAAGGTGCTTGCTCATCGAAATAACGGTTTGCACTACGTACGTACTCAAATACTTCTTGAAGAGCTGCTTTCAAATGACCTTCTTCAATTTTTTGACCGACTGTGTTATACAAAGCGACCGTTTGTTGACGAACTGTTTCATCAATTGTCCCTTCTGGCACTTTTCCTTCAAATGATTTATCAATAAATTTCAATGTTCGGTTTACAAAGTTTCCATATGCTCCGAGCAATTCACCGTTGTGGCGTTCGATAAATTCACGCCAAGAGAAATCAGAATCACGATGTTCTGGCGCATTGATTGTCATGAAATAACGAATAGAGTCCGCATCGTAATTCTCCGCCATATACGGTACCCAAACTGCCCAGTTACGACTCGTTGACAATTTTTGTTTTTCGAGTGTCACATATTCGTTCGATACGATATGTGTCGGCAATGCAGGATTGTCTAACCCCATTAAAAGGGCTGGCCAAATCACCGTATGGAAAGGAATGTTATCTTTCCCATGAACGTAATACGATATCGCTTCTTCATTCCACCAATCTGTAACGTCTCCACCGTTTTCTTCTACCCAACGCATCGTCGCCGTTAAATATCCCGCTACTGCCTCAATCCAAACGTATATTTTTTTACCTTCCCATCCTGGAAGTGGTACGTCGATCCCATTTGGTAAATCACGTGTTGCTGCTCTATCTGGTAAACCTTCTTTTAAATAACGACGTGTTAATTGAACTGCATTTTCACGCCAACGTCCTTCTTTCGCCGCTTCTTCTACAAGTGTTTTTAACTGCTCTTCAAAAGCGCTCAATTTAAAGTAAAAGTGTGTCGTATCTTTTGCTACTGGTGTATTGCCACATAGTGCACATGTCGGATGAACGAGCTCTAATGGTGAAAGGACCGTAGAACATACTTCACATTGATCTCCTCTTGCAGCTGCTCCACATTCGGGACATTCTCCTTCAACGTAACGATCAGGTAAAAATTGTTCATCGTGTTCACAATAAGCTTGTTGTACTGTTTTTTCATATAAATAATTTTTTTCAAGCAATTTCATAAATAACGATTGTACTGCTTGGTGGTGAAAATCCGAATCTGTTCGTGTATAACAATCATATGTGAAACCTAATGTATCAAACGTTTTGACAAATTCTTCGTGATAATGATCTGCAATTTCTTTCGTCGTTTTGCCTTCTGCCTTCGCACGTAATGCGATAGGTGTTCCGTTACAGTCACTTCCTGAAACGTACATGACATCTTCCCCTTTTTGGCGGAAGTAACGTGCAATAATATCCCCTGGTAATAATGATGATAAATGACCTAAATGAAGTGAGCCGTTTGCATACGGCCAAGCTCCTCCTACAATAACTGCCATTGTTTGTTTCCTCCTCTAAATATAAGAACTAAAAAAAGTCCTATTCTCCCGTAAGAGAATAGGACGAGTTCGCCTCGTGGTACCACCTATTTTTACCTTTTCAAAAGGTCTTC
>JASLJC010000014.1 GCA_030152585.1 Savagea sp. | reverse complement strand
GAAAACTGGACGCAAGATTCAGACGTATTAGATACATGGTTCTCAAGTGCACTTTGGCCATTTTCAACACTCGATTGGCCGAATACAGATAGCGAAATGTTCAAACGTTATTACCCAACAGATGCCCTCGTGACAGGTTATGACATCATCTTCTTCTGGGTATCACGTATGATTTTCCAAGCGCTTGAATTTACAGAAGAGCGTCCGTTTAAAGACGTCCTCATTCACGGACTCGTTCGTGCAGAAGACGGTCGAAAAATGAGTAAATCACTCGGTAACGGTGTCGATCCGATGGATGTCATTGATGAATACGGCGCAGACGCATTACGTTACTTCTTAGCAACAGGCTCTGCACCAGGTCAAGACTTACGTTATTCAACAGAAAAAGTTGAAGCGATTTGGAACTTTGCGAACAAAATTTGGAACGCATCACGCTTCGCTTTAATGAATATGGACGGTATGACGTATGAAGAAATTAATTTAGACGGTAAACGTTCAGTAGCAGACGATTGGATTTTAACACGTCTCAACGAAACGATTGAAACAGTTACGAACCTTTCTGACAAATATGAGTTCGGTGAAGTTGGTCGTGCATTATACAACTTCATTTGGGATGACCTTTGCGACTGGTATATTGAAATGGCGAAACTCCCACTTTACGGAGAAGACGAAGAAGCTAAGCAGATGACACGTTCTGTACTCGCTTACGTGTTTGATAATACGATGCGTTTATTACACCCGATGATGCCATTTATTACAGAAGAAATTTGGCAAAACTTACCGCATGAAGGTGAATCGATTACGGTTGCACCGTGGCCGACTGTTGATTCATCTCTCACGAATGAAGAACGTTCAAAAGATATGGAATTATTAACAGCACTTATTCATGCTGTACGTAATATTCGGGCAGAAGTAGATACGCCGATGAGTAAAGAAGTACCGATGCTCATTCAAGCGAAAGACGAAGCGACAGTCACTGTATTGGAAGAAAACCGTGCATATATCGAACGATTCTGTAATCCGTCATCACTTGTAATCGCTACAGATGTAGAGCTTCCAGGTCAAGTGATGAGTGCAGTTGTTACAGGAGCAGAAATCTTCTTACCACTTGAAGGACTCATCAACGTTGAAGAAGAAATTCAACGACTTGAAAAAGAGTTGAAAAAATGGGAAAGTGAAGTAAAACTCGTCCGCGGTAAACTTTCAAATGAAGGATTCGTAAATAATGCTCCAGAAAAAGTTGTCGAGATGGAACGACAAAAAGAATTGGATTACGTTGCGAAATACGAAGCGGTGGCACGTCAAATCGAAGAATTGAAACAAATGTAACATATTATAGATAGAGAAACCCGTTTTCGGTTATACCGAAGACGGGTTTCATTATTATTTAGTCGATCTCGTTTGTAATGCCCCACTTTCCGCTTATATAATCGGCAAAATGTACGACATACGCCTCTGGAAAAGAAGGAGTAATTGGAGCGCCCCATTCTTTTTTTCCATGGTGTGCTGCAATAGCTGATAAAAGAGAAGAAACAAAAGTACCATCTCGTATTGAAGGATCTTGTCGTAATGAATAATAAATGTGTGCAAGCCCGAGTGAAACATGTCCGAGCGCTAATGTATGTTGCGGTAGTTCTTCCTGAAAAGACCAAGGGAAATAATGAGCTAAAGTAGAATGAGGTGGATGCTCGATTACTTTAGCACTATCGTGTAAAAAAAGTGTCAGTAAGACGACATCTTTGTCGATAGAAGAGAAATGAAGTGTCGTCATACGTGTAACGGTTTCTTCAAAAAAACGGTCATGCTCTTCAAATTTCGCAAGAAGATGTTTTTCAGAATGAAGACGTAAAGACCAAATTGTTTCATAATAGCGTTGAAATAAACGGTGTAAAAGTGCCGTACGTTCTTTTTCGGAAAGTGAAAAAAGGCACCAGGTAATACGCATCGTTTCAACAGTATGTTGCAATAAACCTCCTGGAGTAGCGTGATGAGAGACGACGTGAGAACGATCCGTTGCATACGATTCGATGAAAACGTCACGTATCGGTTTATAATAGCGACGAGCCCACTGAGCATAAGGTGCGCGGAGTTGTTGCAAATAAAAAAACAATTCTTGTTCGAGCGAACCTTCAATAGGACGTGGAAATAAGTCGTGAGGAAATGTAATCATATAAAAGCACTCCTTTTTTCTATATACTAGATGAAATGATAAAATGGGTAAAGGAAGAAGTAAATGAAACGATCTATAATGGCATATTTCAACAAACGGTCAATTGATTGGACAGCGCTTCGTTATGTAATCGTTAGCGGTTCGTATCTTTTTCGAACAGAAAATGCTCATTCTGATATCGACTTACGAATCGTTTATCGAGACGGCGTTCCATTTCCAAGTCATGAACAAGACGAGATGTGGGAATGGTTCGCTTATGATGAAACGACGTGGTATGAAAGATTAAAAAAACGAGACGCCATCGCTTATGAAATGTTATATGCGCCTCAAGAAGTAGTTATTTATGACAAATTAGGACGATATAATATTCAACAACAATATCCGATCGATCAGCAATTTTTGTATGAATACGAAAAAATGATTGAACAGCAATTTTTACCTTTAACAATGGAGTCTCCGAAAATGGCCTCGAAAACTATTCAATACTACCGATTACTTGTAAAAGCATATGAAACGAAACAGCTACTATTTCATGCATTACAAAATGAGGAGTTACGAGCAATAAAGGAAGGGTTTTGGTCAGAAGAAAAAATAAAAAAAGAAGTGTCTCGTTTACAAGTAATATTAAAAACGTATCGAACTGACACTTAGTTTTTGATAGAATGGAGCGTAAAAAACCCCTATGCTTTTTAGCTAGGGGTTTTTACAATAGATTAATTAAGATTGAGAAAGTTGTGCGATGAAATAATCGATGAGTAAAGATGCAACTGGAACGTCGTGAGCATACATTGAGCGCGCTCCGACCGGATCTTCAATTTCATTTAAAACGTATCGACCGTCTGCCGGTAATAAAAAGTCGATGCCGATGTAATCACTTTTTAAGGCGGTCACAATTTTTTCGACATATTGACGTAATTCATCATCAATCGGATAGAAATCGATTGTTCCTCCAAGTGTATAATTGGATTTAAAAGCATGACGTGTGCCAGTACGGCGAATAGCTCCAATAATGTCATGTCCTAATGTAAAAACCCGAACGTCTTGTTTATTCGACTGAATGAACGGTTGAGCAATCCACGTTGCGTCTGGACGGTTTTGCATCGTTTCATATACCATTTGTGGTGTTTGGCATAAATGTACTTCTTCTCCGCTATGACCATCTGTCGTTTTCACGATAATCGGATAAGGATAACGAATTTTTCCGATATTTGTAATTTTTTCGGTCGGGACAGTTGGAACACCAAGCAAAGCAGCGAAGTTCATCGTCTCAAGTTTATTGTTAGCAATTTTCGTTACTTCAGAACGGTTGAAAACACGGATGTGGCGATCTTCTAATGACTTTGTTGCATAGGCATCGCGCGAACGTGAGAAAACGAAAGCGGTGTCGTTAGGAATTTCATCGACGTCTGTTACGAGTGTTAAGTCGATTTTTTTCGCTTTTGCTTCTTTTTGTAAATCCTCAATAAATGCTTCATTTCGTTTCACTTCGTGTGCATCGTACAATAAATAACCTTTCATGCGTTCATCTCCTTTAAAATATACGTAATCATCGCGTCTGCGACGTTAATTCCTGTCACGTGGTAAATGTTCCGAATATGAGCGGCGGCATTTACTTCACAAACAAGTGGTTCATCGTTCGGACCGAAAAGTAAATCGACACCGGCAAAGTCAGTTCCAACAGAGCGCTCGCTTGAAGCGCTACTTTTTCTTGTAGTGGCGTTAATGTAATCGGTTGCCCTTTTCCACCATTTGTAATATTTGCGCGGAAATCAGTATCTGAATGTCGATACATAGCGGCAACGATATGTTGCCCGATAACATTTACTCGAATATCGCGTCCGTGACTAGATGCAACATATTGTTGACATAAAAAGTCGCGACCTTTCAACTGTTCACATTTTTCAATAAAATCTTCCTTCGAATGTACGAGATAGACGGTCATACCGAATGAGCCAAATGCTTCTTTGACGATGAGAGGAAATCCGAGTGTTTCACTCACATGATCAATCCAATCTTTTGGAAAAGGAAGACTTAAAGGATACGATTTTGGCGCAAGTATCGTCGTTGGCATCGGTATGTGATGCGCATGAAGATGAACCGCTTGTTTTCCTTTATGATCACACCGTTCAATAACATGCGCACGATTGAATAAACGAACACCTGCTAATTCTAAACGTTCTGCTAGTGCGATATCTTTATCTAAAAAAAGAGCAACATCAGGCTTTTTTGAAAGCGCTTTATTCAGTGGAAATGCAAACTGAGAAGTACCGATAATTGTAGTGTCGATTTGTTGACGTTCGGCTGCTTCTTTCAATAAATGTGCTTGGTCTTTAAATTTGTTACTTTCAAACGTATCGTTGTAAATAATCCAACAATCGATGAGAATCGCCTCCGTTCATGATATATTAAGTATACTTAGTTTATCATACAAATGAGGGAAAAAGATGATACCACACTTTAAAAAATATGAAGAAGCTTGGAACATTGCGAGTAAAAATGAAATATCACTCGGATTAGAAGCAATTAAAAGGGCATTAGAAGAGGTCGGAAATCCAGAGCGTGCCGTTTCGACTTATCATATCGCTGGAACGAACGGAAAAGGATCGACGACGACATGGCTTGCAAGTTTGTTACAAATGCACGGCTATACGGTAGGAACATTTACATCACCTGCTATTGTTGACGTTCACGATCAAATTCAAATAAACGGTCAGCCGTTAACTAAAAATGAGATGGATGCATTGTTTGAGCAATTGCCAAAAACGTTGGACGGTCAGTTAACAGAGTTTGAATTGTTGACCGTACTTGCTTTTTTAGCCTTTCGTACGCATGATGTCGATTTTGCAGTAGTCGAAACAGGACTAGGGGGTCGAGGAGATAGTACGAACGTAATCGATCCGATTGCTTCTATTATTACGACGATTGAGCTGGATCATGAATCGATTTTAGGAAACACTGAAGCGCTAATTGCGAAAGAAAAGGCAGGGATATTAAAAAATAAACGTCCTGCTATTATAGGGGAAGTCAGTGAAGAAGCGTGGACGGTCATTCAAGAAGAAGCGCGTCGGGTCGGAGCGAGGACGAAACGATTCGGTAAAGATTTTGTTGCACTTCGTCGAAATAAAGAAGAAGCATACAAAGGGCAATCGCTTTATAAGTGGCATCATCGTCGTTTTGAAGGATTCCATCAACTTCATAATGCAACATTAGCAATTGCAGCGTGTGAAGCGACGAATATCCCGCTCGTCGAAGACCGTATTCAAGAAGTAATGGAACGAGTGACGATGCCCCATCGATTTGAAAAAGTCGATGACAATCTTTATTTAGATGGTGCGCACAATGTCGCAGCGGCAGTAGCTCTCGTAGAAACGATTCGAATGAAGTGGGGAGAAGAAGCACGTATTGACTTCTATGTCGGCATGCTCGCTCGAAAAAATGTGCCAGCGTTTATAGAAACGATTCGACCCGTCGCACATACGATAACCCCTATTTTATTTAATCATCGCGAAAGTATGACAGAAAAAGAATGGTCTACTTTATGTGAACGACAACCGATACAGTTAAAGAAATTACAAGAAAAAATGGCCATAAGCAATCAAAAATACCCAGTGATTGTATGTGGCTCACTTTATATGCTAGAACAACTTTATATAGAAGGTTAAAAATAAGAGGGGAGAGTTATCCGTTTACGGCCACCCTCTTATTTTTATTTACTGATTTGCTTTTTTAAAAGTTGTTTGACGAATAGGATATGTTGTAATTGTCGGAGGGAGTGTAATTGTATAGTGTTGTTCAATAGCAAATTGTTTCATATAATCTCTTAAAATAGAAGGTTTAGGAGCTATGAAAAGTCGCTGTTCTTTATGATTAGAATGAGAATGAATCAACACGTCTTTTCCAATTAAAGATCCATAAAAATGTAAATTCGACTGAGAATGATTCAGCGTCAATTGTTTTTCGCTATAGAGTAAAGCATAAATTGAATATGTCTGAGTTTCTTTTTTATTTTGAATAGTTGTTAAAGATAAATCGCCTTTAGACATGAGCAAAAAAGGATGGGCAGAAAAAGAACTATTTTCAATTTTGACATCTCCTGTAACAAAAATACGAGTAAATGGAGAAATATGAATAGTTGTATTTTGAATAATGAGATCTCCTTCAATCCAAATGTCGCCATTTAAATACAAATGGTTAGTAGAAGTCGTATCTTTCTGACCGATTACTAGAGAACCAGTAGCATATGGTGATGCAAAAGGTATAAATGTTTCATTTTGAAGCATAACGTCATGATAAGTAGAAATCAAGTTAGGTGTTGAACAATTAAAGCGTGAATCTTGGCAATTGTAATAAGTAGACTCTTCATCTCGATATTCGAAAATACGTGTCTCTTTAATAGTTTTAGCTTTTTTTCTAGCCTCTTCAAAAGAGAATAATGAAGGGGGAGAAAAAGAAGAGTAAAAAGTATGATTGAACGACTTTAAATGTTTTTCCTCAATCGTAAAAGTAGAAGGTTTTGATTTTTGTTGCATAGGTTGTTTTTTTGAATAAAGAGAAACTTTTTCTATATTCGGTAAATGTGTACGCTGAAAAGTAAGCTGATCACGAAAAGGTGAAGTACTGTTTACATAAGGTGAAACGATAAGAGAATGAGTTGATAAAAACTTACTTTTTTCTATGAACTGTATAGGCCCATGCAATTGAATATGACCGTCCATTGCACCGACAACATAGTCAAAAATAGAAGGGTAATATGGAAGCCCGATATCAAAGATTCGTTCAAATACTACACTTTCTTCATTGCTTCCATAACCTTCTGCTTGGATTGTAATTTCAAAACGATTAGGATACGGTGTGATGTTAGAAACGGAAGGAAGAATTTGCGCTTTTCCTTCATCGCTTTCCCAACGAGAAGATTCATCATGAATAAAAGCCGGAATCACTTTATTTAAAGGAGCGGTATCATTCTCCTGGATTTCTTTTTCTAAAGCATTGGTCCATTGATGAAGTAATTGATCCGTAACTAAAATAGCGTTTTTTTCAGCAGTTGTCATCGTGAGACGATGATGACTACGAATAAAATCAGTAGTAGAAATAGACAAGGCGGTAAACGCGAGAAATGATACGAGCATAAGTAATGCAATAGCAATAAAGAGAGTATAACCTTTTTCGTTTTTACATAAGTTCATTAGGATACACCACCGGATCAGTTGTTTGTAAACTTTCAATAAGACTAGTGACCGACATCGTTTGTTTTGTGTTTTGATGTAAAAGATGCAAATTTAAAAGATAATTTCCGTTGTTTAATACTTGAAAAGAGGAATGAGGTAAAATAATAACCTCTATTTCTTCTTTTGTAATATTTTGATTGGCTAATAAAATATCACATTTGATATCTGAACAGTCTAGACCATATGTATCATGAGCAATTTGAATAAATGGTTTATTTTCGTCTTTTTTTATAACTTCATCAGAGAGTAAGTGCATCTCTTTCTGAAATGTTAATACGTAATATTCAGCGAATTGTCTCAATTGTTTTTGAGCGTATAACCGTTCAATCGAGTTCGTACCATGTAAAATTATAGGAGAAATAAAAGAAAAAAATAAAATTGTTAATAAAAAAGCAGCTAGTGCTTCGATGATAGTGAAACCTCCTTTGCTTTTAATCAAGTGTAACAACACCTTTCAAATATTTAATTGTTAAATCTTTTTTTTCCTTTGAGTGAATTGGAAAAGAAAGATTTTTTTCTTTACTATTGATGAATTGTTGTACTTCTCTATCCGTTAATTGGATAACAGATGTCATCGTTGTTTTCACTTCTATATTAGAATGTGCATCTTCTTCATTTTTGTAAAATTCAATTTCCCATAAATAAAGATGATTGTTCGTTAAAAATCCACAAGAACCATTACAAGTGATAGGTTGATTGAATAAAGGTTCTAAGTTTAACTCTTGCTGATTCGACATATAAGGGATAGATGACACTTCGATATCTTTTAAATTTAAAATATGATAAGGATTTTCTTGGCACATTTTTAAAAGATATTCATTGTGCCAGTGAGCAATAAGCTGCTGACTACTTTTAGATTGCACATTGAACGACTGTATAAAAAATGGATAAAAAATGACTAGGGCAATCGATAATATAAAAAGAGAGGCGATAACCTCTAATAAAGAAAATCCTGAATCCTCATGATTAAAACCCAAAATAATGACCTCCTACTAATTATCAGTTTATTTAAAATAAGATCAAAACCAATCCTTTAGTTCTATGTACATTTTATCATAAAGGGCTTGAAAAAATAATATAATCTATGTATTATTTAATTAGAAATTCCAATAATAAGATATTAAATTGATAAAAAAAGTGTTATTTCACTAAAAAAGAATGGAAAGTAGTAATAAAGCGAGGTTTTTTAAATGAATGCTACAAAGAATTTCTTTATTGTAAAGTATATTATTATTCTTATTATAACTTCTTTCATCTCGCTAACAAGTACTATAGTCCTTGTTGAAGCTAGTTCTGAAAACAATCAATTTTCAACGATTGCAGACCAGGTAATAACTTCTGTAAGTTCTAGCGGTATAAAAAAAGAGCTGACCCAAGTAGAAAAGAGATGGAGGGAGACCCCTTTAGAGTTTGCTTGTGAAGGTGAAGAAATATCCATACCGCATCGATTTATTACATTTGATTTTGATGAAACAGTAAAACAATTTAAGCAAGGAAGAAAAAAATCTGTTTTTCAATTTTGGAAATCACGACCACATACCCATGTCCCCTTAACTGTTGTCATAAAGGAAGAAGAAATGATGCATTATTTAAATCAATGTGGAGCAATTGACAAACGAAAAACTGTAGAAGAGATACACCAGCGAGTAGCAAATGAATTGGAGACGCATTTTAAGCCAATCTATAAGAAGGAGATTGTAAAAGAAGAGGAGTTATTATCTTCTGTACGTTATAAATTACCGTCAAGTCGAACGAATATTAACGCATTTATTCAACAAATTCATCAGATGATTATTCAACCTAAAGAAACATTCTCATTTTTAGATCGAATAGAAAATAAAGAAAATTTAAATGAACGTCTATATAGTTCGATTCTTTATTCTTTATTTTTAGAAACGAATTACGTAATTGTAGAACGCCATCCTTATTTTGAACAATTAGAACCGTTCGAATTAGGAAGG
>JASLJC010000137.1 GCA_030152585.1 Savagea sp. | reverse complement strand
CCAGCGGAATTGCGAGCTCTGAAAATCACCCAAGCAAGTTCCCGGGAAAAACTTGCTTGGGAAGTTGAAGAGCGAGCCCGCGGCAAGCATGCAAATCCGAAGGAATTGTGTGAAAACCCCAACATATATTATAGAACCAAACATTCTGCATATAAAAAAACCTAGTCTCCGCTCTTTTTGAAGTAAAGGGAAACTAGGTTTTTAGTGATCTTTTTTGTTTCAGTTATTGTACGTCGACGTCACATTTTACGTCGTCGTATTCTGGGTAACGTTTGAACGCTGTAATAACGTATGAACAGACTGGTTCAATTTTGTAATTGTTTTCGCGTGCATATGCGACAGCTCGATCTAACAATTGCTTCGCAACCCCTTGACCGCGTAATTTTTCTGATACGAACGTATGATCAACGACCATGACGTCTCCTAACATCGTCCACGTAATTTCAGCGAGACGTTCTTCTCCATCCATTTGTCGGAAACTAAAACTGTCATCTCCAAAATCAACATATTGTAAATTTAATTCCATTTCATTCATCCCCTTCTATTCGTTTACAGATTCATCTACTGCTGGTGCAGGTGTCGGTGCCTCTTCTTTTGAACTAAAGAAAGAACGCACACTTTCCCACAAGTTACGGAAAAATTGTTTCACATCGTCCCAAAAACTCGGATCAATCGAATCGAATTTTTCTTTCAATTTTGATGTTAAATCTCCGAGTTGTTCTGACAATTTACCAAAATCAATATCGAGTCCACGGATTCGGTCCATTAAGTCAATTAACAATTGACGGTCGGCATCGCTTAATTGGATATCTAATTTTTGTAATTGTTCTTGAACGATTCGTTCTACATCTTCTTTCGTCGCTGGGTTTTGATCGGCAATTTGTTGTTTAATTTCAGTTAATAATTGCGTAATCCGATCTTCATCGATCCCCGCTTCGTCTGCTAATTTTGTCGCTAAACTTAATTCATCATTTGCAACGTCCGTTCGATCCGTATCGAGGACAGCACCTGTCGCTTCATACGCTTTGTAAATCCCGACGAGCGCCGAATGACCCGTTACTGGTTTCGGTGCTGCTACTTCAACGATGGCATCTTCTACCCCCGCTGTAAACATTGCCGTTTCGTACATCCCAGGTGTAACCTGTGTAATATTATCAGGGGTAACGACTTGAATGACAAGCCCTTTGCCTTTATCTTGACGTGTAATTTTGACGGAAGAAAACATACGCGCGTTCGCATTGCCGTCTGGAATATATTTTACTAAATCTTGTCCTGTTACGACGTGCTCTTCCACGTCACCTTCTGCTCGTAAGCTCGTTTGTACGCTCTGTTTTTCCGATGGGCTTAAGTTCGCACCGTAAACGACGATCGGTACGCCTAACTTTTCATCGATCACTTCGACCGCTTGTGCGGATGTGGAAGCGAATAAAACAGATAACGTTAAAATAAAAGCAGTAAGCATCGCAGTCCAACGTTTCATCAACATCACTCCTTTTTTCTATTACTCTTTGTACGTTTTACAATGTAATAAGTTGCATCTTCCTTATTTTTGGCGCGTTTGTCCTTCTGTTTGCTCGATTAATCCTTTTTTCATAAGGCGACCG
The DNA here is from genome assembly GCA_030152585.1 of Savagea sp. GTDB lineage: Bacteria > Bacillota > Bacilli > Bacillales_A > Planococcaceae > Savagea. The sequence continues at coordinate 19,233 of JASLJC010000137.1, read as the reverse complement.
AGCGCACGCTTAAATGCCCCTTTACTCATTTGGAACGTCGTACGAATCGCTTCCGGTTCCGAACGATCCGTATAAGGCATAACGCCGCCTACTTGTTCTAAATAGTCGTAAATCGTTTGTGCATCATCGTCGAGACGCTCTTCTCGACGTGGTAAAAAGGAGCCGTTTAACGTTCCGTCTTCTTTCACTCCGATAATCCGAACGTTAACGAGTTCGCCGAGACGTGGTTCTTTTTGACGTTCCGATTCATGTACGAAAATACGGAACATTTTACGCCCTTCCGTTAATAAAAAAGTTCCGACCGGTAAAAGTCGATACGGACGGGCTTGTACGTCTGCATTGTGCATTTTCGGTTGTGCTTCATCGATCATCTCTTGAACGACTGTTTCCGTTGCAAGTCGTGCAAAAATCGTTCCGCCGCCATCTGTACGAAGCGTCATCAATAATTGATCGCCTGCTTCTGGCCATAAGTGACGGAAACGCGGTAAGTCATCGCGGTCTACGAGCACTTCAATCGTCGAACCGATATCGACATAAACGCCTTCTTCCGCTTGACGTAATACTTGTGCCCAGCCGTATGATGTTGTCGTCATTTCAGGTAAATATGTCGTTCCTGTTAATTCACCGCGACGATCGACGTAAAGGAAAAGATCAATTTCTTCTCCATTTTCCAGTTCTTCTTGTAAATCCGATGCATTTAATAATACTGTTACGTCTTCATTTTCAAATCGATGACGTGACCCTTCATCTTCGACATAACGCATCGTTTGAATAGTACCCGCTTTTATTTCCATCATTCATCATCCTTCTTTTTATGACCGAATTTCTTTTAATTTTTCGAGAAATTCCGGACTTTTTTCCATCGTGGCGACAAGGTCCGTAATACGATCCATCGCGTTCCAACTTAAATGGTGTTCAATTCCTTCTACGTCGTTGTAAATGTTCTCTTCTTCTACGCCAATCAGACGTAAAAATTGTTCTAACATTTCGTGACGACGTACGAGTTTTTTTCCGAAATGTAATCCTTTTTCCGTTAATTCAAGTCCACGATACCGTTCGTATACGACGTATCCTTCTCGATCGAGTCGTTGAACCATTTTCGTCACTGAAGACGGTAATACAGATAGTGCTTCGGCAATATCCGAAACGCGTGCTTCCCCTCGCATTTCGTATTGTAAATAAATTTGTTCAATATAATCTTCCATCCCAGGTGTTGCCATCTTCCCACCTCCCGTTAATTGTACACATCGATTCTTTTTCTTAACGTACGAAAAAGAGGACGATGTATACATCATCCTCTTCTATTATGTCAACAATCGAGTGAATTGACAACTACTAGCATCACTCAATCTTGCCATAAATACACGTATTTCGCAAATGGGTGCCGTCGGCTGTTAAAGCATTTTGACGTAGTATCCCTTCGAGTTGAAATCCGAGCTTCTCGGGAATGACACGACTTTTCGTGTTTCTTTCCGCTACGCGTATTTCAATCCGACGCGCACAAAGTGAATCGAATGCAAATTGTGTCAAACGTTCGACAGCTTCTATCATATACCCTTGGCCGCTGTGCGCAGTATCGAGCCAATAGCCGATTTCGAACTTCGGTATCGTCCAATCGATATTTTGTAATGTCACGATTCCGACGAATTCATCGTGACGTTTCGTAAAGATGTGAAATGAAAATTGTTTTTTTAACATGAAATCGGCAAGTCGTTCGCGTACATTTTTTTCAACATGTTGTTTCGTCGGCAATTGTTGTGCCCAAGCGAGCCATTGCTTCAATTGTTCATGCGATCGAATTTGAGCACGCCAAACGCTTTCGACATCTTCGATAAACGGGATACGTAAATAAAGTCGTTCTGTTTCGATCACTTCAGGAAATCCTGAAAGTGGCTCTTTCCCTTCAAATCGATCCCATACGACAGGTGTTGAAGTACCGCGTTCAAAATCTTCACGCGTCATCGCATACGTCACCGCATCGTAATATCGATTCTCTTTCGGTGCAAACCAAGCACTACGCAGTTGCCCTTCTTTTACGAAGCCGGCACGTTCAAACGTTTTTCGCATCGCAACATGGTCTTGTCGCGTATGACCTGCAAGCCGTATTTTTTCATCTTTCAATGAAAAGACGTAATGTGCGACTTTTTTCAACGTTCGCGAACCGTACCCATTCCCTCGATAACGGTCGGCAATACGTAAATCAAACAACGGTACATCGTCTCGTAAATCATATATTTTAACGATTCCGACCCGTTCTTTTTTCTCATTTAGTACCCAAAATGTTTTCACATCATCTGATACGTAACCGCCTTCTTCAATCGTTTTTTCAATTAATGTGCGACCGAAGTCATCTTCTGTATCAAACGGCCACGTATTCGTCGTCATAAAATGGATCAGTTGGTCAACTTCTTCCATCGTCCATGGCTGTAGTTGCATAGCGTTCTCCCCCTATTCGCACATTACTTTTGGATGCGAATAAGACGAAGTGAGTTTAAAACAACGATTAATGTTGCGCCCATATCTGCAAATATTGCAATCCAAAGTGTTAACCATCCTGGTATGATTAACAAGAGTGCGAGTATTTTTAACCCTAATGCAAACATAATGTTTTCTTTAATAATTCGCAACGTTTTTCGACTTAATTGAATCGTATAAGGGAGTTGGTCTAATTCATCTGCCATTAAAGCAACGTCTGCTGTTTCAAGCGCTGTATCAGTTCCTGCACCGCCCATTGCAATTCCGATATCTGCAGCAGCTAAGGCCGGTGCGTCATTAATCCCGTCTCCGACCATCGCAACTTTTCCGTATTGCGTACGCAATTGTTGAATAGCTTCTAATTTATCTTCTGGCATTAAACTCGCTTTCACGTCGGTTAACCCGATTTCTTTAGCGATAGCACGTGCTGTCACTTCGTGGTCGCCGGTTAACATGACGACATGTTCAATTCCATTTTCTTTTAATTGTTGAATAACTTTTTTACTTTCTTCTCGAACCGGGTCGGCTACGGCGATAAACCCAGCGAATATTCCGTCATAGACGATCGCCATAACTGATTTTCCTTCGGCTTGTAAAGCGGTCGCACGTGTTTCGGCTTCTTTCGGTACGTTCGACAATTCTTGTGCCCAACGAATACTACCGATTGCAATGTCGTGACCTTCAAACGTTGCATACGCTCCTTTACCCGTAACCGATTGGAAGTCTTCCGCTTCTTCTCGTCCGATATTGTGTGCCATCCCGTATGAAACGATCGCTCGACCTAACGGGTGTTGTGACATCCCTTCTACGGCAACGATACCACGTAACAATTCATGTCGATCGATCTGTTCGATCGGTTCGAAATCCGTTACTTCAGGATACCCTTTCGTTAATGTGCCGGTTTTATCAAATGCAACTGCTTTTAAATGCCCTGTTTCTTCTAAATGGACGCCACCTTTAATTAATACACCTTGTCGTGCTGCATTGCCGATTGCTGTTACAATCGCAACCGGTGTTGAAATGACGAGCGCACACGGACACCCGACGACGAGTACCGCTAACCCTTGGTAAACCCACGGGTGCCACTCTGCTCCTAATAATGGAGGGATTGTCATAACTAAAATCGCAATTAAAATAATTACAGGTGTGTAATATTTTGAGAAGCGGTCGACGAATTTTTGTGTCGGTGCTTTTTCCGCTTGTGCTTCTTCGACTAAGTGAATAATTTTAGCAATCGTCGTATCGCCGACAAGTTTCGTCACCGTTACTTCGAGTGCACCTTCTTCATTTAATGTTCCGGCGAATACTTCATCGCCTTCTCCTTTTAACGCAGGTACTGATTCTCCTGTAATAGCCGCTTCATTTACGGTCGAAGAACCTGTTGCGACGACACCGTCCATCGCAATTTTTTCTCCAGGCTTTACGATTAACGTATCCCCAATGACGATATCTTCTGTATCTAATTCGACGAGTTCGCCATCACGACGAACGATTGCTGTCGGTGGTGCAATGTCCATTAACTGTTCAATCGACTGACGTGCTTTCGTCATCGAATACGCTTCAAGCGCTTCACTAATTGCGAATAAAAAGACGATAACTGCTGCTTCTTTCCACTCTCCGATAATCGCTGCTCCGATAATCGCAATCGTCATTAACGCTTTCAAATCAAATTCAAGTTTCATAATGTTTTGGAAACCTGTTTTAAATATGTTCGTCCCTCCGACTAAAATCGCAATCGCAAATAACACAATCGCTGCCGGATGATCTTGTTTGAGTTCGAGTGAAACGATCCATCCGATAATTAAAAATGCAAGTGAAATCATCGTGACGATATTTTCTTTCTTTTTATAAAACGGAACTTTTGGCATTTTACGTTTTCGATGCGTATCTGAAACGAGAATACCGTCAAATGCACCGGCTTCTTCTAATTCTTCAATCGTCACATCTCCTTCGATTGCTACTTTCGATGCGCCGAAGTTGACGTGTACATTTTTTACATTCGGTAATTTTTTAACATTTTCTTCGAATTGAATTGCACAACTTGCGCAATTTAAATTTTCTAACCGAAATTCTTCTGCTTTTTTCGGATTGATGATGACCGGTTTTTTCGGTTCATCGTGTTCGACACTACATTCACATGCTTCGTCGTGCGTATGATCGTGTTCATGTTTTGTCATTTGACTTCCTCCTCTATTGCGTGTTCATATGCTGTATGTACTAAATCATGAATATGTTTATCCGTTAATGAGTAATAAACCATCTTTCCTTTTCGTTCTGATTTTGCAAGTGAACGATCTTTCAAATAGCGTAAATGGTGAGACGCTGTCGCATCACTGACACCGATAACAGCCGCAATATCACAGACGCACATTTCATCTACTTTCGTCAATGCTGTCGCAATTTGAAGTCTTGTCGAATCAGACAACGCTTTAAATATTTCGACCATCATATTTAAGTGGGGTAAGGCAGGCACACCTTCTTGCGCTGCTCGGACCGTCTCCTCGTGGACAATCGTCACGTCACACATATCTTTTGACATTTCATTTCCTCCTTCATTCAAATACTCATTTGATTGTAATCGAAGTATAAAACGTTTATGAACGCTTTGCAAGAGCTTCATTCAAATACTCGTTTGAATGAGAAAAAAGGCATAGGTTGTTCGAAATCGTTACGATTACAAAGCGATTGCTACTACTTGCGACGCGCTTTTTTCATATTGTGAAATAAAAAAACCACTTGAATGATTGTTCATTCAAGTGGTTGTCGTTACTTCTTTTAATCGAAGCAAACGTCTTCTTCCATAACGTCTCGTACTTTATTTACTTGTCGTTTATCCGCTAAAATATAGAGTACGTCATGTGCTTGTAAAACAGTTTGTCCTGTCGGCATGACGAGTTGTCCATCTCGAATGATTGCCGAAATGACTGTATCTTTTGGCAAATCGAGTGATTGTACTTCTACATTTAAAAATGGTGAATTCACAGAAATCTCAACTTCTAACATTTCCGCATTCGCCTTATCCATCGAGACGAGCTCTAATTGATGGATCCGCTCGGGTTTCGGCGGCGCTTCTAATCCTAAAAGACGCGCTACTTGCGAAATCGTCGAACCTTGAAGTAATGCTGACGTTATGACGATGAAAAATACCATATTGAAGTATAAATACGCATTATCGACACCCGCTAATAACGGAAACGTCGCTAAAACGATTGGTACAGCTCCACGTAGTCCGGCCCATGAGATAAACAATTTTTCTTTGAACGAATACTTGAAAAAGATCGTTCCGAGAAAAACAGCAATAGGACGCGCGATAAACATGAGAACGAATGATAAGATGAGACCTTTCGAAATGAGATCCCAGTTGGCAAGTTCGCTCGGGAATACGAGAAGTCCTAAAATAACGAACATGACAAGTTGCATGAGCCATGCAAACCCTTCTTGGAAACGGAATATCGAGTGGCTATGATTCAATTCCCGGTTTCCGATTAAAATACCTGCGACGTAAACGGCTAAAATTCCACTTCCCCCAACAACCGCCGTAATACTGTAAATCGCCATTGCAAAACCGATTGAAAATACTGCATATAGACCACTTGCATCTAACTTCACTTGGTTCATCCAACGAGAAGCGATGTAACCGAGACCGAGACCGAGTATTAAACCGAGTCCCATTTGTAAAAAGAAATTCATAATTAAATTGCCGAACGCAAAATCGTCCATCGTTAACCATTGTAAAAAAGCGACTGTTAAAAACATCGCCATCGGATCGTTAGAACCCGATTCCATTTCTAATGTAGCCGACATTTTCGGCTTAATATTTTGACCGCTCATGACGGAAAACACAGCCGCTGCGTCAGTCGAACTAACGATTGAACTTAATAAAAACGATTCAATCCAACCGAGTCCTAAAACGTAATGAACCGCAACTGCTAGTACAGCAGCGGTCACGACGACTCCGAATGTCGCGAGGACACCTGCTCCTTTAAGGACGGGGCGCACGTGCTTCCATTCAGTTTGAAGCCCACCTTCAAACAAAATGACAACAAGTGCGATCATCCCGATCGTTTGAGCAAGTTTTGCATCTTCAAAATAAATGAGTCCTGTAATGTCACTACCGAGTATCATCCCGAGTATCATGAACAAAACAAGCGCAGGTACACCTGCACGTGACGTTAATTTCGTCATTAAAACCCCTGAAAGTAAAAAGAATCCGATCAATAAAACGATCATATCTACTGAAAAATCACCCATCATCGTTTACGTGATGCCATCCGTTCCGTCGATCCTTAAGAATACAATTGAACAAACTGATCACTCCCTCCTTCATTCTATTATTATGGCGCTTCTTCTTCTCCGACGATCCGTACTTCTAGTTCTAACTGAACGCCGTGCTGCTTTTCAACTTCACGACGTACCATACGAATTGTTTCGATATAGTCAGTCGCTGTTGCACCATTTTTGTTCACGATAAAGCCAGCATGTTTCGTCGACACTTCTGCTCCACCGACACCTCGCCCTTGTAAGCCACTATCTTGAATTAATTTTCCAGCAAAATAACCCGGTGGTCGTTTGAAGACACTGCCTGCTGATGGATATTCTAATGGTTGACGTGTTTCGCGTTGATGCGTTAAATCCGCTACTTTTGCTGCAATTTCTTCTTGATCCCCTTTTTCAAGTGTGAATGTAGCCGAAACGACGTAATACCCTTCTGTCGCAATAATGCTCGTACGATAACCGAGAGCGAGTTCGTCTTTTTGTAATGTGAGACGTTCTCCTGTTTTCGTGAAAACGTCAACAGATGTGACGACATCTTTCATTTCACCACCGTATGCACCGGCGTTCATCATCATACCGCCACCGACAGACCCCGGAATACCACATGCAAACTCAAATCCAGTTAAACTTTCTTTCGTTGCAGTACGCGATAAATCAATCAAATGAGCTCCCGCTTGTGCCGTTAAAACGTTCCCTTCGACTGTAATCGTATCGAGTGCTGCTAAATGTAAAACGATTCCTCGTACACCGCCGTCTCGTACGATCATATTAGAGCCGTTGCCGAGTAATAATAATGGAATCGCTTGTTGAGAGGCAAATTGAATAACCGCTTGCATTTCTTCTTCTGTTTTCGGAATGACGAGAAAATCTGCGACGCCTCCGAGTTCTGTTTTCGTATATTTTGATAACGGTTCGTCCTCATAAATCGAACCGTGCGCGATGACGTTTTGCAACGCACCGAAAATCTCTTCTTTTTTCATCTTGAACAATCCTTTCGCGACATTTTTCTCTCGTTCGTACATTTTTTTTTTTTATTTTCTAATAAACTCAACATTATAATTATGCGTTGTTTTTCTCTTTTTGACAAGCGATGTCCTTTAGCGTTCATTCGTTTTTACATTATTTTTGACGTTTGTTTGTATATTTTACCAATCTCGTTCACATTTTGACAAAAGACGATAAAAAAACCACTTCTCTTCAATTAAAAGAGAAATGGTTTTTCGTTTTAAAGACTACATCCGCCCGGTCCACATGAACCGCCTTCTGCTTGAATATCGAGTGATTCGACTTCTGGAGTAATCCCTTCTTTTTCGGCCACTTGTGCAATCGCTTGTGCGAACGCTTCTGGTGGAAGTGCGCCAGGTACTGCATATTTACGGTTAAATAAGAAGTATGGTGCGCCTTGAATACCGAACTGACGTGTCATCATAATATCTTGTACGACCGCATCACCGTAGTCGTCTCCTTCTAACACTTCACGCACTTTGTCGCCATCTAATCCGACTTCTTCTGCGTAACGTACGAGGACGTCTGTTTGTCCGATACTTTCTGCATCTGTGAAATAACCGCGTAACGTACGGTCGATCATTGCGTCGCCTTTTCCTTGTTCTTCTGCATATTTTGCTAAACGGTGCGCTTTGTTCGTATTCGTCGGTGTCATATTGTCGATATCATAGACGAGTCCTACTGCCGCTGCTTGTTCTTTCACACCTTCCATCATTTGGCGCATATCTTCGACTGTTTTTCCTTGGCTTGCGTACTTTTTCGCCAATGCTTCTTCAATCGGTGTATCTGAAACTTCTGGTGTTGTCGGGTCGAGTTCGAATGAACGGAATGTCACATCTACTTGACCTGCAAAATCCGACATTTCGACTCCTTTTTCAAAATACGTTTTTCCGAGGTAACAAAACGGACACGTAAAATCTGACCATATTTCTACTGAAATTTTCTTTGTCATCGATAAAATCCCCTTTCATATTCTGTACTATTGTAATGTTCCGTCACGAAAGAAACAATGAATATGCATAGTGGGGTATTATTCTAAACAAAAAAACCTCGCCGTTATTCGGCGAGGTTTTTCACTAGATTACGCTTTAAATGCGTCTGTTAATGGCGGTACAATTTGTTTTTTACGTGAAACGACTCCTTCGAGTAAAGCAGTACCGTTATCGAGTGTCACGTCAAACGCTTTTTCTACTTTCGCCACTTCTTCACCGAGCGGTAAAACGACAGAATGGCTTTCTAAAATATTCGTAACGACGAGAACGAACAGTTGTAATGAACGATCTGCAATCGTTGCTTTCATCGCTTTTTCTAACCCTTCGCGACGAGCTAAAATGTCATTTACGTCGACAGCGTTCACTTGTGCGACGACGACTTTTGCTTCTCCCATCGAAAACTCTTTCGCATCTAAACGAATTAGTTCTTCTTCAGTTTTGTCGCTTAAGTCTGCTCCTGCTTTTAACATAGCTAAACCGTACTCTTGTACGTCTACTTCTGCAATTTTCGCAAGCTCATTTGCAGCTTGTCGGTCTTCTTCTGTAAATGTTGGGGATTTGAAAAGAAGTGAGTCCGAAATAATTGCTGAAAGCATAAGTCCGGCGATATGTTTCGGAATAGCAATGCCGTTTTCTTCGTACATTTTTTTAATAATCGTTGCCGAACAACCGACAGGCTCTGCACGGAAATAAAGCGGACCTTCTGTTTCAAAGTTTGCAATACGGTGATGATCGATTACTTCAATAATTTGAACCTCTTCGATATCGTCTACCGATTGTTGACGTTCGTTATGATCGACGAGGATAACACGCTCTACTTCAGGTGCTGCTTTTTCAATAAATCGAGGTGCCTCTACCCCGAATGTTTCTAAACCGTATGCCGTTTCGTTTGAAATTTCACCTAAACGAACAGGTTCAGCGTTCATTCCGAGTTGTTGTTTTAAATGTGCATAACTAAGTGCAGACATAATTGAGTCCGTATCTGGGTTTTTATGTCCAATGACGAATACTTTTTCTGTCATGAATAAGCCTCCTATAAATTCCTTGTTATATTCGTGAACGACAATAAGCGAGCGCTTATTTTTCATACGAGATTGTATTTTCTCTTGAAAGATGCGTTCTTCACCTTTATTTAAGAACGGTTCATAACGAACGAGAACGTCAGCTTGTAGACGACTCTTTCTTACATGAACGCGTAAATGTAAGATATATCCTTCAACATGAAGTGTTTCCCTTACGAAATATCTATATTATAGCATAAGTCGTTTCTTTTTTTACAAGTTTACGAAGTGAAAAAAACGACCAGACGCTAGACGTCGGCCGTTCTATTCGTTCATTTTTTCTCGCTATCGGCTTTCTTTTTTCGGCATACGAAACGTCGCAAAAAGTAACGCACCGATTAAGAAAAGCCCTAAATAACCGACGATTGGGTAAAAGTAGCGTACAAGTTCGGTAAAACCGAGGAAACTGAGCGCAAATCCAATCATGACGGTAATGAATAAAAATATATTAAATTTACGTGTGCCGAGCTCTACAAAACGAGCCCCGAAAGCGTAAAACATTCCGACCGCTGTATTGAAAATCATCGCATACAGTACGATCGACATTAAAATACCTAAGTATGGTGAAATTTGATTAATAATCGCAAGCATCGGCATCGCTTTATCTCCAACGACATTTACTTGTGAAAAGAGCGCTAAATGCGACAAAATGATCATCACACCGAGTGCGAGCCCTCCGAGAAATCCGCCCCAAGCTGCTATACGTTCATTATCTTCAGCACCACCGATAACAAATGCCATTGAAGCACCGACTGCGATATTAAACGATACGTAATTAATCGTCGCAATGATCCAGTTCGGTAAGTTCGTTTCAATTTCTTTCGTGTACGGTGTTAATTGTTCAAACGTTAAATCCATCGTGAAAATCGAATAAGCAGATGCAGCGAGCACTGCGATAACGAGAAGTGGCGTAATACTACTAATGATATTGATCACTTTGTGGATATCTAAAATGACCGTAAGCATCACGAGTATAACGAGAAGTAAACTACCATATACAGCAGGTAAACCGAATTGTTGTTCTAAGTTCGACCCTGCTCCGGCAAGCATCACTGTCCCGACGACGAATAATGTCATAATGATGACACCGTCGACGATAATTCCAAAACGTTTGCCGCTAATTTTGTAGACGACGTCTTTATGTGACATCGCATTGACACGACTACCGAGACGTGTCAACATCATTCCGAGATAGGCGAACAATGCCGTTGCAACGACTGCACCGACTGTTCCCCACATCCCGAAACTTGTGAAATATTGTAACATTTCTTGTCCGGAAGCGAATCCTGCACCGACGATGACGCCGATAAACGCGCTTCCAATTTTCAAAACTCTATACATTCAAGTGACCTCCGAATCGTACTATATGACAGACGTTCTTTAAAAGAGAACGTTTTCATATAGCCTACGTACCATCATAACGTAAAGAGAAGTTTCTGTCACATCTTGCCAATTTTCGTCTAAACGAAACCTTCTACAATCCTTGACCTTGTGCGAACTTCCGGTACATCGCGTGTTCACGGTACAATTGATCATGTGTACCGACTCCTGTCACTTTTCCTTTTTCAATGAAAATCAATTGATCAGCGTGTAAAACAGTCGATAAACGATGAGCAATCATCATCGTCGTCCGGCCGTCCATTAAATGATGTAACGCTTCTTGTACGTGCGCTTCAGATGCACTATCTAAACTAGACGTCGCTTCATCGAGTAATAAAATATCTGGATCATGTAGCAACGCACGCGCAATTGCTAACCGTTGTCGTTGTCCTCCTGATAATTTCATCCCTCTTTCACCGACTGTCGTTTGAAATTGAGCCGGTAACGCTTCAATAAAATCGAGCGCATTGGCTGCTTCTGCTGCACGTTTTACTTCTTCTAATGGCGGTTGCTCCCGTAAACCGTACGTTAAATTATCTAAAATCGTACCACTCATGAGCGGGCTTTCTTGTGACACGTAACCGATTTTGTTACGCCACGCTTCTAATGCAATTTCATCTAATGCGACACCACTGAACGTAATGCGTCCTTTCGTCGGCGTATAGAAACGTTCAACGAGTGAGAAAATCGTCGTTTTCCCTCCGCCACTCGGCCCGACAAAAGCTGTTACCGTATTCATCGGCGCTTTAAAATCAACGCCACGTAATACTTGTTTTTCTTCGTTATATGCAAAATGAACGTCTTCAAAAACGAGCGTACCTGCATCGGCCGCTTCGGTTCCTCCTTGAGGTTCGATCGGAATTTGTAAAATTTGTTGAATCCGTTCCGTTGAACCGACCGCTTTTTGAAAAACAGTAAAAAAGCGTGCCATCTGCATAAAAGGCATCATCATTTGGAAAAGTAAAAAAATAATCGCGATTAATGTACCTGCCGTTAAATGGCCTTGTGATACTTGTGCCCCACCGTACCCGAAAATAAACACCATCATACCCATCATGACGAGTGTCATAAGCGGAGAAAGTACCGCTTGTACGCGAGCTTCTTTTAGTCCGTATTGAAATAATGATTGAATCGCAATACGTCCACTTTCTTCCTCTTGTCCTTCTGCACGGTATGATTTCACGAGACGAATATCACTTAATGTTCGACCGAGATGTCCCGAAAGACGCGCCAGTTCATTTTGTGTCGCTTTCGCGATGCGGTGCATCATTCGTCCGAGTGGCAAAATGATAACCATCGTTATCGGTACGACGAGCAACATCACGAGTGTCATTTTCCAATCGAGATAAAATAAAATACCGACCGCTCCGATAACCGAAATCATTCCCGTAATAAATGAGACGAGGTGATCGGTTACGAGGTTCTTTAAAACGCTCGTATCTTGCGTAATTCGGCTCATCGTCTCGCCTGTTTCCGTTTCATCATAAAATGAAACCGGTAAACGTAAAACGTGCCGCCACATTTTCTCTCGTAAATCACTAACGAGCATTTCTCCCGTATACGACAGTAAATAGTACGAAACTCCGCCTGCAATCGCTTGTACGGTAAAAATGAGGACGAGAATCGCCAATAGTTGCCATTGGAAACTGTCAAAAGAAAATGAATCGATCATATCGCGTGTAAATAATGGAATAGCTAAGCTCGCTCCCGTTTGTAAAATCGCGAGCACGAGCGCAATGACGACGAGTCCGACTGGCCATTTCAATGTTTTCAAAAAGGTGAAAAATTGACGCGTCGTCATATTCGTTTCTTTCGGTTCTTTTATTTCTTTATCATTCATACTTTCACTCCTTTATCACTATTCGTTAGTTTACCATTCCTTTTCTATTTTGAAACGACAAAACATACGAGAAAAAGCTTGCGCATTTGACGCAAGCTCTTCTTACTCTATGAATCGTTCGTTACCCGAGTTGTCCACCTGGTAACGACGTTAAAACATCTCCGTTGTCGTAAGCTGTCCAACCTTCATATTGATAACTCATCGGCCATGCTTCTAATACGTAATCTCCGACACCTATTAATAAACGAAGGTTATCAGTCTCCGCACGTAACATATGAAGTGGCTCGTGTAAAAAACGTTTTTTCAATCGTTCTAACCCTTCTCGACTATCTTCTTCCATATCCGTCGCACCAAAGACGATGTTTCCTTTATGTGTTACACGCCAAGGACATTCAATCCGAATCCAGGAATCGTCTGAAACACTTAAAATGAGATGTTTCGTCCATTCGATTTCACTAAACGATTTTCCAGTGAATTTTTGTAAACACGTTGATTGTACAGGTACCCACGTTCGTTTTGCTTCTTGTTGTAATACACGATGGCGTTCTTCTTCAGGTGCATGGAGAACGGTTTCTTCAATCGCTTCCCAAACGTACGCTAAATCTTTTAAATTGTATTTTTGTGCCGTATGTACAATCGATTGTAACGTTTCCATTTGAGGTTGGTATAAAAGTGAAGCGTGCCAAGACTGAATTTGACCACGTACAGCTTCATCTTTCGTCGGAAACGTTAAGTTTGTTGCCGTTAATGAGGCTTTAAACGCTTCTTCGACTTCATCATTCACTAACGGTTTGACGAGATCTAAACATGCTAATTGAACGACTTCTTCTGTTTCGCATCCGTGTTCCATTTCTTGAATTGCCCAATCAACGTAATGTTGTGCGGTTGCCCGATCTTCATAGTGCAAAAATGCTAAGTTTTCAATTTTCATTTCCATTCGACCTCTCTTCTTCTCTTTTTTTCTACCCTTACTTTTTTCGTCTCAATTTTGCAATTGTTTAATAGACGTTTATGACTATTTTTAGTTTCAGTTTAACAGATTTTTTATTATAAAAGTTCAAATTGGCAAAAAGTTACGTTTATTGTCATCATCTGTTTTTGTATTTACCCTTCTAAACCGTTTCGTACTCTATATGTCACCGTATCAAAACATAAACAAAAAGAGCCCGAGTGACTTCTCGAGCTCTTATCTTTCTTTTATTGGTCAAAACCTTTTGCGACTTCATCGATCATTTGATTCATTGAACCGAGTCCGCCACCTGCAAGGTACCAAACTTCACCGTCTAAATATACCATTTTACCGTTTTTGTAAGCGTTCGTTTTCTTCACGATATCATTTTCGATTGACTTTTGAACACTTGCGCCATTACCGATTGCTGCATCGCGGTCGATAATGTACATAATATCTGGGTTCGTTTCTAAAATGTATTCGTACGTAATACTTTGACCGTGACGTGAACTTTCGATTTTTTCGTCTGCTGGTTTTACACCTAATACGTCATGGACGAAACCGAAACGTGATGCCGGGCCGTATGCACTTACTTTTCCTTCTGTACCGAGTACGACTAATGCTGTTTCATTCGCATCTTTCGTTTTTTCTTGCATTGCTGCTACTTTCTTTTCAACTTCTTCAATAGCTACGTTCGCTTCTTCTTCTTTTTCAAAGATTTCAGCAAGTGTACGTACGTTCGATTCAAATGACTTCATCGTATCTTCGTACTCTAAGTTAAAGTAAACAGTCGGTGCAATTTTTTTGAACTCATCGTAAAGGTCTGCTTGACGTCCTGAAATAATAATTAAATCCGGTTGTGCTGCGTGTACTTTTTCAAAATCTGGCTCTTTTAAACTACCGAGGTTTTCAAATTGACTCTCTTTATATTGTTTTAAATATGATGGAACTGTCGCTTGTGGAAGTCCAACGACTTTATCTTGTAAACCGAGTTCTGTCATCGTATCTAATGAACCGAAATCAAATACGACAACTTTTTCTGGATTTTTCGGTACTTCTACCGCTTTTTTATCTAATTCGTGTGTAATCGCAATCGTTTCTGTCGCGTCTTTATCTTCTTTTTTATTATCTGTCTGTTCTTTGTCACTCGTGTCGCTATTACATGCTGCGAGGAAAATCGCAAGCACTGCTACGGTTAAAACCGTTAAAAACTTTTTCATCTTTTCTCTCCACCTTTTTATGAATTAAAATATACACAAATGTTACAGTTGTTCATTCGTTGAATTGGAATATCCATGTCGTAAATTTCTTTTAATGCTTCCGAATTAATAATTTCGTCTGTCGGACCGTCTCGTACGATTCGTCCATCTTTTAAAGCGACGATTCGATCGGAATAAACAGATGCGAAGTTAATATCGTGTAATACGATGACGACCGTTTTGCCGAGTTCGTCAACGAGACGACGTAAAATTTTCATAATTTGAACGGAATGTTTCATATCTAAGTTGTTCAGCGGCTCGTCGAGTAAAATATAATCCGTATCTTGTGCAATAACCATCGCGATAAATGCACGTTGACGTTGACCGCCTGATAATTCGTCTAAAAATCGATCTTGAATATCGAGTAGGTCCATATATTTCATCGCTTCTTCGATTAATTCATTATCTTTTGCGTTTAAACGACCTTTGGAATGAGGAAACCGTCCAAATGCGACGAGTTCGCGAATCGTTAAACGAACGTTCATAAAGTTCGACTGACGTAAAATCGATACTTTTTTTGCGAAGTCTTTCGATTTCATATCTTTTGCTCGTTCACTTTCGACGATGACTTCACCTGTATCAGCATCGAGAAGTCGACTCACCATTGAAAGCAACGTAGATTTTCCAGCGCCATTTGGACCGATGAAAGAAGTGATTTTTTCTGGATGAATATCGACCGTCACATCATCAACGACCGCTTTTTCACCGTAAAACTTTGAAATATTTTTCACTTGGATCATGTTGTTCGACTCTCCTTTAATAATAAGTAGATGAAGTAAATACCACCGACGAAGTTAATAATGACACTTAACGTTGTCGAGAACGAAAAGACACGTTCGACCATCCATTGTCCACCGACGAGGGCAATGACACTAATGAGCCCTGCTCCGACGATTAAAACGGAATGTTTGTACGTTTTGAAAAATTCATAAGACAAGTTCGCGACGATTAAACCGAAAAATGTAATCGGTCCGACGAGTGCTGTTGAAACAGCAATCAATATCGATGATAAAATAAGCATCGTTCGCACGATATTGTCGTAGTTGACACCTAAGTTCATCGCAATGTCACGTCCGAGTGACAACACGTCGAGTTCTTTTAAATAGCGCCATCCGATTACTAACGTGATAACGATAATACCGAATGCCCACCATACGAGATCACCGTTAATGTTGTTAAAACTAGCGAACATTTTATCTTGAACACGTAAAAATTCGTTCGGGTCGATCAGTACTTGTAAAAATGTCGTAATGCTTGAGAAAAATGTACCGAGAATAATCCCGACGAGTAATAAAAAGTAAATCGGACGTTTACCCGATTTAAATAAAAATCGGTAAAGCAATAGAGCGAAGACGACCATCGCTGCGACAGATAATAAAAAGTTGACGTGTGGGTTAATGACGAACAAATGCGTCGACCCTAAAAAGAACACGATACCTGTCTGTAATAATAAGTAAAGCGAGTCGAGTCCCATAATGCTCGGTGTTAAAATACGGTTATGCGTAATCGTTTGGAAAATGACGGTTGAATACGCAATCGCAACCCCCGTTAAGATCATAGCGCCTACTTTGAGCGCCCGGCGTGGAAGTGCGTAATCGTAACTTCCATTTAAACCGTGGAATAAATAAATAGCGGAAACGCCAAGTGACAAAATGAGTAATATCATTAATTTCGTTGAATTACGCATATGCTTTCCCCCTAAACAATAAGTAAAGGAAAATACCGCTTCCGATTACGCCAACCATTAAACTAATAGATATTTCATACGGATAAATGATGACACGTCCGACGATATCACATGCTAGTAAAAAAGCTGCTCCTAATAATGCTGTATGCGGGAGTGTCTTCTCTAAATGATCTCCGTGGAAAATCGAAACAATATTCGGAATAATAAGCCCTATGAAGGGAATCATACCGACTGTTAAAACGACTGTTACCGAAATGAACGCAACGAGAACTAATCCGATGTTGACAATTCGTTTATAAGCGAGACCTAAGTTTTTGGCGAAATCTTCGCCCATCCCCGCAACGGTAAAGCGATTCGCATACAAATAAGCGATAATAATGACCGGTATACTAATGTAAAGCATTTCGTAACGCCCTTGCATAATCATTGAAAAGTCACCTTGTAACCAAGAAGACATATTTTGAATGACGTTTGCTTTATAAGCAAAAAATGTCGTAATGGACGACAAAATACTACCGAACATCAATCCGACGAGCGGAATAAAAATCGCATCTTTAAATTGAATACGACTTAAAATTTGCATAAATAAAAAAGTTCCAGCGAGTGCGAATAAAAACGCAACTGCCATTTTTTGGAACGTTGTTGCACTTGCAAAAAGTAACATTGAAACTAAAATTCCGAGCCTTGTAGCATCGAGTGTCCCTGCTGTTGTAGGCGAAACGAATTTATTTCGACTTAACTGCTGCATAATGAGACCTGCAATACTCATCCCTGCTCCTGCTAAAATGATCGCAATGAGACGAGGAACGCGACTCATCCAAAATATTTCGACCTCTTCAGATTGCCCATCGAGTAAATGAGCCGGTGAAATACTGCTGACACCGACGAAGAGTGAAAGTATAGACAATAATATAACGACGATGAATAGATAACTTTTTTTCACTTTATATTCTCCGATATCGCGTATTACATCTCGTTTGACTTATCGAATGATAACGATTATCAACAGGATGTAACCCTATTATATCAGTTCCAAACATGTAGTCAACTACTCATTGAAAATCATTATCACTAGAATGCGCATGTTTCCTGCACTCAACTTTGTTTCCTTTAGGCAACGAGCCGTTCACACTTTGGACAAAGACTGTTATCACGCCTTTTGACATTCGTGCTCTTTTTTTCACTTTTTTATTTTTCGCTTTTTAAAATTTTTATTTTTTTACTTTATATGAAAAAAACCGACCCTTTTTAAAGGATCGGTTCTTTTATTGCGATGATTCTTTCTCATTAGCCGCTGCGTTTTCTGCGTTTTTCTTAACATCTTCAGGTGCTTCGATTGCTTCTACTTGATCAAACTTGCTTAAGTCCCCTTCTGTATGTTGCGTAATAGACATATTCGCTTCTGTGTCGGATACGATTTCTACTTTCATATCTAAATTGTAATGAACGAGTTGTAACGATTTTTCATCGATCATTAATTCGACACGCACATATTCTGGGTCTAGTTGTTCCGCAATGTTTTCTGCATCTGGACTGAAAACACCACTTAAGTTCGCTGCGATAATTTGGTTCATCGCTTCTAACTCTTCTTTCGTTTTACCGAATAAAACGAGCGAATACATATATTCGCCTTTTTCGTGTTTCAGTTTAAAACGATCTAAAAACTGTTCAAAAAAATGTAAGTCAATCGCTGTGTTCACTTGTCCTTGGCTAAATAGTTCTGCCGTTTCATCCGGCAACTTTTGCCATTTTTCGCCGACACTACTATATACGCCATCTTTCGTTACATAAATTTCTTCCGTTTTGACATCTTCTTCGCCTAACCCTGTATCAAATTGCATTTCCCAATGCATACTAAACGGTTCTTCTACGAGAGATAATTCAGAACCCGAACGCATTTGTAACTCTTCTCGTGCACCGTCTTCTTTAATTAATTGATCGATAAAAATAGACGTATGTGAACTGTTCAATGCTTCTCGATTTTCGATGACTTGTTTATAAATTTCACCTTTTTCACCGAGATCTGCGTTTTTATCTTTTCCACATGCTGTGAGCGTGACCGCTATAACGAGCGACACGATTACAAATAACCACTTTTTCATCGTCACCGTTCCTTTTCATAAGTTCTTTCTTTCTTATCGTACGTTGTCTTTTTAGAAAATACGAAGATTTTGTTTTCTTCTCTTCTATCATACAATGAAATTGAAAAAAGAGGTTTACTTTTTTCAAGTTGTGGAAGTTATACTATATCCCACCCCCTTTCACCTCATATCATTAGGTGAAAATCCTTAACGAGAGTCGTTTATCGGC
>JASLJC010000124.1 GCA_030152585.1 Savagea sp. | reverse complement strand
ACCAATTGAATCCAAGAAAATAAACATTGTTGAATATGTTTGTCATCATATGTATTTAAAATAAATTTAATTTGTTGATTATGAATAGGTAATTGTTCTTGCACAAGCTTTAAATTAATTGCACCTTTTCTAAGATGCTTTTTTAGTACTTTTTTGTTCGATTCAATTAAATAAAATATGTTAAAAGAGCTAATAAAAGAATATAGTAAGGAAAAGAAGAATATTGTGCTAACTAATAATAAAAACTGAATGACATAGTGAATATATCTTCTTTTGACAAAGTATAATGTAGTGACTGACAAAGAAGATGTACTTATAAATAATAGAAAAGCTGAAAGAATAGACAATAAGATGAGAATAGGTAAACAGTTTGGTTTTAAGCTTGTACTTGCAGAGAGTGCTATATTTCTATTATAAGTAATCAATCCAAAAGTAATAGAGGATCCTAATAAGAAAATACTTAATCTTTGAATGCTGCTTTGTAAAGGAACTAGAGTGTTGTGATGACTTGTTATTAAAGTTAAAAAACAGGTTAAGATTATAGCAGCCACTATAAATAAATGCTTAAAAAATCTCCGCTTTGTGAAAAAGGGAGACTTTCTTTTCGTGTTATCCATATATTGAATTAACTCCTTTCCAGTGAATCAACTTCGGCTTCAATCAACTTATTGTCAATTTTCTTTAATGGAGTCTTTTCATCATTGTAAACAATATGCCAAGGTCCACCTTCTTTGTGTGAAGCAGTGACAAGTTGTGAAGCTGTTTTATTTCTTAAGAAGTACCAAATGTTCCGAATACTTTCACGTTGTTTTTCAGACAAAATACCCAAGTCAGGTGTCTGAATAAGAAAAATATCATTAGCGCCAAAACTTTTAAACTCATCATAAACTTTTGGAATAACAGGGCCGTATCTCCAAGCTTCGAATACATCGTCTTTAAAGAATAATTGTCCATGTTGTTCATAATGATACATTTGCAAAAAGTAAAGGAGTTTTTGTAGTTTTAAGTTACTTAATGAAAAAGACTGGCCATTTGCTTCATCTTGTTGTTTTAAATAGATAAAATATTTAGCAGCGATATTTTCCATAAGAACACCTCCTGATATTTTTCGAATGTTACATAAATTTTATCATATACTAAAAAAAATGCCAATTATCCATATTCTTTTCAGATGTATAATAGATAGAAGTACTATTTAATGAGGAGGAATGAAATGAAAGGTGAAGAATTGTTCGGTGTAGCGATGACGCAGCCGTATCAGGAGTTGCCACGGTTGTTTTGGGAAGAGGTGTTGCCGACAAAAGTCCGTCAGCCGGAGATAAACTTGTTGAATGAACGTTTGATCAAACGATTCGGTTGGTCGGCTGAGCATTTGTCTTCAGCTGAAGGCGTTTCGTTTTTAGCGGGGAATCAGTTTCCGTCGGAAGTGGTGCCGTATGCACAAGCGTATATGGGGCATCAGTTTGGGCATTTGACGATGCTCGGAGATGGTCGGGCGATCGTTGTAGGAGATGTTGCGACAGAGGATGGTCCTGTCGAGTTACAGTGGAAAGGTTCAGGGCGGACGCCATTTTCTCGAGGTGGTGATGGGCGCGGGGCGCTTCATCCGATGATGCGCGAGTATGTTTTAAGTGAGGCGATGGATCATCTCGGTGTACCGACAGCAAGTGTGCTGGCGACTGTTTCAACAGGAGAACCTGTCGTGCGCGAGACGTATTTGCCAGGCGGTGTGAATATGCGTGTTGCGAAAAGTCACATACGTGTCGGTACGTTTGAGTACGCGTTTCATTACGGGACGACGGACGATATTCGCGCATTAGCCGATTTTGCGATTCGTCGCATGGATGAAGATTTAGTCGATACTCCTGATCGTTATGCAGTATGGCTCGACCGAGTCGTTCGTCGACAAGTACGACTTGTGACGGAGTGGCAACGCGTCGGGTTTATTCACGGGGTGATGAATACGGACAATACCGCAATTAGTGGTGAGACGATTGATTACGGGCCAGCTGCTTTTATGGATATTTATTCGATGGACCGTGTGCATAGCTCAATTGACCGACAAGGACGTTACCGTTTTGGAAATCAGCCAGCCATTGCGGCGTGGAATGTAGCGCGTCTTGCGGAAGTGCTCGTGCCGATTTTAGCGGAGACGAAAGAAGAAGCAATCGAGCAGGCGCAGTCGATAGTCGGTCGTTTCATTCCTTATTTTGAAAAGTCGTGGCTACGTATGATGCGTGAAAAATGCGGACTCGTCGGGGAAGAAGAAGGAGACGAAGCACTCGTCAAAGCATTGCTTCAAATGATGGAAACGCATGCGCAAGATTATACGAATACGTTTCGTGCGCTCACACAGGGTACATTTGGAGAACCCTTTTTTGAAACGCCGACATTTCAAGCGTGGAAGTTGCGTTGGGAAGCACGGCGCAGCGGGCGTGAAGAGGAGGGAAATCGTTTAATGAAGCGGGTGAATCCCGTAGTCATTCCCCGAAATACGTATGTTGATGAAGCGATAGAGGATGCGCTTCGTGGAGATGTGGACCGATTGAAGGAGCTGATTTACGTATTGCGACGCCCGTATGATGAAAATGTATCGTCTCATTGGACAGAGGTACCGGATCAATCCGAGCCTTATGTCGCGTTTTGTGGTACGTAGTGGTCTAGGTTAAACCGAAAGACATAGACGAGTCTTTGTTTACAATTCCGCTGAGTTATGCGATATTGAAAGAAGCGATAGTCGACGGTCCGAAGTGTGACACGTGCGACGTTTCGTTTGAAAATGTTTTTTCAAACGAGCAGCATCATTTCATTGAGATAGGAGTAATTATATGAAAAGATTGTTCGTCCTCATTCCGTTTCTTTTTTTATTTGCAAGCTGTAGTTCAACGTCGTATGAAAAAGTAGACGAGTTAGAATTTGACGTTCTCGTCGATGACCGATACGTATCTTATGAACAAGTAGAACAGTCGGTACGAATTAACAATTTTGCATATGAAAAAGAATATGCGATCGATACGAAACGGTTAGAGCCGATGAAAGTAAAAGAAGGTGACCGTATTGAAATTGTTGAAAAACGATACGGTTATGAACCGTCTTATATTCATATTACAAACGAGTCCAATCCCGATCTCGTTTTACATGCGAAAAATAAAAAGTCAGTCGAAGTCGATACGTTACTTCCACCCGGTATATGGAAAGTTACTGTGAAATTTGATGAACCGAAAGATAAAATGACGGCAAATGCGACATTTATTTTAAAAGTGTTAGAACCGAAATCATGATAAAAAAACTACTTGAATGCGTTCATTCAAGTAGTTTTTTCTCGTTTTATAGAGTAGCGAGGGACGACTTGTTTCAAACGCGTCGTCGGTATACAAAAAATCAGTTCTTATGAAGAGCGGACGAAACGTTGTACCATTTCAATAATTACTGTTGACGTTTTGACCATGTCGTCTGCTGAAATAAATTCATATCGACCGTGGAAGTTTTCGCCACCGGTAAAAATATTAGGTGTCGGCAGTCCCATAAATGATAATTGAGAGCCGTCTGTTCCGCCACGGATCGGTTCGATAATCGGTTCGATGCCGAGGTCTTCGTATACTTCTTTTACAGTCGTTACGATTGAAATAACAGGCTCGATTTTTTCGCGCATGTTGTAGTAAGAATCTTCTATTGTCAACTCGACTGCTTCTTCGCCGTAATGCGCTGCGATTTGTTTTGCTGCTTGTCGCATCTGTTCTTTTTTCTCTTCGAATTTTTCACGAGAGTGGTCGCGAATAATGTAGTCGAGTATCGTTTTTTCAGTCGCTCCGTGCATTTCCATTAAATAAATAAATCCTTCGTAGCCGTCTGTTTTTTCAGGGACAGCATCGGTCGGCATCATCGCTTGGAATTCATGTGCAAGTAAGAGAGAGTTGACCATTTTATTTTTGGCAGAGCCCGGGTGGATGTTTTTCCCGTGGAAAGTTACGGATGCGCTTGCAGCGTTGAAACTTTCGTATTGAAGTTCACCGAGCGGACCGCCATCGATCGTATAAGCAAAGTCAGCACCGAATGCATCGACGTCAAACTTTGCCGGACCGCGTCCAATTTCTTCATCTGGTGTGAAGCCGATGCGAATCGGACCGTGTTCAATGTCGCGATGTGTTTGTAAGTAGTCGATTGCGGTTAAAATTTCAGCAATGCCCGCTTTATTGTCAGCACCGAGTAACGTCGTCCCGTCTGTCGTAATTAACGTATGTCCGACGTAGTTTTGTAATTCGGGAAAATCTTCTACTGTCATTAAAACGGTACCTCCGAGGAGTAGGTCTTTTCCGTCGTATGCATCGATTCGTTGTGGACGTACGTTCGTACCTGTATAGTCGGTCGCCGTATCGACGTGTGCAAGTAAGCCGATGACAGGCGCTTCTTTTGTCGTCGTACTCGGAACGGTACCGAATAAGTAGCCGTTTTCATCTAATGTAATCTGTTCAAGTTCGAGCGCTTCCATTTCCTCTTTTAATAAATGGAGTAAATCCCACTGTTTTTTCGTCGATGGTGTCGTCGTACTCGATGCGTCAGATTGTGTATCAATTTGGACGTAACGCGTCAGGCGTTCTATGAGTTGTTCTTTCAATATGAATTCTCCTTTTAAGTGCGCGATTGCTCGTTTTCATTGTTGCAAAACGGCGCTCGTTCGTTATAGTATGAAGAAGGAAAGATTGCGTCATTTTTCGCGGAGAAAAATAGACAAAAAAGTCGCTACCCGCCAGTAGCGACACGTCTTATTCAACGACAGAATATTTTTTGTGTGACACGACAGTTAATGTCGAAGGAGCACCAATTTTATCTGCGTCTTCTTCCGAAATTTCGACAATAACGGAATTTTCTAAGATTTTTTCAATCGTACCGATCACTTTATGATCGTTTCGAACGAACGAAATTTTTTCGTTTACTTCTCGCGCTGCGACGAAGTCTGAAACTTTCTTCTCTCTTCTTGGAAATGACAAAGTATTTCCCCCTTCCTCGGTTTTCGAAAAATCGAAAAGCGAAAAATAAATAGAGCTTTCAATAATTATACCATGTTTTTTAATATATTTCATCGTTCGACTCTATCGTATGCCGTTGAAGGCTTGTCGTAATGCGCTTTCGTTGACTTCATACGCCATGGGGTATATGATACAAGTAATCATAAAAAAGGAGGCGTTTTTCGTGGAATATGATACAAAGATTCGCAACCGTCTCAAACGAGTAGAAGGTCAAATTAAAGGGATTATCCGTATGATGGATGAAGAAAAGCAATGCCAAGATGTCATTACACAGTTGTCTGCGGCCCGTTCAGCAATCGATCGCACGATTGGAGTAATCGTCAGTTCGAATTTAATTGGATGTATGAATCAACCTGAAGGATCAGAAGAGAAGACGCAAGAGGAGCTCGTACAAGAAGCTGTCGATCTTCTCGTCAAAAGTCGATAAAGGAAAAGAAGCCTGCATTGTGCACGGCTTCTTTTTTTATTGTCCGTATGGGGAAAACGAATGTATTTGTCTAAATATTTTCAAAAGTCCTTGACAGATGAATTTTGAACACGCTATACTGTTTCACATAGATGGAATACGAAAAATAAACTCTTATCCAGAGTGGCGGAGGGACTAGGCCCGACGATGCCCGGCAACCAGCATATTGCATTGGTGCTACTTCCTACAGATGTAATCTGGAAGATAAGAGGGACGTGAAATGAAAAAAACACTGAACCCTCTTTCTTTACCGAAAGAGGGTTTTTCTGTATCGCCATCGCCAACATTTGAGGAGGGGTTTTTATGTCAGAGTTCAAGCAAGAGACGTTGTTATTACATGCAGGTCAAGAGCCAGATCCGACGACAGGGTCGCGTGCGGTACCGATTCATCGTACGACTTCTTACGTATTTCGTGATTCACAGCACGCCCAAGATTTATTCGCGTTAAAAGAAGCAGGGAATATTTATACGCGTATTATGAACCCGACGACAGATGTATTTGAAAAACGTGTAGCAGAAGTAGAAGGGGGAACCGCGGCTGTTGCCTTTTCATCTGGAATGGCGGCGATTGCATTTTCAATTATGAACGTAGCAGGTGCAGGTGATGAAATTGTCGCAGCGAGCAACTTGTACGGGGGGACGTACAACTTGTTTACTGTCCATTTGCCACGTTACGGTATTACAGTGAAGCTCGTCGATATGAGTGATCCGCAAAATGTAGAAGAGGCGATTACGGACAAAACGAAAGCAGTATTTGCTGAGACGATCGGTAACCCGAGCTTACATGTTTTAGATATCGAAGCGATTGCAAATATTGCGCACCATTACGGTGTACCGTTAATGCTTGATAATACATTCCCATCACCTTATGGGTTAAATCCGATTGAATACGGAGCAGATGTCGTCATTCATTCTGCAACGAAATGGATCGGAGGACACGGTACGACAATCGGAGGTGTCGTCGTAGACGGCGGAAAATTCGATTGGACGCAAGGGCGTTTCGACTGGTTTACAGAACCAGATGCTTCTTATCACGGGATTCGTTACGGCATTGACGTACCAGAGGCAGCGTTTG
Organism: Savagea sp.; assembly: GCA_030152585.1. Lineage (GTDB taxonomy): Bacteria > Bacillota > Bacilli > Bacillales_A > Planococcaceae > Savagea. The sequence goes on along the minus strand of JASLJC010000124.1, from coordinate 2,134 downwards.
CGACAAAATTGCGTGTCCAGTTATTACGTGATTTCGGTCCGAGCATTTCACCTGATAGCTCTTTCAACTTATTACAAGGATTAGAAACATTACATTTACGTGTCGAACGTCATAACGAAAACGCTGAAAAAGTCGTTCAGTTTTTGAAAAATCATCCACACGTAGACTGGGTGACGTATCCGGGATTACCAGAACATCCGTCACACGATTTAGCGAAAAAATATTTGAAAAACGGTTACGGCTCAATGGTCGTCTTCGGATTAAAAGGAGATCGCGAAGCAGGACGTCGTGTTATTGATAACGTGACGATTTGGTCGCACGTTGCGAACGTCGGCGATGCGAAATCGCTTATTATTCATCCAGCTTCAACGACACACCAACAGTTGTCGAAAGAAGATTTAGAAATTGCAGGTGTACCAGAAGAATTGATCCGTTTATCGATCGGTTTAGAAGCACCAGAAGATATTATTGCAGATTTAGACCGCGCGATCTATCGAGCAATCGAGCAACAATAAAGGGAGAACGTTCAATCAAAGGGATTACGATAAAAGAAACGAAGGGGTCGTTTCTTCATAAAAAAACTTGTACATACAAGTTGATAGAAAAGCTCCGTCCAGTTTATGTTTTACAAACTGGACGGAGCTTTTGGTTAGGCTCATTTATAAGTTTTTCACTTTTTTTCGTAACGATTTCGTTTCTTTTAATTCTTTTTTTCGTTCTCCTATAATCGCTTTGAAGAAGGAGATAATCATCAGTAATATAATGAATGAAAACGGTAAGGCAGCGATAATGATTGCGTTTTGTAACGCGCCGAGCCCTCCGACGAATAATAAAATGAGCGCAATCGATGATTGAATAACGCCCCATGTTACTTTGACGCTATCGGGCGGTAGTAACGAGCCATTCGTCGATTGCATCCCGAGAACGAACGTAGCACTGTCGGCAGACGTAATGAAAAATGATCCGATGAGTAAAATCGCAATCGCCGATAAAATGACGCCACCGGGCATCGTACCGAACATTTTAAAGATGACAATTTCACTTGCTGCACCGGCTAAGTCGACTTGACCTGCATTTTCAACTTGTACGGCTGTCGTACCGAATGCTGAAAACCAAATCATACTTAAAAGTGTTGGCGCTAGTAATACACCGATCATAAATTCACGAATCGTACGTCCTTTTGAAATTCGTGCGATAAACATACTGACAAATGGTGCCCAAGCGATCCACCATGCCCAGTAAAAGATCGTCCATGCATCGACCCAGTCCCGTTTATCCGCATCAAATGGCGATGTTTGGAAGCTCATTTCGATTAAATGAGTGAAATACCCGCCGACGGATTCGGTAAAGACGTTAAAAATTAAGAGTGTCGGGCCTAAAATGAGAACGAAACCGAGTAACGCGAGTGCGAGCACTAAGTTCGTATTGGATAAATATTTAATTCCTTTTTGTAATCCTGTTTTAGCGGATAAAATGAAAAGGAAGGTAACGACGACGACGATTAAAAACTGTGCTTTAATGTCGATTGAAATTCCAAATAAATAGTTTAACCCTGCGTTAATTTGCACAGCTCCGAGACCAAGTGACGTCGCAACTCCGAAAACGGTCGCAAAAACAGCGAGAACGTCGACGATTGTGCCGAGTGGACCTTTCACTTTAGAACCGAAAATCGGTTGTAGCGTACTTGAAATTAATCCGGGTTCACCTTTTCGGAATTGGAAATAAGCTAAGATGAGTGCGACGATACCGTACATCGCCCAAACGTGTAATCCCCAGTGGAAGAAAGATTGGCGGAGTGCCTCTTTAAAAGCGGCCACTGTATAAGGAGTTTCAGAAGCTGTCATAACAGCGTAGTGAGAGAGAGGCTCTGCTGCCCCGTAGAAGACGAGTCCAATCCCCATACCGGCAGAAAAAAGCATCGCAATCCACGAAATCGTTGAAAATTGTGGACGATCGGTATCTTGACCGAGACGAATTTTACCGTATGGACTAAATACTAAAAATATACTAATGACGAGAATGACGGTCATGAGCAACATGTAATACCAGCCAAACCGTGATGTCACGAAGTTTTTCATCGTTGCTGTAACATTTTCAAACTGTTCGGGTGCAAGTACACCGGCGAAAACAGCGA
>JASLJC010000033.1 GCA_030152585.1 Savagea sp. | reverse complement strand
GCATGAAGACTGTCATCCGTCAAAGAGAAATCAGTGAAAATAACTGATAAAGGAGGTTGCTATCAATGACAGAACGTAACCAACGAAAAGTATATACAGGACGTGTTGTTTCAGATAAAATGGACAAGACGATCACTGTAGCGGTTGAAACACAAAAACAACACGCATTATACGGTAAACGTTTAAAATATACGAAGAAATTCAAAGCTCATGATGAGCAAAACGCGGCAAAAGAAGGCGATATCGTTCGCATTATGGAGACACGTCCATTATCAGCGACAAAACGCTTCCGCCTCGTAGAGATTGTAGAAGAAGCAATCATCATCTAATTCAAAAAACAATAAAAGTCCGAGAGGAGGTAGCCTCAAATGATCCAACAAGAGAGTCGTATGAAAGTTGCCGACAACTCTGGTGCACGTGAGGTTTCGACGATCAAAGTACTTGGTGGTACAGGTCGTAAATCAGCAAACATCGGCGATATAGTTGTATGTTCAGTTAAAAAAGCAACACCAGGTGGCGTTGTTAAAAAAGGTGAAGTTGTGAAAGCAGTAATCGTTCGTTCTAAGAGCGGAGTTCGCCGTGACGACGGTTCATACATCACATTTGATGAAAACGCATGTGTTATCGTTCGCGATGACAAAAGCCCACGTGGAACGCGTATTTTCGGACCAGTTGCACGTGAATTACGTGACAACGACTTCATGAAAATCATTTCACTCGCTCCAGAAGTTCTTTAATTCGCATGAAAGTGCAAGGTCAAGGAGGTGCGAACAAATGCACGTTAAAAAAGGTGATAAAGTGATGGTCATCACTGGGAAAGATAAAGGCAAAACAGGAGTAATCCTTGCTGCATTTCCTAAAAAAGAACGCGTTCTCGTTGAAGGAGTCAACGTCGTGAAGAAACATACTGGACCTAGCCAAATGAATCCACAAGGTGGAATCGTAGAAGAAGAGGCAGCAATCCACGTTTCTAACGTCATGCCGCTTGATCCTAAAACAGAGGAACCTACTCGCGTAGGTTACAAAGTAGTAGATGGCAAAAAAGTTCGAATTGCTAAAAAATCTGGCGAACAGCTAGATAAGTAATGAACGATCGAAAGGAGGGCCTATTGTACGATGAGCCGTTTAAAAGAGAAATTCCAAAAAGAAATTACACCTGCTCTTGTGAGCAAGTTTGAATATAGCTCAGTAATGCAAGTGCCAAAAGTTGATAAAATTGTTATCAACATGGGTCTTGGCGATGGTGTTCAAAACTCAAAAGCACTTGATGCTGCAGTTGAAGAATTAACTTTAATTTCTGGTCAAAAACCAGTCGTAACGAAAGCGAAGAAATCAATCGCTGGATTCCGTCTTCGTGAAGGAATGCCAATCGGAGCGAAAGTAACGCTTCGTGGTGAGCGCATGTACGATTTCTTAGATAAATTAGTATCTGTATCGCTTCCACGTGTTCGTGACTTCCGTGGAGTATCTAACCGTGCATTCGACGGTCGTGGAAACTACACATTAGGGATTCGTGAGCAACTTATTTTCCCTGAAATCGACTACGATAAAGTGAACAAAGTACGCGGTATGGATATCGTGATTGTAACAACAGCTGAAACAGATGAGGAAGCTCATGAGCTGTTAAAACAAATCGGTATGCCATTCCAAAAATAATAAAAGGGAGGCGACAATGTGGCTAAAAAATCAATGATTGCAAAGCAGAAACGACCACAGAAGTTCAAAGTACGTGAATATACACGTTGTAAACGTTGTGGACGTCCACATTCTGTCTATCGTAAATTTATGCTTTGCCGTATTTGTTTCCGTGAATTAGCATATAAGGGACAAATTCCTGGCGTCAAAAAAGCAAGCTGGTAATCCCCTAAATTGGGAAGGAGGTAAATAGTGAAATGACTATGAGTGATCCAATTGCAGATATGCTTACACGCATTCGTAACGCGAACATGGTTCGCCACGAAAAGCTTGAAGTACCTGCTTCAAACATGAAACGACAAATTGCAGAAATCTTAAAAAATGAAGGATTTATTCGTGATGCTGAGTTCATCGAAGATGACAAGCAAGGAATCATCCGCATTTTCTTAAAATACGGTCCTAACGAGGAACGTGTAATCACAGGTTTAAAACGTATTTCTAAACCAGGACTCCGCGTTTACGCGAAGTCAGACGAAGTACCACGCGTATTCAACGGTTTAGGTATCGCACTTATCTCAACATCACAAGGTGTTGTATCAGATAAAGAAGCACGCGCGAAACAAATCGGTGGAGAAGTAGTAGCATACGTTTGGTAATAAGTTAAACATTGAATGGAGGTGCAAGATATGTCACGTATTGGAGATCGTCCAATCGCGTTCCCAGAAGGAGTAACAGTTGACGTTGCAGCAAATAATGTTGTAACGGTTAAAGGTCCTAAAGGGGAACTTACACGAGCATTAGATAGTGAAATGAAATTAGAAAAAGCAGAGGATTCGATCGTCGTTCAACGCCCATCGGACTCTAAAAAACACCGTGCTATGCACGGAACGACACGTTCACTTTTAGAGAACATGATCGTAGGTGTTTCAACAGGATTCGAAAAAGTACTCGAACTCGAAGGAGTCGGATACCGTGCACAATTACAAGGTAAAAAATTAGTCCTTAACTTAGGCTATTCACACCCTGTAGAATTCGAAGCTGAAGAAGGTATGGAAATTGAAGTACCTGAAAACACAAAAATCATTATTCGCGGAATTAGCCGTGAACGTGTAGGAGCTCTTGCTTCTAACATCCGTCAAGTACGTCCACCTGAGCCGTACAAAGGAAAAGGTGTTCGTTACGCTGGAGAGCACATCCGTCGTAAAGAAGGTAAGACAGGTAAATAATGCTAAAACCTAGCATTTGGAAGGAGTGACTACAATGATTAAAAAGGTAGATAAAAACGCTGTACGTAAAAAACGTCACGGACGTGTTCGTACAAAAGTAAGCGGTACGCCAGAACGCCCACGCTTAAACGTTTTCCGTTCGAACAAACACATCCAAGTACAGTTAATTGACGATGTAAACGGAGTAACGATTGCAAGCGCGTCTACAAAAGACGAAGCATTCGGAGCCGGATCTACATCAAATAAAGAAGCAGCAGCAAAAGTTGGCGAAATGATCGCAAAACGTGCAGCTGAAAAAGAAGTCACTGAGGTCGTATTTGACCGCGGTGGATACGTATTCCACGGTCGCGTTAAAGCATTAGCAGACGCTGCACGTGAAAACGGACTACAATTCTAATTGAAGGAGGGACACTAAACTACTATGCGTCAGAATAATAAGAAACGAAACAGCGAATTTGAAGAGCGTGTTGTAACGATTAACCGTGTAGCTAAAGTTGTAAAAGGTGGACGTAACTTCCGCTTTACAGCATTAGTTGTTGTCGGTGATAAAAAAGGTCGTGTAGGCTACGGTACTGGAAAGGCACAGGAAATTCCTGATGCAATCCGCAAAGCAGTTGAAGATGCTAAAAAGAGCTTAATTGAAGTACCAGTAACGCGTGGAACAACTCCACACGAAATTATTGGACATTCAGGAGCAGGTAAAGTGTTAATTAAACCAGCTGCTTCAGGTACAGGAGTTATCGCAGGTGGACCAGTTCGTGCGGTACTCGAGCTCGTAGGTATTACAGACGTATTATCAAAATCACTCGGATCAAGTACGCCAATTAACATGGTGCGTGCAACTATCCAAGGTTTAGATAGTTTAAAACGTCCAGCAGATGTTGCGAAACTTCGCGGCAAAACGTTAGAAGAGCTTTTTAACTAAGGAGGTAAGCAACAATGGCGAACACAGTTCAAATTACCCTTACGAAAAGCGTAATCGGTGCAAGCCCGGCACAACGCCGTTCAATCGAAGCCCTTGGTTTACGTAAGCTTAACCAATCTGTAGAGCATACAGATAACGAAGCGCTTCGCGGGATCATTAACAAAGTGAACCATCTCGTAACAGTAGTAGAGAAGTAAAAAAGCAATAAAAGTAGAAGGAGGTGCCGAACATGAAGTTACACGAACTTAAACCAGCAGCAGGATCACGTAAATCACGTCACCGCGTTGGTCGTGGACACGGAGCAGGCTGGGGTAAAACAGCTGGTCGTGGACATAAAGGTCAAAAAGCACGTTCAGGTGGCGGTAACGCACGCCTTGGTTTCGAAGGTGGACAAACTCAGCTTTTCAAACGTTTACCGAAACGTGGATTCACAAATGTAACTCGTAAAGAGTATGCAGTTGTAAACGTAGACGTATTAAACCGTTTCGACGAAGGCACGGAAGTAACGCCTGAAATGCTTATTGAAACAGGAGTCGTGAGCAAAAAAACAGCTTTAATTAAAATCTTAGGTGAAGGATCACTCGAGAAAAAATTAACTGTAAAAGCTCATAAATTCTCAGCTTCAGCAAAAGAAGCGATTGAACAAGCAGGCGGACAAACAGAGGTGGTATAATGTTTGAGACAATCTCAGGCTTTTTTAAAGTAAAAGAGATTCGGTCAAAAATCATTTTCACCCTGCTATTGCTAATCGTTTTTCGACTCGGAACGTTTATTACCGTTCCGTATGTCGATGCGAATGCGCTGCAGGCGAGCACAAACCAGTTTATCGGCTTAATTGACATGTTCGGTGGAGGTGCGTTATCGAAATTCTCGATATTCGCCCTCGGAATTATGCCGTACATTACAGCGTCAATCATTACGCAATTATTGCGTATGGATGTCGTTCCGAAGTTTGCCGAATGGGCAAAACAAGGAGAATATGGACGCCGTAAACTCGCTCAGTTTACACGATATTTTACAATCGTACTCGCGTTCATTCAAGCGATCGTTATGTCAATCGGTTTCAACCGTATGTTTGACGGTCAAATGATTCAACAGACAGGTGTTGCGACATACGTCGTCATCGCTGTCGTATTAACAGCAGGTACTGCATTTTTACTTTGGTTAGGGGAGCAGATTACAGCGAAAGGTGTCGGTAATGGTATTTCCATTATTATCTTCGCAGGTATCGTTTCGGGTATCCCGAACGCTGTGAACCAATTATACGCAACGCACATTCAAGATGCAGGGGATGCTTTATTTATTAATATTGCGTTACTTGCGTTTATCTTGTTAGTCATCGTACTCGTAACGATTTTCGTTATTTACGTACAAGAAGCGTTACGTAAAATTCCGATTCAGTACGCTAAACGTACATCGAGCCAAGGTCAAACACTTTCAAGCCAACAAACACATTTACCTTTAAAGCTTAACGCTGCAGGGGTAATTCCAGTCATCTTTGCGGTTGCATTCTTTATGTTGCCACAACAGTTGTTCGGATTTATGGAACCGAATGGTTTTACGAAAGCAGTCTTGTATTTATTCAGCTATACGAACCCTGTCGGACTTAGCCTTTATGTCATCTTAATTGTAGCGTTCACGTACTTCTATGCATTCGTACAAGTGAACCCTGAAAACATGGCAGAAAACTTGAAAAAGCAAGGGGCTTACATTCCAGGAATTCGTCCAGGTGAACAAACAGAAAACTATTTAACGAGCACTCTTTACCGCTTAACATTTGTCGGTTCGATTTTCTTAGCATTCGTAGCGATCATGCCGATCTTCTTCATTAATTTTGCCAAACTCCCAGAGTCAGCGCAAATTGGAGGTACGAGCTTACTTATCGTTGTCGGTGTAGCACTTACGACGATGAAACAACTCGAATCACAACTCGTGAAGCGTCACTATCGAGGGTTCATGGATCAATAATATCCGCATTTTGCGGAAACAATGAGGATGGTGAAACGTATGAATATCGTATTAATGGGTTTACCAGGTGCTGGTAAAGGTACCCAAGCAGACGAAATTGTTAAAAAGTACGACATCCCTCATATTTCTACAGGCGATATGTTCCGTGCAGCAATCAGTGAAGGCACGGAACTCGGCAAGCAAGCGAAGTCTTATATGGACAAAGGTGCACTCGTTCCAGACGAAGTAACGATTGGAATTGTGCGCGAACGTTTAGCGCAACCAGACTGTAATGAAGGATTCCTTTTAGACGGTTTCCCACGTACAGTGCCACAAGCTGAAGCACTTAACGAACTACTTGCAGATTTAGACAAAAAAGTCGAGCACGTAATTAACATTGACGTGCAAAAAGAAGAGTTAATCTCTCGCTTAACGGGTCGTCGTATTTGTACACAATGTGGTACTTCTTACCACTTACAATTTAATCCACCGAAAGTTGAAGATCGCTGTGACAAAGATGGAGCAGCTCTTTACCAACGTGAGGATGACAACCCAGAGACGGTAACGAATCGTCTGGAAGTAAATATGAAGCAGTCAGAACCATTACTTGCGTTTTATAAAAACCAAGGGGTTCTCACGAATGTTAACGGACAGCAAGACATTGATGCAGTATTTGCAGAAGTAGAAGCTGTGTTACAAAATAAATAATAGTTGCATTCGCTACAGGATAACGAGCTGCAAAAGCATATGGTGCCCGGTATCGGAGCAAGACGGTTCATGTGAAGCTGCAATAACCTTCAATGACTTCTCCATACGAAATGGACATTCATATAGATGAGAAATCGTCTGAGGATGGAATTGAACATCTTATGCCGTTACTCATGGAATCCGGACATGTATAGTAAGGAAGCTTTGAAGGCGACAAACTGCCGCCGCTCGAGATACCTTTATTAACGATTGAAGGAGGACAAGAAGAAATGGCTAAAGAAGAAGCAATTGAAGTAGAAGGAACGATTGTTGAAGCGTTACCGAATGCTAACTTCCGCGTGGAGTTAGAAAATGGTCACGAAGTACTTGCGCACGTATCTGGAAAGATCCGTATGCACTATATTCGTATTTTACCAGGTGATAAAGTAACGGTAGAGCTTTCACCATACGATTTGACACGTGGTCGAATCACATACCGTTTTAAATAAACTTTTGCACTCCGGACTACTAAGGAGGTTACATCGATGAAAGTTAGACCATCAGTTAAACCGATCTGCGAGAAATGTAAAGTCATTCGTCGTCGCGGTCGCGTTATGGTAATTTGTGAAAACCCGAAACATAAGCAACGTCAAGGATAATATAAAAGGAGGTGCATGGACACATGGCACGTATTGCAGGAGTCGACATTCCGCGTGAAAAACGCGTTGTCATTTCATTAACGTACATCTACGGTATTGGAAAAACAACAGCACAAAAAGTTTTAGCTGAAGCAGGAGTAGATCCAAATACTCGCGTGAACGAATTATCAGATGAGCAACTCGATGATATTCGTCAAGTAATCGACGGTTTAAAAATCGAAGGTGACCTTCGTCGTGAAGTTTCATTCGATATTAAACGTCTTAAAGAAATCGGTAGTTACCGAGGCATGCGTCACCGCCGTAACTTACCCGTTCGTGGACAAAAAACGAAAAACAACGCTCGTACACGTAAAGGACCGAAGCGTTCAATTCACTAATTTTTGAAGGAGGGAAATAACTAATGGTACGTAAACAACAACCACGTCGTCGTCGCCAAATGCGTAAAGTTGAAGCTGGTATCGGACATATCCGTTCAACATTCAACAACACGATTGTAACGATTACAGACACACATGGTAATGCAATTTCATGGTCAAGCGCAGGTGCGTTAGGTTTCAAAGGATCACGTAAATCTACACCTTTCGCTGCACAAATGGCTGCTGAAACAGCTGCACAAGTTGCTTTAGAACATGGCATGAAAACAATTGAAGTTACTGTAAAAGGACCAGGAGCTGGTCGTGAAGCGGCTATCCGTTCACTCCAAGCAGCAGGTCTTGAAGTCACAGCAATCCGTGACGTAACACCAATTCCACATAACGGATGCCGTCCACCGAAGCGTCGTCGCGTATAATGCAAGTTTTACACTTGATGAATCGCGTCAAATGTGACGCGCTATTGTGTTTAACGCAATGTCAATGTGGAACGAATTATACTAAACACGTTTTGAAGGAGGGTAAATGATGATCGAAATTGAAAAGCCAAAAATTGAAACAGTTGAGCTCAGCGAAGATCATTCGTTCGGCAAATTTGTCATCGAACCGCTAGAGCGTGGGTATGGGAATACGTTAGGGAATTCTTTACGCCGCGTCCTTCTTTCTTCATTGCCAGGAGCTGCTGTGACATCGATTCAAATTGATGGAGTTCTTCATGAATTTTCAACAGTTGAAGGTGTCGTAGAAGATGTAGCGACGATTGTTTTAAATATTAAACAACTTGCGCTTAAAATCTACTCAGAAGATGAAAAAGTTCTCGAAATCGACGTAAAGGGTGAAGGTGTCGTAACAGCTGCAGATATTATGCACGATAGCGACGTTGAAATTTTAAACCCGGATCTTCCGATTGCCACATTAGGAAAAAATGCACACTTACGTATGCGTATGTATGCAGTCCGTGGACGAGGCTATGCGACATCGGATGAAAACAAACGTGAAGACTTAGCAATTGGTGTTATTCCGATTGACTCTATTTACACTCCAGTTTCACGCGTGAACTATCAAGTTGAAAACACGCGAGTTGGTCAAAGTACTAACTATGACAAGTTAACACTTGATATTTGGACAGATGGTAGCATCGGTCCGAAAGAGGCTGTTTCACTCGGTGCGAAAATTTTAACAGAGCATTTAAATATCTTTGTCAATATGACCGATGAAGCACAAGAAGCTGAAATTATGGTCGAAAAAGAAGAAGATGAAACAGAAAAAGTACTTGAAATGACGATTGAAGAGTTAGATCTCTCTGTTCGTTCATACAACTGCTTAAAGCGTGCGGGTATTAATACAGTACACGAGCTTACGAACAAAACAGAAGCAGAAATGATGAAAGTACGAAACTTAGGTAAGAAATCTTTAGCAGAAGTGAAAAACAAGCTCGACGAGTTAAATCTCGAATTACGTTCTGAAGAATAGTAAGAGCTGAAAAGAATGAAGGAGGGACAAGTACAATGGCAAAACGCAAATTAGGACGTACATCGTCACAACGTAAAGCATTACTTCGCGACTTAGCGACACAACTTATCGTACATGAGCGCATCGAAACGACAGAAGCGCGTGCGAAAGACTTACGCTCAGTAGTTGAAAAAATGATTACTCTTGGTAAACGTGGAGACTTACATGCACGCCGTCAAGCACAACAATTCATCCGCCGCCAAACAGCAGTGAAAACGGATGAAGAAGGTAACGAAACAGAAGTGTTCGCACTTCAAAAGCTTTTCGACGACTTAGGACCACGCTATGCAGACCGTCAAGGTGGATACACTCGTATTATGAAAGTGGGACCACGTCGCGGAGACGCAGCACCAACAGTCGTAATCGAACTCGTGTAAGAAATTGTGGTGTGCCTGTCGTAATAAGTGCAGACACACCCTTTTTTCATATCTTTTCAATTGATTTAAAATTTAAAAAGCTTGAGCGTTACGATTGGTCAACAGGTTGACGACTGGTCTAGCTCTGCATCTCATCCGCTTTGCCGGAGAGACTTTGGCAAAGGACGCATTGTGCGCATTTCAAGGATGAGATGCGCGCTTTTTTGTATAAAAAAATAAACTGTCCGCCGCTTCGAGAAAATGATAAACTAACGATACGTACAAAATGATCGAATCGGTAAAATCGATTTTATCGATCCGATTGCGTTGTACACGTAATAAGAACAGAATAGAAAAGAAGAGGAGGATGCCTATGTCATCACCGATCGTATCCGTCGATCAAATTACATTCCGTTATTCATCATTTGACGACGAAGAGAAGAAAGTGAATCGACCTGCGATTCAGAACGTCTCATTCGACGTCTATCGTGGCGAATGGATTGCCATTGTCGGTCATAACGGTTCAGGAAAATCGACGTTAGCGAAACAGTTGATTGGCTTATTGTATCCAGATGAGGGCACGATATCATTATTTGGTGAAGTGTTAACAGAAGAGAATTTGTGGGAGCTGCGTGCACGGCTTGGCATCGTTTTTCAAAACCCCGACAACCAATTTGTTGGGTCGACCGTCCAAGATGATGTCGCGTTTTCGTTAGAAAATCAAGGCGTCCCCTATGAAAAGATGAGAGAACGTGTAATCGAATCATTAAAGCGCGTACAGATGGAGCAGTTTCTCGACCATGAGCCGCACCATTTATCAGGAGGGCAAAAGCAACGCGTGGCGATTGCTGGGGCGATTGCGTTACATCCAGAGTTGCTCATACTCGATGAAGCGACATCGATGTTAGACCCGCAAGGACGTATTGAAGTTATCGAAACGGTGTCACGTCTACGGAAAGATATCGATTTAACCGTTATGTCGATTACGCACGATTTGGAAGAAGTATTACTCGCCGATCGTGTCATCGTCATGAACGGTGGCGAAATGTTAGCCGTTGGCACACCGGAACAAATTTTTTCAAATCAACAACAACTCGAGCAAATCGGACTCGATTTACCTTTTTCGCTCATCGTCTCAAAATTTTTACAACGAGAAGGCGTAGCGCTTGAAGAACAAATGACAGAAGAAAAGTTGGTGGAAACGTTATGGACATCGTATTTCAAGGAGTAGATTATAAATATTCAGCAGGCACACCGTTTGAAAAAAGTGCGCTCCACGATGTGAACGTAACAATTCCATCGAAAAAATTTACAGCGCTGATCGGCCATACTGGATCAGGAAAATCGACGATGTTACTTCATCTAAATGGTCTCCTTCGTCCGACAAACGGTATCGTTCGGATTGGAGAGACGGAAGTTCATGCGAAAACGAAAGGCAAAACGTTACAACATATTCGGAGAGAAGTCGGCATCGTCTTTCAATTTCCAGAACACCAATTATTTGAAGAAACGGTTGAAAAAGATATTATGTTCGGGCCGATGAATTTCGGAGTGTCAGAACGAGAAGCACGAAAAAGAGCACACGAACTCATCGAATTACTCGGACTCCCCGAATACGTGCGA
>JASLJC010000098.1 GCA_030152585.1 Savagea sp. | reverse complement strand
AGGTCTGCCTTTCCTCGAACGGTTTTTAAAGCTCGACCTGCTGCAGCTACTTGTACTTTATGTAAGGTGCCGTATCGTTCTTCGAATTGTCGTTTAATTTCTTGAATAACTTTTGCGACGCTTAAGACGTTATGAATTTGTCCATCGATCATGGCGCGTTCTTTATGTTCGACCGATACTAAATCGAGTACTTCGTATGCAAGTGGATCCGTCGTTTTCTTTTCAACGATCGTACCGACGACAGAACGGGTTCCAATATCGAGTGCGAATAATAAATTTGACACTATCTTCATTCCTTTCGAACTAACACATATGAATTTTTTGCATGATACACATGAATAAAATAAAATAATTTGACAAATTGCGTGACTTTTCCAATTAGTTACTCTATAATTAGTCTATTATAATCAAAATGTAACATATATTCGGTTTTTCTGAAAGCGAATAATATGTACTGAAAGGAGTTGGAGATAAGATGAGTAATAATTTAGAAGAGCTTCGAAATCGAGTCGATAGTCTAAATATTCAGATTTTAGACTTAATTAACGAACGTACATCTGTCATTCATGCCATTAGTAAAGTAAAAGATAAGCAAGGTGTGAAACGATATGATCCGATCCGTGAACGGGAGATGTTAAACTTCTTAAAAAATTACAATGAAGGACCTCTACCGAATGGAGTGTTAGAGGAGATTTTCAAAGGAATCTTCATGTCCGCTCTTGAAATTCAAGAAGATGAACAACGCAATGCATTGCTCGTATCGCGTAAGAAAAAAGCGGAAGATACGATCATCGATATAAATGGAACGAAAGTAGGGAACGGTCAACCGTCATTTATTTTTGGACCGTGTGCAGTAGAGTCTTACGAACAAGTAACAGCAGTCGCACAATCGATCAAAGCGAAAGGGTTAACGTTTTTACGTGGGGGTGCGTATAAACCACGAACGTCACCTTACGATTTCCAAGGTCTCGGTTTAGAAGGGTTAAAAATTTTAAAACGTGTAGCGGATGAGCAACAATTATCCGTTGTAACTGAAATTATTACGCCGACCCATTTAGAAGAAGCACTCGATTACCTCGACGTTATTCAAATCGGTGCACGAAATATGCAAAACTTTGAACTATTAAAAGAAGCAGGACGTACGGATAAGCCGGTTCTTTTAAAACGTGGTATGTCTGCCACACTCGATGAATTTATGAAAGCGGCAGAATATATTATTGCACAAGGTAACGAAAACATTATTTTATGTGAACGTGGTATCCGAACGTACGAACGTGCTACACGAAATACGTTAGATATTTCAGCTGTTCCGATTTTAAAACAAGAAACACATTTACCTGTCGTCGTCGATGTGACGCATTCAACAGGACGTCGTGATATTTTATTACCGACAGCAAAAGCTGCATTAGCAGTAGGAGCAGATGGTGTAATGGCAGAAGTACATCCTGACCCAGCCGTCGCTTTATCAGATGCAGCACAACAGATGGATTTAGATCAGTTCGATGAGTTTTACAATGAATTACAACGATTCACGAAATCACATGAAATGATTTAATAAATGTATAAGGATAAGCAAGCATTGACGATTTGTCAGTGCTTGCTTTTTTTCATGAGAGAGCTGTTAAAAATGAGAAAATTTAAATAGAAATATTACTCCTTTTTCGCATTCAATGATATACTAAGTAAACAAAGAGTATGAAAGGGGTTACGCATCTGTGGCAGTAACGATTTATGACGTCGCGCGAGAAGCGAACGTATCGATGGCGACCGTATCACGTGTCGTCAACGGCAACCAAAATGTAAAACCAGAAACGAGAAAGAAAGTATTAGCAGTAATTGACCGTCTTGATTATCGTCCGAATGCAGTCGCACGAGGATTAGCAAGTAAAAAAACGACAACCGTCGGTGTAATCGTACCCGATGCGTCGAAAAGTTTTTATGCAGAATTGTCACGCGGTATTGCAGATATTGCAACGATGTACGAATACAATATTATTTTATCAAACTCGGATAAGCGAAAAGAACGTGAAGTAGAATTAATGGAAGATCATCTCGGAAAACAAGTAGACGGGCTTATTTTCATGAGTGACTCGATTTCAGAAGACGTCCGCAAAGAAATGTCGAGTGCGAATGTGCCGATCGTCTTAGCGGGAACGTTAGACGACGAAAAGCAATTTCCGACTGTTAATATGGAATACGAACAAGCAGCCTATGAAGCAGTAACACATTTAACTGAAAATGGACATACGAATATCGCTTTCGTTTCCGGACCGTTTACCCGTGACATTAACCGTCTCGGAAAAAAAGCAGGATATGAACGAGCGCTGCGTGATGCCGGATTGACGCTTAATGAAGCGAACGTCATTGAAACAGATAATACGTATGATGAAGCGTATGAACGTTGGCAAGAAGTGTTACAAAAAGAAAATCCACCGACAGCAATTTTTACGAGCAACGACGAAATTGCAGTAGCGGTATTAAATGCGATTCGTGATAGTGGCCAAACGGTGCCAGAAGATTTTGAAATTACGTGTTTCCAACACTCGATTTTAGCACGAGCGGTTCGTCCACAACTTACATCGGTCGTCGTCCCATTATACGATTTAGGCGCTGTCTCGATGCGTCTTTTAACGAAGTTAATGGACGAAGAAGAACGAGAAGGGCACGAAAAAGAACAAGTCGTATTACCTTACCGTTTTGAAAAACGACAATCGACGAAATAAGTAAGTCAGAGTAAAATATGAAATGTAATGCAATAAGAACCTAGCCTTTCTTTTACGAGAAAGGCTAGGTTTTATTGATTTCATAATATATGTTGAAGGTTTTACACAATTCCGTACGCAGTGCAATACGTGAGGCTCGCTACTAACTTTTAAAGGAACTTGTTTGAGGCATTGGAAGAGCTCGCAACTCCGCTGGCGTCCGCAACTCCGTACGGAATGGTGTGCATAAAAAACGCACGTCTCTTTATTTTTCTATAGATCTTGATTGACTAGAAAAAAGTACAAAGTAGAGGCGTACGTTATTGTTTCATTATAACGAAGGAGAAGAAGCTAAAAAGGCAAAGGCCCGTTGTAACATATGATGATTTTTATCTGCAATTTCTCTTCTTCTTGGAATAGGTTCAAACAAATGTTCAGGATCTTCCCATGTCGTAGCCATCGGAATCGATAAAAAAGGCTGCCAATGATGTAACCATTTTTCGGGTAATGGTCCACGTAACGGTTCTATATCATTCATTGCTAACCAAATTTGAGACCATGCGCGAGGAACGACACGTCCGATATCGTAACCACCACCACCGACAGCAATCCATCGTCCATTACAATGTTGATCGGCTAATCGTTTCGCAATACGAGGAATCGCTTCAAATGTTTTCATCGTACTGCATAAATGAGTGAGAGGATCGAAATAATGCGCATCGGCTCCATTTTGCGTTAAAATGACATCAGGTTTAAAATATTCGACGACCTTCGTTAAAGCGCTTTCATAAACGTGTAAAAAAGAATCATCTTCTGTAAAAGCATCGAGCGGGAAATTAAATGCTGTTCCGTATCCTTTCCCGTTGCCCCGTTCAGAAATATGTCCGGTTCCTGGAAATAAATAACGACCCGTTTCGTGAATAGAAAATGTACAAGCATCCGGATCATCATAAAATGTCCATTGAACACCGTCTCCGTGATGAGCATCGGTATCAACATATAAAACACGCGCTCCATAATGTTTTTGTAAGTAGCGGATAGCTACGGAGCTATCATTGTAAATGCAAAAACCTGAAGCATGTCCTTCAAAGCCGTGGTGTAACCCTCCTCCTAAATTGACCGCATAGCGGGCTCGACCTTCCATTACTTCATCAACAGCCGTTAATGTTCCGCCGACAAGTTGAGCACTCGCTTCATGCATATTTTCAAAAATAGGCGTATCTTCAGTACCGATACCGAATGATAACCCTTCTCCTTCTTGTAGTAAACCGGCCCCTGCTTTTTTAACGATGTCGACGTAATTTTCATGATGGGCGAGTAAAATCTCTTCATCTGTTGCCATGCGCGGTGTGACGAAATGTTCTTCGCGTAAAACGCCGACTTGTTCTAGTAAATCGACAGTTAATAAAAGACGCTGTTGGTTGAACGGGTGATCTTTTGCAAAGGAATAGCCGAGCTGTTCTTTCGAATAGACGAACGATGCTTGTTTCATAACGGCATCATTCCAGGACCCGCTGGAGAAACGACATCGAATCCTTCTTCTGTCAACTTTTCAATTAAGTCGAGTGGATTCATTAAATTGACGCGGATCGCTAATATTTTGTAATCATCGAGTTCATCGTAAGGATAGACGAGAACACTGACGATATTTGCTTCGTATTGATAAAAGACACGAAAAACTTCGTATAAAATACCGATACGATTTGGCACTTTAATTTCAATTTGAGAGCTCGGCTGGTGTGCTCCTGTTAACTCAATATAGTTATATAGTAAATCGGTTTCAGTTACGATTCCGACGAGTTTGTCATGTGCAATGATCGGTAAACATCCGATTTTATTTTGGTAAAAAAGTAAAGCAACTTCTTCGACAAAATCAAGTGGATGTCCAGTCATGACACTCGTTTTCATGACACGTTCTAGCGGCGTATCATACAATTCATCTTTTTCGGGTCGTCCGATAATACCAGCGCGCAAATTTTTTAAGTCGCGGTCTGTAATGAGTCCGAGAAGTTCATCTCGTTCACTGACGATGGGTAAATGTCGAATGCGGTTTTCTGACAATGTCCGAATAGCATCGCGTACTGTTGCTTGCGGTCCTACTGTAATAACATCACGTTCCATTAATTTTTCAACTAACATAACAAATCCCCCTTCTTAATACATGTAACGATTGGATAATCGGACGTGATCGAACGTTTCGATCGATTGCTGATCGACACGACTACCGATACGTGCCATTAAACAATTTGCAGGGTGAGAACAAATTTCGGGATCATCTGTTGCAAAGTATTCTAATCCGCCATGATTCATCATACGTTCCATAATTTTACGGTAATCCCATACCGATAATCCAGTTCGTTTTAAATCCCAATGCCAATAATATTCCGTCGTAATGACGATGTAATCTTCCATCGCGTCGTCTTCCATTGCAATTTCTAACATATGCCGGCCGAGCCCCCCTGCTCGATAGTCGGGAGCGACTTCAATCGCACCGAGCTCGATTAAGTTATCGAGTTTCGCTTCTGACCAACGTTCTAACGGGTCGGGGTAAACGAACGTAACGTAACCGACAATACATTGTCCATCGCGCGCGACGATAATCCGACCTTCGGGTAATCGAGCGATATCGATAATCGCTTCAAACTGTTCGGCAGGCGGTCGAAAAGCGGTTAAATCAGAATGAAACTGAAGTTGTTGCAAACGTTGAGGAGAGAGCGGTCCTTCAACGGTTAATATCCCTTTCGGATGATCGACGACACGAGAATATAAAGTTTTTACATGCTCCACTTCTTCACCACCTTCCGTTAAGACTTACAAATAGTATACATTAAAATGACAGATAAGATGGTAATAATGTCTGAAAAATTAGAAAAAAGAGAAAAAATCTCGCATTTTTTTTACAAATCATGTATGATAGAATATACGATATTGAGAAAGGGTGAGGAAAATGGGAGGAAAAATTTTAAAAGCAACTCCGGGGGACTATCATTTAACTGATTATTCGAAAGTTTTGGAAACGTTTTCATGGGAAGATACGCACGCACAATTTTCTTGGTCAACGACAGGAAAGGTGAACATTGCGTACGAATCGATCGATCGCCACGTCAAGACGCATCGTAAAAATAAAGTTGCATTATTTTATAAAGACGATACACGCGAAGAGACGTATACGTACTATGATATGATGCGTCAAACGAATAAAGCAGCGAATGTTTTGAAAGCGCATTCAAACTTAGAAGTAGAAGATCGATTTTTCATTTTCATGCCACGTTCACCTGAATTATATTTTATTTTATTAGGGGCGTTAAAAGCAGGTGTCATCGTTGGTCCACTATTTGAGGCATTCATGGAGGGGGCCGTGTATGACCGTTTATCAGATAGTGATGCAAAAGCAATTGTGACGACACCAGAGCTCGTTGATCGAATTCCACTTGACCGCTTGCCACATTTAGAAACGGTATTCATCGTTGGGGACGATGTCAAAGAAGAAGGACCGTTCGTCGACTTTATGAAACATTTCAAAGGAGCATCTGATACGTTCGATATCGAATGGTTATCGTTAGATTCTCCAACATTACTTCACTATACGTCGGGCTCGACTGGAAAACCAAAAGGCGTCGTTCACGTACAAGAAGCGATGGTTCATCATTATCAAACAGCACGTTGGGTATTAGATTTAAAAGATGAAGACGTTTATTGGTGTACCGCTGACCCAGGTTGGGTAACCGGAACATCTTACGGTATTTTTGGCCCAATGTTAGCAGGAGTAACGTCCCTCATCGTCGGAGGACGTTTTTCAACTGCTAGTTGGTACGGAGCGATTGAACAATACGGTGTTACCGTTTGGTATAGTGCACCGACAGCTTTTCGTATGTTAATGGGAGCAGGTCCAGGTGAAATGGCGAAATATGATCTATCTACATTGCGTCATATTTTATCAGTAGGAGAACCGCTAAATCCTGAAGTTATCCGTTGGGGAATGGAATCATTTAACCTTCGGATTCACGATACGTGGTGGATGACTGAAACAGGAGGTCATATCATTTGTAACTATCCGTCGATGGATATGAAACCCGGATCAATGGGAAAACCAGTACCAGGGATTGAAGTTGCTATTATCGACCATAGTGGGAACGTATTACCACCGAATCGAATGGGAAATTTAGCGATTAAAAAAGGATGGCCCGCTATGATGCGTCGCATTTGGGGAGACGATGCAAAATATGAATCATACTTCGTCAATGGCGAATGGTACGTCTCGGGTGACTCTGCTTACATGGATGAAGACGGTTACTTCTTCTTCCAAGGACGTGTAGATGACGTAATTATGACGAGTGGAGAACGTGTAGGACCGTTTGAAATCGAAAGTAAATTGTTAGAACATCCTGCCGTAATCGAAGCAGGCGTCATCGGTAAACCTGACCCGGTTCGCGGTGAAATTGTAAAAGCATTCGTCGCTCTTCAAGACGGGTATGAACCGTCTGAGGCGCTTGAAAAAGAAATTTACAATTTCGTCAAAACTGAACTCGCTGCACATGCGGCACCACGAGAAATAGAATTTAAAGATAAACTCCCGAAAACGCGAAGCGGTAAAATTATGCGCCGTGTATTAAAAGCGTGGGAGCTCGATTTGCCAACAGGCGATTTATCGACGATGGAATAAACAATAAAAACGTATGAAATCAAAGTGACTTGATTTCATACGTTTTTATATAGAGGATAAAGGACGCGACAGTATACATTTTCTTATTTGTTGTTTAAGTATCTCCTCTCGATACAACGGAATTACCGACATAGGAAGAGAAATCTGTCGTCTCATATGATTTCAGACAAAACGCTGCCGTTTGCTTTACGTCTTGTATACGTGCGAGTTTATGGAAAACCTTCATATTTTCATAAAACTAAAAAAACGCCTTTTCGAAAAAATACGAAAAGGCGTTCAATCGTTCATTTTCTATTAAGCAGGTGTTTCTTCTCCTTCTGGAGGAGAAGGTTTCGTTGGAACATCTGGTTTTGGTTGTTCCGGCTGCTCTGGCTGTTCGGGTTGTTCGGGTTGTTCCGGTTGTTCCGGTGTTTCGGTCGGTTCTTCAGGTTCTTCACCTTCAACTGGTTCTTCAACCGGTTCTTCGCTTACGGGTACTTCTTCTTGGATTCCTGCATCTATCGTAGCAGGTGCAGAACGAAGGCCTGTAATATCGACAGTGACAACAGCATAACGTCCCGGGCTGTTCATAGAATAAGTTCTCGAACCTTGGTCGATGACTGTATGAACGTGAACACCATCTTTTAAGACGTAGTAACCGATTACGTCATGAGAAGGCGATTCTGTCCACGTTAACGTTGAACCGTTCGCTGAAACAGCAACGCTCGCTGGCGGTGCTTGATCAGGCGTAAAGGTTGCACCGGAGACGACACTTTTTGAAAATGGTGAGTTCTCTGGGAAGAGACGAGAAGCATCTCCGCCAACAGGTGATAAAATTCGATCGATAAATTGTTGGTTCACTCCTGTTCCACCTGCCATAATAAATTCTTTCGGCGTTGATGGAAGTGCGAGATATTTTGCACCTTTTACTGAAACGTAAGAACCTGAAATGATACTGTCGTCTAATTTAGACGGTACCATTTTATCTACATTAAATAAGTCGGAACGAACGAGTCCGGCCGCTGCACATGCTTCAGAAGGAGCAAGTCCAGAAATCCCACAAAATTGACGATATGCGGCGCCTTTCGGTTGTTTGAAGCGTGCAGATGATTGAACGACTTCCGGTCGAACGGCATTTGCTGTATTTAACAATTTACCGAAAAACATACTCGTTCGGATCGTCGGCAACATCGAACTATATTCACGTAAACTACGTTGTTGACCGTTGACGACACTATCTTTATAACCGAACCAAACGCCGAGTGAAACAGTCGGTGTATATCCGACGAACCAAGAATCAGCAAAATGATTTGTCGTTCCCGTTTTCGCCGCAAGGTCAGGACTGAAGTTTAAATATTGTCGTACAGAAGCACCTGTTCCGCCTGCTTTTGTTACGTCGCGTAACATATCTGTTACGATATAAGCGGTCGCATCACTGAATACTTCTTTCGGCTGAACTTCGTGCTGATAAATCAGTTTACCGTTCATATCTTCAATTCGTTCGACCATATAAGATTGAACGAAGTTTCCGTTATTTGCTAATGTGGCGAAAGCGTTCGTATTTTCTTTTACACTCACACCGCGTGTTAACCCACCGAGTGAAGCAGACAACGCTTCATAGTCGGTCTCTTCTAATCGAGAGAAATTCATCTCTTTTAAAAATTGTGCCGGTCGTTGATCGTGAATTTTAGCATACAACCGAGCTGTAGATAAGTTGAGTGATTTAGATAAAGAAGTACGGGCTGGTACGATACCTGCTTCATACGATGCGGTATAGTTTTGAGGTGACCATCCGCGATAAGAAAACTTCACGTCAGGTAACGGACTTCCTGCTCCAATTTCACCTAATTCAATAGCTGGTGCATAGACGAGTAACGGTTTAATCGTCGACCCGTTTTGACGATAAGCTTGTGTCGCGTGGTTTAAATTTTCTAATTTATAGTCGCGTCCACCGATGAAAGATAAAATTTTACCTGTTTGATTTTCCATCAAAACAGCTCCGACTTGAACCGGATCATCGATAACTTGTTGTTCGCCTGTATTCGGATCGGTAATCGTTCGTTTATGCGTATAACCGTAATATTTAAAGTCTTGTGCGACTTTATTCATTTCATCATATAATTGTTTATCAATCGTAGAGTAAATTCGATATCCTTTCGTTCGCATTGCTCGATCGGCTAACATACGGTATTTTTCCGCTAATTTTTCTTCTTGATCGAGTCGAGAAGGATCAATCCCTTCTTTTTCAGCGATGAGACGAGCTAAAATTTGAATCGTTTCGTTTTGAATTTCTTGTGTAACGTACGGATACTTTTCGTGTGAGCGTTCAAATTTATCACGGAAATCTTTCGTAATATCGTACGCTTTTGCTTCTTCATATTGTTGCTCGTTAATATAACCGGTTTCTTTCATTCGGTATAAGACGCGGTGCATCCGTTTGATTCCAGGTTCGAGTTGTTCTTTTGATTTAACACCACCGCCACTAGCACCACTTTTAAACGGTGTGTACGTATACGGTGCTTGTGGCATACCAGCTAAATAAGCTGCTTGTGGCAAATTTAACTCACTTGCTCGAATACCGAAAATACCTGTTGCAGCCGTTTCGATTCCGGCGATATTTTGTCCGATTACATCGCGTCCATACGGAATGACGTTTAAATAAGCTTCTAAAATTTCGTCTTTATCCATAAAATGTTCTAATCGCATAGCGAGTAAAATTTCTTTCGCTTTACGTGCGTATGAAACTTCATTCGTTAATATTTGGTTTTTGATTAACTGTTGCGTTAAAGTCGAACCACCAGTTTGACTACTTGAGTTTGTAATATCTTGTAGTAGTCCCCGCGCAATTGCTTTCGGTACGATCCCATTATGTTCGCGGAAATGTTCGTCTTCTGTCGCTAACACAGCATTTATAACGTACGGTGATATATTATCAAGTGTCGTTTCTTTTCTTTCGATGTCTGAGTTAATTTTTCCTAAGTATTGTCGTTGAGCAAAATAAATTTCAGACGTTTCTTCATAGTTAAAAACTTCATTTCTCATTTCTTCTTTCGAGCGTAGTGGTTCGTCTGCAACGAGTGAAGCGAAATATCCTGCTCCGATCGAAAACAGAAAAACCGACCCGATAATTACAAGGCCTGAAAAGACGAGAAATAAATTCCACATAATACTCTTAGTAACGGGTGAACGAAGAGGTTTTGTTCTCTTAGTTTTTCGTGCTTTTGCTGCTCGTTTTTCACTTTGATTACTCACGTAAGTCCCCTCCTAAAATCGTTCTTATTATATCATAAAATGAAAAATAATTTGACAAATGACAAGAAACCGATACAATTAAAATTATATTTATTTTCATACGGTGAAGAAACCGAAGTAGTCATTATCGACTGTACAGAGAGGTAGCGGAAGGTGCGAGCTACTCAGGGAATAATAGACGAATTACAGTTTTGGAGTATGCGCCTGCATAGCGTTATGATGCATAATGAGTGGATAGAATCGATATATTCTATCAATTTGGGTGGTACCACGTAGAAGATACGTCCCTACAAATTGCGGAAAAAGCAAATTGTAAGGGGCTTTTTTGTGTCTTATAATAAGCGATTCCGAATGATAGAAAAGACTATGAGGAGGATTTGAAATGACGAATGAATTATTTCAAGATTTAGAATGGCGTGGATTATTGTACCAACAAACGGATGCAGAAGGATTACAAAAATTGTTAAACGATCAAAAGGTGACATTGTACTGTGGTGTTGACCCGACAGCAGACTCGATGCACATTGGTCATATCGTACCGATGTTAACATTACGTCGTTTCCAAATGCACGGACATAAACCGACTTTACTCGTTGGTGGGGCGACAGGGATGATTGGAGACCCTTCAGGACGCTCAGAAGAACGTGTGCTTCAAACACCAGAGCAAGTCGAAGATAATGTAAAAGGAATTCGCGCTCAGTTAGAACGTATTTTTGACTTCAATTCAGGAGAAGAAAATGCTGCACAACTCGTAAACAATAAAGATTGGATCGGCGAATTAAAATTAATCGACTTTTTACGTGATTACGGGAAATTGTTAACAGTAAACTACATGCTCGCAAAAGATAACGTAGCATCACGTTTAGAAGACGGTATTTCATATACCGAATTTTCATACATGTTAATGCAAGCAGCAGACTTTGATCACTTATACCGTAATTACGGAGTACAAGTCCAAATTGGTGGAAGTGACCAGTGGGGAAATATTACGACAGGTTTAGAAGTGTTACGTAAAATTCACGGAGAAGAAAATGTAGAAGCATACGGCTTTACTATTCCGCTCGTAACGAAAGCAGATGGAACGAAATTCGGAAAAACAGCAGGTGGTGCAGTTTGGTTAGATGCGAAGAAAACATCACCGTACGAGTTTTACCAATTTTGGATCAATACAGCAGACGCAGACGTTGTGAAATACTTAAAAATCTTCACATTCTTAAGCCGCGAAGAAATCGAAGCGTTAGAAGAATCAGTGAAAACAGAAGCACACTTACGTAAAGCACAAAAAGCACTTGCAGAAGAAATGACACGTCTCGTGCACGGTGAAGATGCTTTACAACAAGCGATTCGTATTACAGAAGCATTATTTAAAGGCGATTTAAAAGCATTAACAGTCGAAGAAATGAAAGATGCTTTCAAAGATGTACCAACAGCGAATATGTCAAAAGAAGAAAAAGGTCTCGTCGACTTTTTAGTAGAAGCGAACATTTCACCGTCTAAACGTCAAGCACGTGAAGATATTAAAAATGGTGCGATTTCTATTAATGGCGACCGTGTACAAGAAATGGACTACGTTGTAAATGAAAGTGATCGATTAGAAGATACGTTTACAATTGTACGTCGCGGAAAGAAAAAATATACGATGGTCACATACGAAGGATAAACGAAAAACCGCTTGCCTATTAAAAGGCGAGCGGTTTTTTGACATGCATTTGAACGATTGTTTCCATTACGGAATAATATATTGAATCGCTTCTGTTGCGACGTTTTGTTCGAATTGTTCTAATACGATCGTCGCATATTCTTTTTCATACGTTGCGATATGTACCGCTTTTTCGTGGAAGTCGAGTTCTTCATACTGACTATACGATAACAACACGATGCCATCGACATTCGGGAAAGGTTGTTTCCCCATTAACAACGGACCTTCATAGACGGTCGTTTGTTGAATTTCTTTCGGCAAGTCGTTTTCGCTTGCCGCATACGAAATACGACTCCGTTCTGTTTTTAATCGTTTTAATAACTTCGGTTTTTCTTTTTTTGTCACTGTATATAACAGCTTTCGTTCCATTAATTCATCGAAAACGTGTCGGTCGACATAGACAATTTTTTTATGATCAAGTTCACGATACTTAACATAAAACGTATCGTGTTGAACACTCTTCGTATCGTAAGGTGCCATTACTCGGTCGACATCACGTTCATCGCCGTATGCAACGATTGTCGTATCGTCTACTAACAAATTACAACCACTGAGCCCGATGAGTGTCGTCAAAAGTAAAAACGAGATTAATTTTCGCATCTCTTTCCACCTTTCTCTTTCTTCTTTTCATTGTACTAGTATACCTTAAAAATGAAAGAAAGATGATAAATATCAACGGAATAGATTTTAATCTCTCATATTTCACACTTCTCTCACTCTATGTGTAGAGGTTCACAATGTGATGTGAACCGTTGATACGAAAGGAAAGTAAATACTGAGGGGCGTATAAACAAAAGGCTAGATATTTCCAAGAAAACATGTTAGTTTAAAGATATGAGAAATTTTCATGTAGAAATATAGAAGAGGTGAACAGTTTGACGACAGAAATGCCTGAATTTATTCCGAAACCACTCGTTCGGTTTAATCAGTTTGTCATTTTAGTAACAGGAATTTTAGGAATCTTTTGGCACTGGGTACTTTGGATTCCTTTCATCGCAGGGCTCATTACAGTATTAACACGTACGAACCCAGTCGTTTTAATAGGAAAACCATTTTTGAAAAAAGCCCCGACTGAATACATTCCAGAAGAAAAAGACCAACAAATTTTCAACCAATGGATCGCAACGATTTCATTCGGTCTAGCGATTTTATCGTTTTGGCAAGGTTGGACAATCGCAGGTTATATTTTCTTAGCAATGGTACTCATTGCAACAGGCTTAGCTTTCTTCTTTGACTTCTGTCTCGGATGTACGGTCCGTTATCAGTATCAAATGTGGAAACATCGCCGAAAAATGAAAAACGCTCAATAATACAAACTAAAAAAGAATGGACCGCATTCAGCGTGCCATTCTTTTTTGATGTGAAAATGAGAAGTATTAGAAAACTTAATATCGATAACGAAACGAAAAAACACCAATGTAGATAACCACATTGGTGTTTTGCTTAAGAACGAACGGATTAGCGTGAGTAGAACTCAACGATAAGCGCTTCGTTAACTTCAGCTGATAATTCGCTACGCTCTGGGAGACGTACGAATGTACCTTTTTTCGCATCTTCATCAAATGAGATGTACTCAGGTACGAAGTTGTTTAACTCGAGAGCTTCTTTGACAACTGTTAAGTCGTTTGAACGCTCGCGAAGTGAAATTTCTTGTCCTGGTTTTACGCTGTATGAAGGGATGTCTAAACGTTTTCCGTCCACTAAAATGTGTCCGTGGTTTACGAGTTGACGTGCTGCACGACGTGTGCGTGCAAGTCCCATACGGTAAACGAGGTTGTCAAGACGTGTTTCAAGTAAGATCATGAAGTTCTCACCGTGAACACCTTCCATTTTACCAGCTTTGTTGAAAAGCGTACGGAATTGACGTTCGTTTACGCCGTACATGAAGCGTAATTTTTGTTTTTCTTGTAATTGAAGACCATACTCAGATAATTTTTTACGTTGAGTAGGACCGTGTTGTCCTGGTGCGTAAGGACGTTTTTCGATTTCTTTACCTGTTCCGCTTAATGAAACACCTAAGCGACGTGATAATTTCCATTTTGGACCTGTATAACGAGCCATGAATGACTCCTCCTCTTATTGGTTTTATTTTGTAAAATAAAAACCAGATGTGTTCCTTCTTATCGAACATTCTAACTTGTTGTACCTTCGCTCGAGCAGCCTACCGAGTTACGTGATACATCACCTTTAAAGAAAAGGATTAGACTGAAACGAATAAGCTACACAACTGCTGCGTTTATTTTACACTCCACTAACATACACTAGTTCATTTCCAATAGTCAAGTAATAAAAAGGATAAATATAGCGTCAGGATAGTTTTTCTTCTCTTTTTGTACTATAATACGTAAAGAAGTAAGCTTAAACACGAGAGCTATGAAAATAAAAAGACGTGTTTGAAGTAGAAGTTGGAAGTCGCGGGAAGAGGTGAGCTACGTTGTTGAAATATGTAATTTTAATACTCGTCGTCATACTTTCGATCGTTACGATCGTCTATTTAATGAAAAAGAAACATGTAGATGAAATTCGTTTTTTAGAAGAAGAGAAGTTAACGATTCAACACCAACCGATTTTTGAAGAGTTGACGAAGTTAAAACAGTTAAATATGACAGGTGAAACAGAAAAGAAGTTTGAACGGTGGCGACAAGAGTGGACAGAAGTTGTGGATATCGATATGCCAACAATCGACTCCCTTCTTTTTGATGCTGAAGAGTCGTTGCGTCGATTTCAATTCAAAAAAGTTCAATTCATTGAAAATGAAATACGTCAATTACTCGACGTAGGAGATGAAAAGAAAGATCGAATTTTACAAGAATTGGATGAATTGATCGGTAGCGAAGAGAAAAACCGAGTAGAAATCGAAAAGTTAAGTGAAGAATATCGTGCTGCACGCAAAACGATTTTAACACGTCAGTTCGATTACGGAGAAGCGTTCGGGCCGATTGAACAGATGGTCGAACAACTTATGCCTAAATTTGAACAATACGAAGAAGAAACAGCCAATGGGAATTATTTAACAGCACGTGAAATCGTCTTACAATTATCGCGTGAAGGTGAAAAAGTGTTCCACTACATCCAAACGATTCCGATTTTATACGAACAGTTAAAAACAAATTTACCGTCTGTCGTTCGTGAATTACGCAATGGATTGCATGAGATGGAGCATACAGGTCATGACATTTCGTATTTAGAGATTCCAGAGCAACTCGATCAAATTGAAGAAGAAATTCAATATTTGAAAGACGATTTAGCCACTTTAAATACTGTACATGTCGACCAACAAATTGTGGCGATTGAAGACCAATTTGATTTAATATACACGGCATTAGAAAAAGAAGTGTACGCACGTCATAAAGTGGAGCAAACGGAAACCGCTTTACAAGAGCGCATTTTAAATGCGATGTTCCGAGCAAAAGAAGCGAAAGACGAAGCGCGTTACGTTCAAGAAAGTTATCGATTAGATGAAAAAGAAGCCGATATTCCGCGTCAGTTGGAAAAGCGATTAGAATCGTTGTATAGTCGTCATGACCAATTACAAAAACAACTTCAACGTCCTTACATTGCGTATACACTCGTTGAAGAAGAGTTATTTGACATTATTGCGTCATGTGAACGGATGGAAGAGGAATTAGACCGTTTTTCTGATCGAATGGAAAAACTGCGTATCGATGAAATGAACGCACGTAAAACGTTAGAGCAATTGGAACAGAAACATCGAGATGCAGAGCGTCGCTTATTGCGTGCAAATATACCTGGAATTCCAGATGATGTATCGGCACGATTAGAAGAAGCAGACGAAAAATTGTATCTCGTGGAGCAAAGTTTGCAAGAAAAACCATTAAATATCGTCGTCATTGAGTCGTATACGGAAGATGCCAAAAATATCGTTCGGATTACGACAGAGCGAGTTGAACGTTTATTGTTAGATGTTGAGATTTTTGAGCAAGCGATTCAATACGGTAACCGTTATCGTCGCTCAGAACCATCATTAGATGAGGCTTTTATAGAAGCTGAAGATTTGTTCCGTCAATATCGTTACGACAAAGCTTTAGAAGTAACGGCGCTTGCATTAGAAGAAATAGAACCTGGCGCAATGGACAAAATCGAACAGTTTATGCAAAGCTAGTCGTAGCCACCGCATATTTATGTGCTGGTGGCTTTGTTACGCTTACGACACAATGAATAAAAAGGAGAAACATATGATTTATTTAGACAATAGTGCAACGACACAACCGGCTGAAGAAGTATGGACATCATTTGAAAAAGTAAGCCGCACACTTTATGCAAATCCAGCATCGATTCATGCATTCGGTGTCAAAGCAGACCAACTGCTACAAAGTGCACGTCAGCAAATTGCATCACTCGTCCAAAGTGAAGAAGACAGTATTATTTTTACATCAGGTGGCACAGAAGCGAATAATCTCGCACTGTTCGGTACTGCACGGATGAGACAGGCAAAAGGTCGCCATCTCATTACGACAGCGATTGAACACGATTCTGTCCGACTTGCATGCCAAGCGTTAGAAAAAGAAGGATTTGAAATTGACTATTTAACTGTCGACGAACGAGGACAAATTTCGTTAGAACAACTACAACGTCTATTACGTCCGACGACGACACTCGTATCGATCATGCACGTCAACAATGAAATGGGTGCGATTCAACCGATTGAAGAAGCAAGTCGCATCGTTAAGCAATATAGTGATGCGTGGATGCACGTCGACGCTGTTCAAAGTTTCGGAAAATTACCGGTTCAATTTGAAGGGAATGAAATCGACTTCTTTACAGTGTCTGGTCACAAACTACACGGTGTTAAAGGAACAGGTGCACTTTTAATGCGTCGATTTTATCCATTGCAGCCGCTCGTCTACGGTGGGGGGCAAGAGTTCGGTTACCGTAGCGGTACAACCGCTGTTAACCATGCAGTATCGTTAGCAAAAGCGATGCGCTTAGCAAAAGAAGAAGACCGTACAGCCGATTACAAAGCGTGGCAAAATAAAATAACACAATATGTCGAAACGGCACCTCATATTCAAACAATTTCAAATGAAAACGGTGCACCTCATATTGTGACGCTGGCATTCCGTGACATACGAGGAGAAGTCGTCATTAATCACTTACAAAGTGACGGTATTTACGTCTCGACATCGAGTGCATGTTCTTCTAAACGACAAGCGACGAGTCATGTGATTCGTGCCCTTCCTATTGAAGAAGCGTATCAAGAAGGTGTCATTCGCATTAGTTTCGGTCGTTTTAATGAAACGTCTGATATTGAAGCACTCATTACAAGTTTACAAAAATTTGAACAATTATTACATCGGGGGAAACAATTATGAAATGGACACAACTACTCATTCGTTACGGCGAATTAACATTAAAAGGACGAAACCGTAAAGAATTTATTCGTAAATTAAAGAAAAATGTAAAATTCCGTGTGAAAGATTTACAAGACGTCGTTATAGAAGCAAACCATGATCGAATGATCATTCGATCACCGCACCCAGAAAATATCGAAGCGATCATTCCACGTCTCCGCCACGTCTTCGGTATTTATTCGTACAGTCCAATCGCTTCATGTGAAAAAGATATGGAATCGATAAAAGCACTTGCTATTGATGTGATGCGTACACTCGACTTAGAAGGAAAAACATTTAAAGTCGATGCTCGTCGAGCGGATAAAACATTTCCGTTGACATCACAAGACATTCAACAAGAGATCGGTGCACACGTACTTCGTCAGTTCCCACATTTACAAGTGAAAATGCGTCAACCGGACATTCTATTACAAGTTGATATTCGTCGGGGAGAAGCGCAGATTTCAGCGGAACGATTTGAAGGAGCCGGTGGATTACCCGTCGGAGCGAACGGAAAATCGTTACTTTTATTATCAGGAGGGATTGATAGTCCTGTAGCAGGGTATCTCATAATGAAGCGAGGGGTTTCTATTGAAGCGATTCACTTTGCGAGTCCACCATTTACGAGCGAATTAGCGAAAGAAAAAGTACTCGATTTAGCAGAACAGTTAAGTGCGTTCGGCCCGACGGTGAAAGTACATGTCATTCCATTTACAGAAATTCAACAGACGATTGATGCTAAAATTCCAGCACAGTTAACGATGACATCGACTCGTCGTCTCATGATGGTCATCGCTGATCGCGTTCGTGGAGAAATCGGAGCGCTCGGTATTGTAACAGGTGAAAGCTTAGGCCAAGTAGCAAGTCAGACATTAGAAAGTATGACAGCGATTAATGCTGTTACTTCAACACCGATTATCCGCCCGCTCGTTACGTACGATAAATCAGAAATTGTAGAAGTGGCTCAACATATCGGAACGTACGAAACGTCAATTCGTCCGTACGAAGATTGTTGTACGGTTTTCACACCAGCTAATCCGAAAACGAAGCCGAAAATTCAAGAAATGGAACGTTTTGAAGGTCATGTCGACTTTGAGCCGTTAATTGAGCGTGCGATTCAAAATCGTGAAGTGATCGTTTCGACGAAACGTCATGAAACATTTGATGATTTATTGTAAAAAGATGAAACTATTACGTAAGATATACGTAAAAGTAGTCGATATTTAAAAGGAGGAATTATACAAGATGAATATGAAACGTTGGATTGCCATTATTTTAGCGGCAACACTTGTCGTAGTATCTGTTTTTGTCAACGCATCGTCGTACCTTTTCACACGCGACTTTTCAAGTGCGTTTGATCAAATGGTAGTAGAAGCAGAAAAAGAAGGGGACGTCAACGTCCTCGAAAAAGGAGATGCATCGAACCGAATTGCAGTATTAGAAATTGAAGGGGCAATTCAAGATACAGGAGATGCAGGTGCCTTTGCTAAAGGATACAATCACCGTCAGTTTATGAAACAATTAGAAGAAATTAAAGCAGATGAAACGGTAAAAGGTATCGTTTTAAAAGTGAATTCACCAGGTGGTGGCGTGTTAGAGTCGAAAGATATTTACGATGAAATCGTATCGATTCAAAAGAAACGTGAAATTCCCGTTTATGTAGCGATGGGTGCAATGGCTGCATCAGGCGGTTACTACGTATCAGCACCTGCTGATAAAATTTTCGTTCACCCTGAAACGATGACAGGTTCGATCGGTGTCATTATGCAAACACTCGATTATTCAGAACTTGCAGCGAAATTAGGTATTCAGTTTAATACGATTAAAACAGGAGCACATAAAGATATCGGAAGCCCGAACCGTCATATGACAGATGACGAACGTGCGATTTTCCAATCGATGGCTGATGAGTCGTTCGAACGTTTCGTCAAAGTGATTGCAGACGGTCGAAATATGCCGATTGAAGAAGTGAAAAAAATTGCAGATGGACGTATTTTTAGCGGTTCTCAAGCGATTAAGTATGGATTAGCAGATGAACAAGGACGTGCAGACGATGCGATTGCCGCAATGAAAAAAGCGATTAAAGTAAAAGATCCACAAATCTTTAACTATGATGTTGAATCAAGCTTCGGTTCATTGTTTGGTTTAAAAATGCATGAATTTTTAGGACGTGACGTAGAAGGCGAATTGTTATCACGTCTGATCGCACAAAATAATGCACCCCGTTTAATGTATATGTACGGTGAACAATAAGGAGGTCATCAGATGTTAGTAGAACAAAGTATGACAACTCCGACAGAAGCGACGGAGTATCGTCCGAAATATGCTGGTTTTTGGATCCGTTTTTGGGCGTACTTAGCGGATTTAATCGTCGTTTTTGCATTAGGAGGACTCATCGTGAAGCCCATTTTCCGTATTGCGGGATGGGAAATTGCAAATCCGTCATTTTTATTTTTTACCCCGTTTAAATTAACGATGCTCGTCGTCTTTTTCCTTTATTTCGTACTCATGACGAAATATTTTCAACAAACGTTAGGAAAAATGATGTTCGGAATTCGTGTAGAAAATGTTGAAGGTGGCACATTAACGTGGGGAGATTTAATTTTCCGTGAAGTAATCGGTCGTTTTATTTCAAAATATACGCTCATTCCTTATTTATTCGTCGTTTTCATGCCGAAACGTGAAGCGTTACACGATATTTTTGCAAATACCGTCGTCGTTCATGAAAACACATTTGAGCAAAAGCCGAAAAGTCGCGAACCTCAATTGCCTCCTACTTATCAAGAAGCACCGGTAGGCGAGACGATTTAATCGAAAGTATTCGTTAGACAAATCCAAAAAGGTACTTGAATGCACTTTATTCAAGTATCTTTTTTATGTTCCATACTTTTTTATTAGGAGAAGTGGAAAAAGAGTGAGAAATCAACGAGTACCGATAAAAAAGTTGAAAATCAAATACTAGCAACGTATGATGAAAAATACGTAAAATAGAGAAAGAAGGAATAGCATGTCAGTCGAAACATTGTTTCAACGAATGGATACGATTGCTACACAATATCCCCTTTATTTAGAAGGGATTACGCATAGTTGTTATCAAATGTTAGAAGAAGGAGTAGAAGAACCGATTGAAGAGAGGAGAAGAGCGCTTCAACTCGCAGTCGTAAAAGGGATGAAAGAAGGAATACAAGCGAATCATCAAATGACGCCGGAAGTGATCGGGTTATTTATCGGTTATTTAATGAAGGAATGGGTGGAAGAAAAAGATACACTCGTCGATGTTGGAACGGGAACAGGACAACTTCTCTACAGTGTACTCGCTCAACTTTCACCGAAAAATGTAGCCGCGTATGGGATTGAAGGAGATGAAACGCTCATTCAACTAGCTGCTGCAACCGGAGAGTTTTTACAACGTCCGGTTCAGTTTTATATGCAAGATGCCGTAACAGACTGGCCGATAAAAGATGTTGATTTTATTATAAGTGACGTTCCGACAGGGTATTATCCGTTACCTCATGAAACGCTTCAAATGAAGTTAAGTGAGGGAGAAAAACGTGCACAAATTCATCAATTATTTATCGAACGTTCTATTCGTCAACTGCACGAGAACGGATATGCGATTTTCATTGTGCCAACACAATTATTCGTCCAAGATACGTCTGAAAAATGGCATCAATTTTTACAAAATGATGCCATATTGCGTGCGATGTTTCAACTCCCTTCTTCATTATTTAAAAAAGAAGAAGAAGGACGTAGTATTATCGTGATGCAAAGACGAACGCCTCATCGTCAATACGACAAAGAAGTATACGTTGCAGCGATGCCTTCGTTTGATCAAATCGATGCGACAGAACGATTTTTCTATCAAGCGGCGGAATGGGCGAAAGGAGAAAAGGAACGTAAACGGTCATCGTAATCAAATATTGAAACAATAAGAAAAGGAAGTCCTTGAGATTTGAATAACTCAAGGGCTTCCTTTTGTTTAAATCGAGACGGGTCGTCTCAAATCTTCGCTCGATATTATGAACGAACGACGAGTGTGTCGCAAGTTGCTGAACGAACGATACTTTCAGAAACACTTCCGATAAGGAAACGTTCAACACGGTTTAAACCTGTCGCACCACAAACGATTAAGTCTGCTTCTACTTCGTCTGAAAGGTCGCGTGAAATCATCGTTTTCGGTGAACCGTATTTCACGTGTGCTTCTACTTTTGCAACGCCTGCTTCTTCTGCTTTTTTACGATATTCATCGAGAAGTTCTTCTGCGTGTTTTTGAGCACGTTCAACGATTGAGCGATCGTATGCTTCAACTGCAGCGTATGAACGCGTATCGATAATGTTTGCTAAGTGGATTGTAGCACCTTCGTTACGTTTAGCAATTTCTACTGCTTTGTTGAAAGCTTCTTTCGCTTCGTCTGAACCATCAACAGCGACGATAATTTGTTTGTAAGTTGACATAAACTATCACTCCAATTTCATGTAATGTAATACTATTCCTATTGTAACGGTTTTCATTCTAAAAGACAAAAGAAACAAAGAAAATTAATAATAAATTCAGAAAAAGGACATTTTAACGATTGAAAAAGGAAGAAAAGTCGAACATACTAGTAAGTACGTACGTCTTTACTAGAGGAAAGCGTACAACTCGAAAGGAGATTATAAGATGAAAATTGGAGTACCGACAGAACTTTTAAACAACGAAAACCGTGTAGCATTGACGCCTTCAGGTGTTTACACGTTAACAGAAGCAGGGCATGACGTATATATTCAAAGTAATGCAGGAGCAGGTTCTAGCTTTTTAGATGAAGAATATGTAGAAGCAGGGGCAACAATTGTTGCGACAGCTCAAGAAGCATGGGACGTCGACATGGTGATGAAAGTCAAAGAACCGATTGAAGAAGAATATAATTATTTACGGGAAGATTTAATTGTTTTCACATATTTCCATTTAGCCCAACAAGAGCGTTTAACCGAAACGTTACTTACTAAAAAAGTAGCGAGTGTAGCATATGAAACGGTACAATTAGAAGATCGCTCGTTACCGTTACTAGCACCGATGAGTGAAGTAGCAGGTCGAATGGCAACACAAATTGGATCACAATTTCTTGAGAAAACAAAAGGAGGTAAAGGAATTTTACTTTCTGGTGTTACCGGTGTTGAACGCGGGAAAGTGACAATCATTGGAGGAGGACAAGCAGGAGCGAATGCTGCACGTGTAGCAGTAGGACTTGGAGCAGATGTCGTCGTGATTGATTTATCATTACCGCGTTTACGCGAATTAGATGAAATATTCGGGAATAGTATTCAGACGCTCGTTTCAAACCCATTTAATATTGAACAGTCTGTCAAAGATTCCGATCTTGTCGTCGGAGCTGTATTAATTCCGGGAGCGCGTGCACCGAAACTTGTTTCAGAAAGTATGGTGAAATCGATGCAACCGGGTTCAGTTCTCGTTGACATTGCGATTGACCAAGGTGGTATTTTTGAAACAAATTCTACGCCGACGACCCATGACGATCCTGTATTTGAAAAATACGGCATTCTTCATTACGCAGTACCGAATATGCCCGGAGCGGTACCCCGTACAGCAACGATGGCTTTAACGAATGTTACGGTACCGTATGCATTACAAATTGCGAACAAAGGATTAGAAGCAGCATGTATGCAAAACGAAGCATTACGCAAAGGATTGAATACGTACAAAGGACACGTTACATTTAAAGCAGTAGCAGAAGCACAAAATCGCGACTATACAGATCCAATTACGTTACTGTAAAAAGAGGAAGTTTAGAGTAGACTTGAGCATAAAAGCTTAAGTCTACTCTTTTTTATGAGGAATATGAACGAAGCAGTCTGATTAGCTTTACTTTCGTATTCAGAAGGAAAAGAAATGTTAAGCTTTGAATAAATGTGAAAAATAAGCGATAATAAAAGAAGTGACGGAAACTATCGATAGGAGGGGTTTAAATGAAAGTATCTTATCACGGACATTCAATCGTTAAAGTGTATACAGGTGAGTTTGAATTAATCATTGATCCATTTATTACAGGAAATGAATTAACCGATTTAGTCGTAGAAGAACAGCACCCGGATTATATTTTATTAACACACGGTCATAATGACCATGTCGGGGATACCGTTCAAATTGCAAAACAGAGTGGCGCGAAAGTAATTGCACCGAACGAGTTAGCGATTTATCTCGGACAACAAGGACTCGACACACATGGTATGAATATCGGCGGAAGTTACGATTTTGAATTCGGTCGTTTAACGTATACGCAAGCTTTCCATAGTTCGTCGTATACGACAGAAGAAGGCGATATTATTTATACTGGCATGCCTGCTGGAATGATCATTCAATCAGAAGGGTTGACGGTCTACCATGCTGGAGATACTTCGTTGTTCGGCGATATGAAATTAATTGGAGAACGTTTTAATATCGATCTAGCCTTTTTACCGATTGGTGATAATTTTACGATGGGACCACTCGATGCAGCGACTGCAGCAAAATGGATTCGAGCAAAGCGTGTCGTACCTGTTCATTACAATACGTTTCCACCGATTCGTCAAAATCCACAAACGTTCCTCTCACTCGTTGAATCAGTCTGTGATGCTATCGAGATGAAACCAGGGGATCAATTCGAAATGACGAAGATGTCAAAGTAAACGAAAGCCTCGACACGTTCGGGGCTTTTCATCTGAAAGATTGAACCGTTTACTAAAACAAAAAAATGATAGTATACTATAAAGTTTAGAGTGAAAAGAAAAGGTGAAATTATGTCGACTAAACACGAACGGATTTTACGTTATATTGAAGGTTTAGCGGTAGGAGAAAAAATTTCGGTTCGTCAAGTAGCACGTGCTTTGTCCGTTAGTGAAGGAACCGCATACCGCGCCATTAAAGAGGCAGAAAACCAAAAACTCGTCAACACGATTGAACGAGTAGGGACGATTAGAATCGAAAAAAAAGAAAAAGAAAATATCGAACGTTTAACATTTGCAGAAGTCGTCAACATAGTAGACGGTCAAGTGTTAGGAGGACGTAACGGTTTACATAAAACGTTAACGAAATTTGTCATAGGTGCTATGCAATTGAACGATATGCGTCGTTATATTGATGCAGGCAGTTTATTAATTGTCGGGAACCGAGCGAAGTCTCACGAAGTAGCACTTCAAATCGGCGCTGCTGTTCTCGTAACGGGCGGATTTGATACGTCAACAGAAGTGAAACAATTAGCAGACGAGTACGATTTGCCTATTATTTCAACGAGTTACGATACGTTCACGGTTGCAACGATGTTGAATCGTGCGATATATGATCAATTAATTGAAAAAGAAATATTGCTCGTCGAAGATATTGTGACTCCTCGAGAAGAAACAGTCGTTTTGCACCCCGATCAAACGATTGGTCAATTCAATCAAATGACAGACAATGCGACGCATACCGGTTATCCTGTCGTCGATTACAACAATCAACTCGTCGGGATTATGACATCACGTGATGCTGTCGGTCGGGAAGAAAACGAATACGTACGAGACGTTATGACAGCTAACCCTGTTACAGTGACGAAAAAAATGAGTGTCGCATCAGCAGGTCATAGTATGATATGGGAAGGTGTTCATTTAACACCAGTTGTAGAAGATGACGGACAACTCGTCGGAATCATTAGTCGACAAGACGTTTTAAAAGCGTTTCAAATGGTTCAAAAGCAGCCACAACAAGGAGAAACGATCGACGATA
The DNA here is from genome assembly GCA_030152585.1 of Savagea sp. GTDB lineage: Bacteria > Bacillota > Bacilli > Bacillales_A > Planococcaceae > Savagea. The sequence continues at coordinate 11,362 of JASLJC010000098.1, read as the reverse complement.
TCGTTCGAAATCATATCGAGTCGATTGAAGGAGAGCGCTATGCTGTAAGATTTACAGTCGTTCCACAATTGACGAATCAATTCGGTTCATTATCATATGGTGCTTTTATGACGTTAATTACAGAAGTGAGTGGCCGTTTATTAAAAGCAAATAATCGTAGCGAAGGAGTACCGGAAAATGTGACGGTTTATTTTATGAAGCACGTCCAATTAGGGAGCGAAGTCGTCATTAAACCGAATATTTTACACATTAGTCGTCGATTTATGAAAGTCGATTTTGAATTTGTCACAGGACGTGACGTCGTTGCAAAAGCACTCGTCATGTATCAAATGTTCGACCGATAAATAAAAAAACTGCCCCTAAAGAGCAGTTATTTTTTCGAGTAAGTTAGGAGACGTTCGCGTCGTTGTTTATAGTACATGAACATAATGACAAGCCCTGTTATTATAAATAAACTACCTGCTACGACCATCACCCACGTCGTTTCAGGTAATAAGACGAAGTGAAGTGCACCGAATAAAATTAAAAGAAAACCAAGCGCTATTCCAGCCGAACTATTATGAATCATTGCTCGTTCTTTGTCGTGCTCTATGATTTGGTTACGTTTACGACGTAATAGTAAATATATGAGAAGTGTTGCTACGAGACCACCGACGAATAACGGCTTTAAAATTTCAATCACTATGCATTTATCCTTTCTAAAACTAACATTTCAAAATAGTATAGCATATGAATAAAATATAGAGGTGACTTATGGAGAAACAATTATTAGAAACAATTGAACGATATGACACGATTATTATTGCACGTCACGTTCGACCAGACCCCGATGCTTACGGTTCACAAGTCGGCTTGAAAATGATTTTAGCACATAACTATCCCGAAAAGCAGATTTATGCAGTCGGTCAACATGAAGAAAGTTTGTCGTTTTTAGCGACACAAGACGACATTGCACGAGAAGCGTACAAAAATGCACTCGTCATCGTAACAGATACAGCAAATACCGATCGAATCGACAGTCCTTATTATGATGAGGCGGCTTATCTCGTCAAAATTGATCACCATCCGAATGAAGAACCGTATGGTGACGAAGTATATGTCGATACGTCAGCAAGTTCAACATCTGAGTTAATTTATCAACTGTATGAAAAAGGAGCTAAAGAAAAAGGGTGGACGTTTCCACCAGAAGCAGCTCGTTTATTGTATGCAGGTATTGTCGGAGATACGGGACGCTTTTTATTTCCAAGTACAACGAACGAAACGTTTCGCGTAGCAGGCGAGTTAATTCGTTATCCGTTTGACCGAAGTGCATTGTATGATGCAATGTATGAAATGAGTCGGAAATTGTTACAGTTGCAAGGATATTTATATCAACATTTCGTAATGGACGAAAATGGTGCAGCGTACGTAAAAGTAGACCGAACGATTTTAGAACGTTTCGGTGTAACAGCAAATGAAACGTCTCAACTCGTCGGTGCGCTCGGTCATGTCAAAGGAATTTGTGCTTGGGCGATGTTCGTCGAAGAGAGTGATTCGTACATCCGTGTACGTCTTCGTTCCAAAGGACCGACGATTAATACAATAGCTGCAAAATATAATGGTGGTGGGCATCGTTTAGCTTCAGGTGCTTCGATTCATCACTGGGAAGAAGCAGACGCTGTCATTCAAGATATTCAAACAGTATGTCAACAATATTCACAATAAGAGAAAAGGAGGTTGTCGTATGACGCTCATGTATCCACAGCTCATGACACGTGCGAGTTTACTCGAAAGTACAATCTCTCTTTCAACGTTAGCCCCTCTTCTAAAAGAACGAGGGGCTCGTTTCGTCGCGCTCGTCCATCCGACGATGTACGGTGTACGAGAGTTTTACGAGACGTTGAAAGATGTTTGTGCAGTCGGTATCGGTTTACAAATACGTGTAGAGCGAGACGGAGAAAAAGACGATCTCGTTTTGTACGCTCAAAATGAAAAAGGTTATGCGAATTTATTAAAATTGAGTAGCGCGGCAATGACGCAACCGGGTCACGTATTACCGTTTCATTGGTATACCGCATATTGCACTGATTGTATAACAGTTTTCCCTTTAAATGAGTCGTCGTGGAAAAATAATGAAGACGATGCGATTCAGCGATACGTGATGCAGTTGCCAGACATGACATTCCGATTAAGTGTTCACCGAATGAACGGCCGAGATGAAGAAGTCGAACGTCGAGCGAAAGAGTGGTCCGAACAATGGAGTATCCCTGTGATGGCGACTTTACAAAGTCGATATATTCGTGAAGAAGATCGTGCGGCATACAAAGTCGCGCAAGCAATCAAGCAAAATGAAAAAGTAAAAGACGTGACCATTCCTTTTCAATCGGCTCATCTTTGGACAGAAGAAGAGTGGTATAAAGTATTTGAAGATGAAATCGAATGGGTAGAAGAAATGCATGAAACGTTGAACGCTTGTGCGTTAGAGCTTTCTTTTGGATCTCCCCCTCGTTTACCGACTTATCCTTTCATAGAAGAAACGAATAAAAAAGAGATAGTCAGCAAACGTGTACGCGAACGGTTAGAGCGAGAAAATCGATGGGATGAACGTTACGAAAAGCGATTACAAAGAGAACTCACCGTTATTGAAAAGATGGGTTTCATCGACTACTTTTTAATTGTCGCTGCGATGATTCAAGAGGCGAACGAACAAGGAATTTTAACAGGACCTGGGCGCGGTTCTTCCGCGAGTTCTCTCGTCGCTTACGGATTGTCGATTACAGATGTCGACCCGATCGAATATCACTTAGTGTTCGACCGATTTTTAAACGAGCAACGTGTCTCATTACCAGATATCGATGTCGATTTTGAAGATGATCGGCGTATTCAAGTCCTTCAGATGATTGAAGCGAAGTATGGAAAAGAGCATGTTGCACAAATCGCAACGTACGGCACATTGTCGATGAAGGCAATTTTACGTTCGATTTTTCGTGTATATGAAAAACCGAACGAAGAAATTGATACGTTTATGGCGCTCGTAGCAGACCAACGTGTACGTACACTTTCTGAATTGTTAAAGCGACCAGTGATTCGTCAATGGCTATTACGCCATCGTGAATATGTTCCATTAATCGAAATTGCTTTACAACTCGAAGGGGCACCCCGAAACGTATCGACTCACGCAGCGGGTATTATTATTTCACCGTCACCACTTATTACTTCGTTGCCTCTACAACGTGGCAACGACATATCATGGATGACTCAGTGGGCGATGGGAGACGTCGAAGCAGCCGGATTTGTGAAGTTTGACGTGTTAGGATTGAGCAATTTAACGTTTTTACGTCGAATTTTACAAATCGTTGCACCGGGTAAAAATCCGCGGCACGTTTTAGCGACGTTACCGTTAGACGACGCGCCGACGTATCAGTTATTTGCGGCAGGAGAAACAGAAGGAATTTTTCAATTTGAATCAAGAGGTATGCAAGAGGCGTTACAAGTCGTTCAGCCAGAGTCATTTGAGTCACTCTATGCTGTTAACGCACTATATCGACCAGGACCGATGGATTCTATTCCGTCGTATGCAGCGCGTAAACGAGGGACTGAAAAGTGGACGACGGTACATCCAATCGTTCAACCGATTGTAGAAGAAACTTACGGTATTTTAATTTATCAAGAACAAGTGATGCAATTAGCCGTAGCCGTCGCTCAATTTACATTTGCAGAAGCTGATCTTTTACGCCGTGAACTGATGAAGGGTGACGAAGAAGCTATCGAACCTTATCGTCATCGTTTTATTGAAGGAGCACGTACACAAATGTCAGAGGAAAAAGCTGCATCGTTATTTTCAGAAATTGAACAGTTTGCTCAATATAGCTTTCCGAAAAGCCACGCCGTTGCATATTCTAAAATTGCTTACAGTTTAGCTTACTTTAAAGTGCATGAGCCGCTAGCATTTTATACTGCTTTATTATCACAATCGGCAGGAGATGACCAAAAATCGTCAACGTACATGCAACGCTTGAAAAGTAGAGGGATTAAAGTGTTACCCCCTTCGATTTTACAAGGAAAGCGTCATTACGAAGTTTTGAATCGTACGACGATACGTGTCGGCTTATCTTCGATTAAATATATTCCTTTTTCTTTCTTTGATCGATGGGAGGAAGTGAAACGTCAACAAAATGGACCGTTTCCTTCAATTTTTGATTGGGCAAGACAAATGGGGATCGATACCTTAAATGAAGGTGTTTTAATGCGACTCATTGACGCAGGGGCATTCGATGATACAGGACAAACGAGAGATACGTTACGCGCGACTGTGCCTGCGATTTTATCAGATGCTGCTTTTCCAACGTATGGACATCCGAAGTGGATTCAACCGAAAGAGGAACGTTCGTTGTTGCAAATTGTAGAAGCAGAACGAGCTGTACTTCCTTTTTACATTTCAGATCATCCGATCGCAATGTATCGCGCACAAGAAGACGAAACGTATGAAGTCATCGAACGGATTAAAAAGAAAACCGTCGATACAGTGATTCAAACTTTTGGAAAAATCGAAGAGATTCGGACGGTTCGTACGAAAAATGGAGAAGAAATGGCATTCGTTGAAATTTACGATGAAACGGATACGATTTCTTGCACTATTTTTCCAAAAGTATATAAACATGTGAGCGAATCGTTACACACTGCTCAATATGTCGGTGTTTTTGGGAAAATAGATGCATACCGACAGGAGAAAAAAATAATTGTGCAACAAATGAAGTTTGTAAAACGGCTTTACGAGAGTAAATAAATCCGTTATGATAGAAAACATAAGTGGTCAGACCACCTAAAAGTGAGGGAGAAGCGTGTCAAATCAATCCATGCCGAATAAAGGTTTTTTACAAATTGTAAAACAAATTCAACGGATTATTGAGGAAGAACAAGTTGAAATCGGTGATAAATTACCTTCAGAACGGAAACTTGCAGAAAAATTAGAAGTTGGACGTTCGACCGTTCGAGAGGCGCTTCGAAGTATGGAACTTCTCGGACTCATTGAAACGCGCCGCGGGGAAGGTACTTTTTTAGCCGACTTTAAAAAGCATCAGCTCGTTGAAGTGTTAGCAACATTTATTATGCAACAATCAAAATCATACGAAGATGTCATCGCGACACGACGTATTCACGAACGAGCAGCGATTGTTTATATATGCGATACACCAGAATGTCGACTTTTACCTGTATGGGAAAGTTTGTATTATAAATTAGTTGAAGAGCATACAGTTTGGCGAGAAGATATTGTTCGTGAGATGATCATCGCAACAGGGAATCGATTAACGTTAAAAATATGGTTTTTATTAAAACAATATAGTCGCGTTCCTTTTTCAGAATATACGACAGAAGAAGAAAAACAACACGTACAAACATTACTCGTCAATTTAGCGCTCGGAAAAAAGAAGGAAGCGGTGGAAGCATATGAACAATGGATACACATCATTGAACAAGACGGAGGAAGTCACTATGATTCGCAAACTGTTTGGTAAGAAAAAAGAAGATGTTGTAACGATTCCTTCAAAAGAAGCGACGAAAGACGTACCCGCTGGGATTATGTCGAAATGTCCGAAATGTAAACATATTCTTTTGACGAAGGAACTGGAGAAAAATAAAAAAGTTTGTCCGGAATGTCATTATCACTTTCGACTTCGGGCGTACGAACGTCTCGAATATTTAGTTGATCCGGGTAGCTTTGAAGAAATGAATGATCATTTACAAACGGTTAACCCGCTGAACTTTCCATCGTATCAAGAAAAAGTAATGAAAGATCAACGCAAAACAGAAATGAACGAAGCTGTCGTTACAGGAGTAGCTTACATAAACGAACAACGTGCGGCAATAGCTGTAATGGACGCTCATTTTCGTATGGGTTCAATGGGAGCTGTCGTCGGTGAAAAAATTACGCGACTCGTTGAATATGCTACAGCTCATCGTTTACCGGTATTGATTTTTTCAGCAAGTGGAGGCGCTCGAATGCAAGAAGGAACACTTTCACTTATGCAAATGGCAAAAACGAGTGTCGCATTGCAACGTCATAGTGAGGCAGGATTATTGTATGTCTCGATTATGACCGATCCGACAACGGGTGGCGTATCAGCAAGTTTTGCATCGGTCGGAGATATTAATATTGCTGAGCCGAGTGCTCTCATTGGTTTTGCAGGTCGACGTGTCATTGAACAAACAGTACGTGAAAAATTACCGAAAGATTTTCAAACTGCGGAGTTTTTACTTGAAAAAGGGCAGCTCGACGCCGTCGTACCGAGAAAAGAGATGCGTACTTATTTGGCGACAGTGTTAGCTTTACATAAGGAGGAAGTTTAATGCGTGCATTACCTTTTGAAAAACCGGTCGTCGTGCTACGGAATAAAATTAAAGAGTTAGAACAATTTACGAAAGAGAGCGACATCGATTTAACAAATGAAATCGATGATTTGAAGCAACGTCTCGAACGTCTCGAAGAAGATGTTTATGGCAATATGGAAACATGGGATAAAGTGCAAGTCGCTCGACACGCTGATCGTCCGACAACACGTGATTACATTCCGTTATTATTTCAAGACTTTATCGAGTTAAAGGGAGATCGGTTGTACGGAGAAGATCCTGCAATAATAGGAGGAATTGGATTTTTTGAAGGACAACCGGTTACTGTAATCGGTCATCAAAGAGGAAAAGATACGAAAGAAAATGTTTATCGAAATTTCGGAATGCCACACCCAGAAGGTTATCGAAAAGCACTTCGATTAATGAAGCAAGCCGATAAATTTAAAAGACCGATTATTTGTTTCATTGACACGAAAGGGGCCTATCCTGGAAAAGCAGCGGAAGAACGAGGACAAAGCGAAGCGATTGCTCGTAATTTAGTTGAAATGGCTAGTTTACGTGTCCCTGTTATTTCAGTCGTCATCGGCGAAGGTGGAAGTGGTGGAGCACTCGCATTAAGTATCGCCAATGAAATTCATATGTTAGAACACGCTACTTACTCTGTCATATCACCGGAAGGAGCAGCATCTATTCTTTGGAAAGATGCGAGTTATTCGGAAGAAGCAGCGGAAGCATTAAAAATGACGGCTCAACATTTAAAAACATTTGGTATCATTCATGAAGTTATCCCTGAAGTATTAGGTGGTGCACATAACGATACGTCGACGCAAGCTCAATATTTACGAACATCTCTGAGCGAAGCGCTTGACCGACTAAGTACGCAAACACCTGAACAACTGCAACATTCTCGATACGATCATTTTCGTAATATAGGCTTATATTCTGAGTAATACAATGTATAATGACTATAGATAAAATGACAAAAGAGGTAGAGAAAATGAAAAAAATAGCAGTTTTAACGAGTGGCGGAGACGCACCAGGAATGAATGCTGCTGTTCGAGCAGTCGTTCGAAAGGCGATTCACGAAGGAACAGAAGTCGTAGGGGTCTATCAAGGATATGAAGGACTCATTACAGATGAAATTGTTCCGCTCCATGTTGGCTCAGTCGGCGATATTATTCAACGAGGTGGCACAATTTTACGCTCAGCACGTTGTCCGCAATTTCAAACAGAAAAAGGGCAACAAAAAGCATTAGAGGTCATTCAAAAACATAACATTGAAGGAATTGTTGTCATCGGTGGGGATGGCTCGTTTAAAGGAGCAGAACGTTTAAACGAACTTGGCGTTCCGACTGTCGGTGTTCCTGCGACGATTGACAACGACATCGGCGGTACCCAATTTACAATCGGATTCGATTCGGCGTTAAACACAGTTATTGATGCGATTGATAAAATTCGGGATACAGCAAGTTCCCACGACCGAACATTTATTGTAGAAGTAATGGGGCGAGATGCAGGAGATCTTGCATTATGGGCAGGTGTTGCCGGTGGTGCGGAAACGATTTTAGTGCCGGAAGATAAAACGAAAATTACAGATATCGTCGAACGGTTACGACGTAGTCATGCACGCGGTAAAAAGCATAGTATTATCGTCGTTGCAGAAGGTGTCATGTCAGCGTCAGATTTACGTATTATTTTAAAGCATGAATCCGATGTTGAAACTCGTGTATCTGTACTCGGTCATATGCAACGAGGTGGCTCGCCCTCTGCTCGAGATCGAGTTATCGCAAGTGAATACGGGGCACGTGCTGTTGAACTGTTACTAGAAGGAAAAGGCGGATATGCAGTCGGGATGCAAAACCATCAAATTGTTTCCTATCCATTGGCCGAAGTGTTTGAAAGCGATAAAACATTTGACTATCAATTGTTAAATGTTTCTAAAGAAATTTCGAATTAATATCCAAAGAGCAGAAGTTGTTGTACAGTATAGATTAGACTTCAGACTAGATAAAGAAAATGAGGCGATGGATTGAAATGAGAAAGACAAAAATTGTATGTACGATTGGACCAGCAAGCGAAACACCTGAAATTTTAGATGCATTAATTCATGCGGGGATGAATGTTGCTCGTCTTAACTTTTCACACGGTACACAAGATGAGCATAAACAACGGATCGATGCGATTCGTGAAGCATCAAAGCGTGTAGGGAAGCCTGTCGGTATTTTACTCGATACGCGTGGACCAGAAATCCGAACGCACAATATGCGCGGCGATGGAATTTTATTAACGAAAGATCATACGATTGACATTAAAATGGAAGAAGTCCTCGGTACAGAAGAAGCTTTTTCTGTTACGTATGATAAATTAATCGAAGACGTAGAAGTTGGCTCATCGATTTTATTAGATGACGGTTTAATTCATCTTGAAGTAACGGGGCTCGATTACGAAAATAGAACGATTCATACTGTAGCACTTAATGCAGGTATGTTAAAAAGCAAAAAAGGGGTTAACGTACCCGGTGTATCTGTTCAATTACCAGGGATGACAGAAAAAGATCGTTCAGATATTTTATTCGGTGTACGTGAAGGAGTCGACTTCATTGCACCATCTTTCATTCGACGTCCTGAAGATGTCATCGAAATTCGAACATTATTGGATGAAAATCAAGGAGAAGATATCCACATTATCCCGAAAATCGAAAACGAAGAAGGGGTCGAAAATATCGATGAAATTTTAAAAATTTCAGACGGTATGATGGTAGCACGTGGAGACTTAGGTGTAGAAATTAAAGCAGAAGAAGTACCACTTGTACAAAAACATTTAATTAAATCGTGTAATCAAGCAGGAAAACCGGTTATTACAGCGACACAAATGTTAGATTCGATGCAATGGAATCCACGTCCAACACGTGCTGAAGCAAGTGACGTAGCCAATGCTATTTTCGACGGATCGGATGCGATTATGTTATCAGGAGAAACAGCGGCAGGTTCTTACCCAGTAGAAGCCGTTCGTATGATGGACAATATCGCTCGAACGACAGAAAATGCAGTCGATTATCGTGCAGTTGTAGCGACGCGTCGACGTGAGCAACACGGCAATATGACAGAGTCGATCGGACAAGCAGCTTCTTATGCGGCACTCAACTTAAACGTATCGGCAGTATTGGCACCGACCGAAAGCGGTCAAACAGCGCGAATGATTGCGAAGTATCGTCCCGGATGTCCCGTGATTGCAGTTACCGCAAATGAATCGGTAACGACTAAATTGACATTAGCATGGGGCGTTTATCCGATTATGGGTAAAAAAGCGATGTCGATTGACGGTATATTACAAGAAGCTGTTGATTTAAGTTTAGAACATGAGTACGTATCACGTGGTGATGTCGTCATTATTACAGCAGGTGTACCTGTTGGACAAGCGGGTACGACGAACTTAATGAAAATTCACGTCATCGGTGACTTAATCGCTCGCGGAAAAGGAATCGGAAAAGCAAGCGTCTACGGTAGAGCAATCGTTGCGAATAAAGCAGAAGATTTACAAGGTGTTAATTTAGACGGTGCTATTATCGTAACGAATAACACAGATAAAGAAATGATGCCCGCACTAGAACGTTGTGCAGGTCTCATTATGGAAGAAGGCGGCTTAACGAGTCACGGTGCAATCGTCGGATTAAGTCTCGGTATTCCAGTCATTATCGGTGTTCCGAAAGCGACAGATGTCATTACGGATGATACACCGATTACGATGCATGCAGAGTCCGGTTGTATTTATAGTGGACATGCTAAAGTATTATAATTAAAAAAAGATCATTCCATTTCGAGTCGTGCGTCTAGAGGCGAAAGGAATGGTCTTTTTTATTATAGAAACTTTTTCTTCTGTCAATCGTAAAGGAATGAAAGGAAAGAAGGGATAAGATGAAAATTATCGCAACGCTCGTCATCGCGACGATTTTAGAAGTTGTAACATTACTTTATGTCGGGAAAGAAATTGGAATTGGCTGGACATTTGTTTTAATGGTTGCAACGAGCATCATCGGTTTTTTCTTTATGCAACGCCAAGGAATTAAAGTCATTCGTGAATTTCAAATTCGCTTAAATGAACGTCAAGCACCAGGAAAAGCAATTATAGAAGGTATTTTCGTATTAATTGGTGGCGTGCTACTCATTTTCCCAGGGTTATTAAGTGACATTATCGGATTTCTTTTATTGTTGCCAATGGTTCGTCACAAACTTTCACCTATTGTCATAAAAAGACTATATAACCGACTTAAAAAGGGTGATATTGTTATTTTTAGATAAAAGAGAGCGAAAAAAGTTGCAAAAACGAACATTTTGTGACAAGATAGAAACAAGTTCAAGATTACAGGTCGCAAACGAATGGGGAAGAAGAACGCAATCGTACTTCTTTCGAAAACGAAAATAAAGCGTTTCCATTCACAAAACGGCCGAACTTGATTATAATTATATCTGGAACTGTTTTAGTGATTAGGCAATCATAAAAAAGGAATTCCAGTCGTCGAACTCCACAACAGACGTCTGGAGGATAAGGAGCGATAATTATGTCACAAGCAAAAGGTTTAGAAGGCGTAGTAGCAGCAGATTCATCAGTAAGTGCAATCGTTGATTCAACATTAATGTATGTAGGGTACAACATCGATGAACTCGCAACGAAAGCGAGCTTCGAAGAAGTAGTTTACTTATTATGGCACAAAGAACTGCCAAACAAAGAGCAGTTAGCTGAAATTAAGAAACAACTTACAGAAGAAATGGTACTTCCTAAAGAAGTGATTGAGCACTTCAAAATGTACCCAATCGATAAAGTTCACCCAATGGCAGCATTACGTACAGCAGTTTCACTTATCGGATTATACGATGAGGAAGCAGAAGAGATGACGGACGAAGCAAACTACCGTAAAGCAATTCGTCTCCAAGCAAAAGTTGCATCAATCGTAACTGCGTTCGCACGTATCCGTAAAGGATTAGAGCCAGTGCAACCAAAACCAGAGTACGACTATGCGACAAACTTCCTTTACATG
>JASLJC010000019.1 GCA_030152585.1 Savagea sp. | reverse complement strand
CTCTGTAATATCATGCATTTCACGATTCAATGCATTTACTTGCGCATGTTTATGCAAAATGATTGTACTTAACGAAACGACAACTAAAAAGAAGATGACGAGTAAAAATTTTTCCCCTTTTGAAAAAAACTGGCGTTTCTTAGAAAGGCGCTTCGATGTTTGAACAGGACGTTTCGGTCGTTCAGGACGACGAGGTTCTACTCGTTGTCTTTCGTGCAGTTGTCTTGCATGCAAAGCCATTACTCATCCTCTCCTTCTTTCACACGTTCAATCACACGTAAACGGGCAGATCGTGCACGACGATTCGCTTCTACTTCTTCCTCGCTCGGTGCAATCGGCTTACGATTGACTAAACGGTAATTCGGTTTTAAATGCTCCGGTACTATTGGGAAATTCGGCGGTAAATCAGGTTGTGCAGATACTTCACGAAACATCGTTTTACATAATCGATCTTCTAACGAATGGAATGTGATGACAGCTACTCGACCACCTATTTGAATCATTTCAAGTGCCTCTTGTATTGATTTTTCCATCGCGCCTAATTCGTCGTTCACCGCAATACGAAGTGCTTGGAACACTCGTTTTGCTGGATGACCGCCTGTACGCCGCTTTGCCGCTGGAATTCCTTCTTTAATTAATTCAACGAGCTCACCCGTCGTTTCAATCGGCTGCTCTTCTCGGCGTTGTTCAATTTTTCGCGCAATGTTTTTAGCAAACTTTTCTTCCCCGTAACGGAAAAAGATACGGACGAGTTCTTCATACGGCCAATCATTGACGATATCACGCGCAGTAAGCGGTGAATTTTGGTCCATTCTCATATCTAAGGGTGCGTCAAAACGATAACTAAACCCTCTCTCAGGCGTATCAAATTGAGGCGATGACACACCTAAGTCATATAATACACCGTCTACTCGTTTCACTCCGTATGTTCGTAACGATAACTTTAAATATTTAAAGTTCGAATGGATAAATGTTATACGATCAGCATACGGGGCTAATCGTTCTTTTGCTGCTTGTAGAGCAACTTCATCTTGGTCAAAGCAATATAAATGACCGGTCGTCAACTGTTTTGCAATTTTTTCACTATGGCCTGCTCCACCTAATGTGCAGTCTACATAAATTCCATCTTCTTTTACCGCCAACTCGTCGACAGCTTCTTCTAACAATACGGTCGTATGGTCAAACATGTTCGAAACCGTCCTTTCATTCCACTACTATTTTAAGATACTATTTTTAATATCGACGTTTTTATCTGTTTTTAAACACTTTGTGAACAAGACACAACTTTGTACCCCATTTTTAGGTGTAAATTCCCTTAAAAACGTGATGTTTTCCGTTATTTATTACTTTATAATGTACCATATTCTCGCTCTCTTCTCTATACCTTTCAAATCCTACACTACATTTCGGGTCTTAATGATTACTCTTATTGTTAAATGAGTTCTTTCGGACTATTTTTGAACGTCCAAAAAGGGTGAATCTCCTTGATTTCAACGTTATAAAATGACAATTTGATGCTTCCCATCAAAAGTATAGTTCGTTTGTACCAAATCTCGAATAAAGGCCGGGCCATAAACATTTAAATAAGCATATGGAGAGTAAAATCGTTCTTGTAAGCTACCTCCCGGATAGAGTTGCTCAGCAATATCATCAAACTTCTTTAATGTCGCTTCGTGTTGACGACGAACAGCAAGTTGTTCCCTTTTTTTCAAATAGTTCAGCTGACGGACATGGTGTGTATAATTTTGGCGAACGAGCTGCTTAATCTCAGTAGTATTTGCAACTTTTTCTAGTTGTCTATATTGCTCATATAACGTATGTTCAATCTCTCTTAATTGAGTATGAAATGATTCATTTTGATATCGTTTTAAATAATCCCGACGGAGTTCGAGTAATTCATTTCGGAACACTTGTCCCCATTCGATTCCAAGTTGTTTCATACGAACTTGTACAGGTCGCGTACAAATTGTAATCGATAAGCGAGGTACGATAATTGGCATTTTAAATTGTAATTGGACGAACGCTTCTTTCAACAATGCCCAATACGCGATTTCACCAGGTCCAGCTACAAATTCAATCGTCGGCAACATCGCTTCTTGCATTAACGGTCGCGTCACGACATTATTACTTAATCGCTCAGGCGATTTTTTAGCTAACTGTATGAGATCTTCTTTCGTACCTGACCACCGGTTTCGATCCGCTTCGTATCGACCATTTTTCCATTCTATTAAAAAACGCTCATCATGTTCGACATAAAATAAATTTGCATTTTCTTCTTGCAATTGAATCGGATAACGTCCTTCTTCTTCAAAAAACAACTGTTCTTTCTCACGTACGAGACGATTGATCATTCGTTCATTTTCGATCATGCAGACGTATGCGTCGCTTTGAATCTCTTTAAACAACGGATCCGCTGCGTCAATATAAAGAAGCCCTTCTTCTTTAAATAACGTATTCATCAATTTCAAGAAAAATTGTGTATACGTTGTAGAAGACGTCAATGCACGTTCAACGGTTGCAAATAAAGATTTTGTATAAGCTGTCTCTTCAAATGTTCGGAATAAGTAATGAAGCAACTCTTTCATTTTCTCTTGATCGTATATTACAGTAGATACCATTTGTCGATCTTGTATGAAATGCTCACCATTTACTTTATGCGCTTTTCCTCTTAACGGTACATAAAAATGATTGACTTCTTCGATATCGTGATCTTCCCCTGCTACCCAAAAAAGAGGGACTGCTTTAATACCGTATTGTTCACGCAACTGTTTTGCACGAACGATGGCAGTCACTGCTTTATGCACTGTATAAAGTGGTCCTGTGAAAATCCCTGCTTGTTGGCCACCGACAACGAATAATGCTTCCTGTGCGCGAATTTCTTCTAAATGACGATTCGTCGCTTCACTTTCTCCATCCGTACGTTCCATCGTCTTTTGAATAATCGTATATAACGAATCGTATTGGTAAGTCCGCTTCTGCACCTCTTCGATTCGTTGTTTATAATGCTCTTCGCTTTGGTCATATTCAAAAAAACGATGACGCATCGTTTCATCGTTCATATACTTCGTTAAAAATGCACCTTGTACTTCTATCGCTGTTTGTTCTACTTTCATTGGAAAGCTCCTTCCTAACTTCTCATATACATACTTCCTACGACACCTAACCCTGTAAAAATCGCAATAACATACCCTACAGTATAAACGACAAATCCGTATTTAAAAAATGATATGACAATTTCTATCCAATGAAAATCTCGATGAATGATACGGATATAAATTGTTAGAACACTACCGTATACTGCTGTCATTATCACGATTATCATCAAAGCATAACTCGGACAATACGTACGTAAAACCGTATAGATCGAGACGAATAATAAAGGAACGGTTGCTTGTTTTGCAATTTCTTTCGCTTTTTTTACTGGATGTATCGTACGCGAAATGCCATACAAAAAAAACGTCCATATAAACGGACAGAGTACGACGACTGCTCCTATTTGAACAATCCATTCATTCATATGAATTCGCCTCATTTAACCGACGTAATTTTTCATTGTAAATGATCAATTGCGACAATTGTACACCTTTTCTTTTCGCCTCTTCAATTAAAGGAGTGACGATCGTCTCCCCTTCATGAATACGATTGTTTTTTCGATCTTGGTACATCGACGATTCATTCTCCGCTGTATCGATACAAAGTTGTTCGACACGTTGAAATGGTACGACATGTTCTATTTCGGGAAAAGCAATACGTAATTCATTATAAAGCGCTCTCATTTTTGTATTTAACGTTCTATTTTGGACAAGTTCTCCATTTTTCACTTCATACAATGCCGTCAATGGATTAATTAAGACATTCATCCATACTTTTTCGTATAAAATAGCCGCTGCACTTTTCGATGAACAGACGACTGTTTCACTTACAAACGGTTGCCAATTCGTCGCGTTTTCTTTCGCAATGACGACACGTCCTACTCCGTTCTGTTGAACAAGCGTATCTGTTATTTTCGTCGCGCCATGTGTCACACTTGCAAAGGAAGGATAATGTAATGCAGAATTTTGAACGAGTGCGTAGTGCGCAATGCCATTTTGAATAAAGAGTGTCGGCACACGGGAAAATGTCTCTAACGTCGGTAAAAGTTTCGGTAAAGCATTATATTTCGTCGCAACGACAATATGCGTCACATCTGAAGGAATCTCTAATGATACTGTCAAATTGGATTCATACCGCTTTTTCTTCCCTTCTCGGATTAGATGTAACCCTTCTTGACGTAATGCTTGACATTGCTCCTCTCTTTTTACAGTACAATGAACTGTCATTTCTTTTTCGAGAAGTTGACTCGCTAATAAAAGCCCTATCGCACCGCCACCAATGATCGCTATTTTCATCTCTAGTTCCTCCTATCTTCCACTCTTTTTTGCTCTTTTCAAGCGACAATGGAAAAGTCATAAAAAAACACAAAAAACTACCGGAGCCATGGTCTCACGGTAGTTTTTCAACTTCTTATTCTCCAGCTACTTCGCGTCCTTTGTAGTGACCGCATGATTTACAAACACGGTGTGATAGTTTCATTTCACCGCAGTTTTCACAAGTCGACATACCTGGAACAGCAAGCTTTTGGTGTGTACGGCGTTTGTCACGCTTTGTTGAAGATGTTTTTCTTTTTGGTACAGCCATCAGTGGCACCTCCTTTAAAAGTAAGGTTTGAATTACTTATCTTGATCGGAATCAAGTAATTTCTTTAAGTTTGCAAGACGTGGATCGACAGGTTCTTCTGCTTCTGCGAGTTGTTCTTGATAGACATCATCTGTCATATATGTCCACCCGTCACCTTCTGCAAAAGATAAGTCTTCCGCTTCCTCACTATAAACTTGCATCGGAATCGATACGATAATGATTTCTTCTAATACTGGGCGAAGATCGAGCGTATTGTCCTTCACTTCGTAAATCCCTTCTTCAGAATCTGCCTTCCATTCATTCCAACTAAATTGCTCAAATGAATCAAGTGCAAAAGGCCATTTCGCATCTTTCCATGTCCGTGTACATGGGACGATTAATTGTCCTTCTAAATGAAGTTGGAATGAAGCAATCTCATCTTCTACTTCCAACGACCCTGTTACGCGAACAGGACCGACTTCCCGTACTTCGTTTGTACGTTCCATCAATGAATCCAACTGAATCGTTTGATCAATCGGAATCACTTGTCCTTCATACATTTCTAATTGATGAACGGACCATTTCATGTAATCACCTCTAGACAACAATGTTGATTATATAATGCACTGCTCGCTTATGTCAAGATATTTTCTTGTCAGTTCACTCCTTTTCAGTCGTTTCTCCTCTATTATAGAAAAAAGCGATCACTTTCAGTTAAAATAGAAAACGTACTCAAACGAAAAAGGAGTGGAATATGATTGAAGTCTATCGCTATTATAGCAGAATACAATCCTTTTCATAATGGACATGCTTATCAATTACGACAATTTAAACACCAATACCCCGAAGCAATCATTTGTATTATAATGAGTGGTCCTTTTACACAGCGCGGCGATATGTCTTTCGTTCACAAATGGGCCAAAACTGAAATGGCTTTACATTATGCAGACGTTATCGTAGAACTGCCGTACGCTTTTGCAACAGGCAATGCTGAAACGTTCGCAAAAGGCGGTGTAAAGCTTGCTGAAGCATTACGAGTTGATGCTCTCGGTTTTAGTAGTGAACATCCACATTACGAAGATATATTGACCTATGCTCAACGAACGAATGTTCATCTAACAAATATTCATCAAAAAACACAAGCGCTTCAACGCGAAGGAAATAGCTATCCTGTAGCTCGAACGGCTGCTTTGCGCGAAACGATTGGACCTCCTCCGTTCGATTTAACGAAACCGAACAACATTTTAAGTTATGAATATATAAAAGCTGCGCTACAAAAAAATAAACTGCAATTCGTTACGATTCAACGAAAAGGAAGTCATTATAACGATACATCTTTACACGCACAACATCTTTCAAGCGCAACAGCTATCCGACAACATATCTATCAAACAAAGACGATACCAAAACGTGACGTACCGCCTTCTACTGCACAAATTTTAACACAATATGATGGAATGTTCGGATCGTTCTCGCTTTTATATCCTTATCTTCAATATACGTTATTACGCGAAAAATCTTCTACATTAAAAACTTATTTCGAAGTCGATGAAGGCATTGAAAACCGACTCATTGAAGCGGCTCGGTATGCTAATTCTGCGACAGATTTTTTAAATAAAGTAGCAACGAAACGTTACACGAACAACAAAATACGACGAATGTGTAGCCATATCGTAACGAATTATACGAAAGCAAAACGGAATGCTATTTGCGAGCCGACGTATATTCGATTACTCGGTATGACAAAAAACGGACAAAAATGGCTCAATGAAAACAAACGATCGTTTTCACTTCCAATTATTTTTTCTCCGAAACAACATGATGCATCTGACCCTTTACTTCAACAAGATGTACAAGCCCAAACGTTGTATACTTTTTTAACACGTAGTAAAAGAAATAGTCGAACGATCCAAACCGATTTCTCTACTCCACCGGTCCGCTACTAACGGCTCAAGATTTTGTAAGTATTCGAGAGCATCTTTTACGTGACGAACAGGTACAATTTTCATATCCGATTGAATCGATTTTGCTGTTGCAACTGCTTCTTCATAATTCGTTTCAATCGGATACCCTTCTTTTTTCAACTCTCTTGCGTACTCATCATCCGGAGCAAAAAACACTGAAATTCCTTGACGATCGGCTGCAATTACTTTTTGGTCTACTCCTCCTATACGTCCAATCGCTCCACTCGGTTCAATTTCACCTGTCCCCGCAACTTCGTACCCTTTCGTCAAATCTTCTTCTGTTAACTGATTCATAATTTCAAGTGTAAACATAAGGCCAGCAGAAGGTCCTCCAATCGTTGAACTATCGATCGTCACATGCGGTGTTGTTTGCAACTTTTCTTTTTTTATGTAACGCACGCCTAATCCTAAACGTCGCTCTCCTGGAAGAGGTCGCATCGTACATGTCGCTTTTTGTAATGCGCCTTCTCTTTTATATGTTATCTCGTACCTTTCATCTTTTTTTATATCGTTTAACAAAATAGCCATATCGTCTTCTTTTTTCAATGGAATGTCATTGATAGCGATGATTTCATCTTTCGGCTGAAAAACACGAGCCGCTTCACTATTCGGTAATACTGACAATACAATGTTTCCTTCATACTGCACATTTACAGGGAGTTGTAACGTTTCAAATGCAACACGAATGGCATCTTGTTTAGAATATTCCATCAAATAACGTTGTCGTTCTATGTATTCTTCATCCGTACTATTACCACGCATCTTTTCTGCACGTACCCGTTCCATATCTTTCGATAAAAAAGATAAACCGAGTGTAAAAGGAGTCGCTTGTATAACCGCAACAGTCATTAAATAAAAATGTCCTTCACTTGAATCTTTCGCTTCATCTACTTCTACAATCGGCGATAATGGATAAGCTGTTCCTGGCTTCGTAATGTAATACGCATCGATTGGCCATAACATCATTCCAAATAATAAAGCAATCAAAATGATATACGTGAACCATTTCCTCATATGTATACATCCTTTCTGTTTAATGATATATAAAAAGCGAACATACTCGAATCTTTCCGATTCTTTAAAGTATGTTCGCTTTTTCATTTCTACGGAACACCTTCACTACGTGTCGTACTTTTGACGTAATGCTTTCTCTACGAGTGGCGGGACTAGCCGCGATACATCTCCTCCGTAACTCGACACTTCTTTAACGATACTCGAGCTTAAAAATGAATATTGGTTTTTCGTCATAACGAAAAACGTTTCAATTTGTTCGTCTAATACTCGGTTCATTGACGTTATTTGCATCTCGTATTCAAAATCGGAAACTGCACGTAATCCACGTACTATAACTTCTGCCCCTATACTGTTGACGTAATCAATTAATAATCCGTCGGATGTTTCTGCTTTAACGTTCGGAAGATGTTTTGTCACTTCTTCAATCAGATGAATCCGTTCTTCAATCGTGAACAATCCACTTTTTTTACTTGAATTGTGCATGACAACGACGCGCACTTCTTCGAATATTTTGGAAGCTCGCGCAATAATATCAAGATGACCATTCGTAATCGGATCGAAACTTCCCGGTACTACTGCAATCGTAGACATGTTATCCCTCACTCACCTTTATAAATCGAAACCGCACTACTGCCGTAGACGGAACGTTTTTTACAAACATACGATCCGTACGCCTCTGGTAATTCTACACTTTTCGCATGTTCACAAACAATTATAGCATCTTTCGTTAAAGTTTCACGTTTTATCCAATCATGGATAAAATCGTAATATTCGATAGCATCGTAAGGTGGATCGACGAATAAAACTGAAACAGGCTCTCCATATTTTTGTACGAGTCGTGCACTATGACGTGCATCCGTTTTAAACGTCGTCACCTTTTGTTCATACCGACATTTAGTAATGTTCTCTTCGATAACACGCATCGCTTTTGGGTTTTTCTCGAAAATATAAGCATATGTCGCTCCACGCGATAAAGATTCTAATGACAAATTACCACTACCGCCAAACATTTCTGCAACACGAACGAAAGAAGGGAAGTACGGTCCAATACGACTAAAAATCGCACTTTTCACTTTTTCAGACGTAGGACGTGTTTCGTCTCCTTTTAATGTTTTCAAACGCATTCCTTTTCTTTCTCCTGCAACGATTCGCATCGCGATACCTTCTTTCTTTTAAACGATCGGTTGAAGCGTTACACGTTCTTCCGATTGTTCGACATTTAATTTAAATATACGACGAAGGGATTGTTCGTCGATATAATATTCACCGTTAATTTGAATATACGGCTCTTCACGTAAATTAAAACGGCGTTCTTCAAATACATAAAACGGATCGATCAATGATATACGATAATCTCTTTCACCATTTTTTATATAAATCGATTGCTCATTCCACGTCACATCATATCCAAACGCTTGAAGAAGCGGCTTCATCTCATAATAATATTGCGAGCCGTGTGCAATTCGATGTAATCCTTCTACGACTTTCTCTTCTACTTGTGTAGCATCAGATTGACCTTGTTGTTCATTTTCAATTTTTTGTAAAAGCGAAGTCGGTCGTACGACAATTTCACGATCATCAAATAACAACAGTGATTCATTTTTTTCTTCGGCAACATTGGCTCTAAAATAATGAACAGACGCATCTGTAATCGTCGATAACAATTCATCGGTTTTTTTCGATGTCAATGGAACAATTTCATCGTCTGTTAGCGCATGTTTAAATTGGTCGTACTGCGCAGGAGATAAAACGCTTTGGAGTTCTTTATACATCTCACGTGAGCGTTTATCACCGAGTGACGTTTCAGACATGACAGAGCCGATGACAGAAGCTAAACGACGCTCTTCTAACGGAATGCCATATACCGTTTGAATTCCTTTCGTAAAAACGATACTTTTAACGCGATCTTTTTCTTTTTCAGGTAGAGCGACGAACCGATCAGATTCTACATTATGCTCTCCGCCATGTAAGACGACAGTCATATGATCGGTATCTAACTCATTTAATAACATTTCGACTTGTTCACCTAATGCTTCTTCACCTTTACCAAATAAAGAAACTTGACGTCCTTCATGCGCAAGTGGCGTATCTTCTTTTTGCCATAATAAATCGGTAATATGGCCGATACCTGCATATAAGAAATAGTCGATACTATCCATCTGTTTCGTCCCAATACGTGGTAAGCCGCTAATCCACGTTCCACCAGACTTCGTATCATCTACGATATGTAATGTCGTAAAAGTAGGATCGCCTACGACGGTTACGAACGGATGGTTATATTGATGGACATTCTCTTTTCCACTAGGATCTACAATTTCGTAACGTAATGTCTGTTCCGTTTCTTCCCCTTCTGCGATTTCACTTTTTTCTGCATCAAACCGGTTACACTGTCCGTCATCACATGTTATTTGAACACCTTCTGCCGGCAGTTTCACTTTGTATGTATTGTTTTTCAAATTCGAAAAATGGTGGCTTACTTGCAAACTATTTTCTTTTTTTATAACCTCAATCTCTTGCATGTAAGGTGCGCGCCCTTCTTTTTCGATTGCGGTCGCTTCATCATTGTAATGCATATAGAGAAGAGCACCGTTAATGACGAGTAGTAATAATATAATTCGACGTGCTATTTTCATTGATTCGTCACCCTTTATTTTTTATCTTTTCATTGTAAAAACGGGAACTAGTTGTAATAATAGTAATAGATATTAATCTGAAGGAGGAAACGTACGATGATTTCTAATCAAAAGTTTATCGAAATTGGACCAGGATTCACAGATGTATATGAGTTGTTTGAAATTATGAAAACGAACGCTTCACGTCTAGACCGAACATTCATTTTCCGTTTCGAAAAAGAAGAAAGCGTTGTGTACTCAATTGCTGCTTCATTCCGCCCTGTTGGAAAAAGTAAATTTTTACCGATTTACATTTGTAGAGAAGGTATCGTAGAAGCAATCGATCAAGAACAACCTTCTAAACGTCGCGCTCAGTTTATCCAACTTTGTGATGATTTGCAACATCCTAGCACGACTTTACAAGTGAAACATTCATCCGATTTTGCAGATACCGATTTATTTTATCAATACATCACCGGCATTCTTCGTCTCAACCGTCTACTCCCTCCTCTTTACTAACCGATCGGTGAAGTCGTTTTATAATCGTATTCTTTCGCTTTGTCACGACGAGCATTTTCATACGTCGTGGCAACGAAAGGACGAGATGAACGCTCTACTCGCTCGACATATGGTAAACTTTCAATCATTTTTTCGATTTCTTCTATTTTATCGCGATCGCAATACAGCACGACGTATTTCATCTTATTCGATACGTAATAAACATTTCCGTAACGTCGCAACGATTTTGCACGTTTCATTCGATTTAAAAATACTACTAACCCTTGACGTTCAATCACATTATCCCTCATTTCTTTCCTTTAAGAATAACACAAGAGTAAAAATGTCCGCAACTGAATATAGCTGACAGTTCTCTCCTTTTCTACTATAATGGACGGAGACATTTTATTATATCTAAAAGAAAGGAGCAGTTATTTTGAAAAAAGGTGCAAAAATCGCGCTAACAGTTGGTGCTGCAAGTGTTGCTAGCGTCGCTGCATGGGCTGCGTCACGCGCCATCGTGAAACCGACAAAACGGAAACCAAAAGAGATGTTTGAACGAAAAACGCAACATATTCTTCAATATTGTCAACACTTCGATCATTTACCAACATCTCACGGTATCGCTGTACGTATTCAATTAACGAAAGATGAACAACTCATCGCATTACCTATGAGCGATGATCCACATATAGACGTAACAGATCTTACTTTACAACAAGCATTACAACAACAACCGTTACACGCTACAACATGTGTTCCATTAAAAGACCTTGTAACCGATCGAGCAAAACAGACGGTCCTTTTACAAATTGACCATGCGCCCGATACGTATGAAGGAAGCTTGATCCCTTCTAAATTATGGAATTTCTTAGAATTGCATCACTGTACCGACCACGTCATCGTATCGAGTCCTTATGCCGAACAGATTGATCGTTTTAATTTATACGCACAACACTCAGTCGTGCTCGCTGCAAGTGACGACGAAATGTTAAAAGCATTTACAGCTTATACGAGTGCTTTCGGTCACTTTTATAAACCGAATGTAGATGTGTTTATTTTAAGAGAAAAAATGTTATTTTTACCTACTTTGCACGAAGGTTTCATCTCATTTTTACACGATTTAAACATTCGTGTCTTTTATGATATCTCTACTTCAAAACGAGAAGATTGGATAAAAAAAATGACATTGCCGCTTGACGGCTGGGTCGTTCAAAATGATGAACAATGGCAACAGTTAAACGAACAATTAAATATTGAAATTTAAAAAAGAGGCGAAATTGACACTTCGCCTCTTTTTATTTCGTTCATTTTATATTTAAGAAGAGACAGAGCACGTACACGTTCCACTAGCGCTACATCCTATATCACAACTCGTCGTTGCTGTTTGATAAAAGGGATTGCCACTATCTACTTTAACTGCTGGAGAAACAGCACGCGCGAGGCGAAAACTAATCGCATCAAGCAACCGTTGCATTTCATCTTCTGCTTTTTGGAATGCGGCCACTTTTTCATGCAAATCGAGTTCGCGTTTCACTTGTCGTACTTCTTGGATGACATTCGAATACTCAGGATGGTATGTGCCAAAACGTTGCACTTCTTCATAACGTTCTTTCAAATCGTTAAAATGATTCACTCTCTTCATTAATGCGTCATCTTCTCGCATCGCACGTAATGTTTTCACGTATTGATCCATCGGTTTTGACTGTTCAATCATTTGAACGAGCACTGACGCTTCTTCGAGTATCTCGACCCATTCGTCGCTCATATACATACTTATCCTCCTTTTCATTACATCTTGTAAATTATACATCGAATCGTCCTTTTTTTCTGTATAATAGAAGAAATCATACTAAAGGGGTGATCCGCATGTGGAAAACTTGGTTTACGAAACGTAACATCTTATTAACAATCAGTCTCATTCTAACGGGAATTGCACTTTATTTCATCGTTCCTGTTTCAGTACCAATCATTTTAGCCTTTTTATTCGCCATTACGATTGAACCACTTATACGATGGATGATGTATCGCTTTTCTTTTAGTCGGAAGTTGTCCGTCATTATCGCCTACATTTTATCACTTGGACTTTTCGTACTTGCCATTTACTATACGTTAACTTCACTTATCGGCCAACTGATTCATTATGCGAAAGAAGCTCCTACATATTTAAATCAATTAATGAGTACGTGGAATGATTTCCAAGAAAAAATGTTTCACCTGACGGATAGTTTACCGAAAGAGTTTGTCAATGAAGTACAAAAAGAATTCGATAAAATTATGCTCTCCGTACGAGATGCTTTAATGCAATTACTCAATTACGATAAAATATTGGAACTAGCTTCAGATTTACCGAGCTTTCTCGTCAGTTTTCTCGTTTTTTTAATCGCATTATTTTTATTTATGCTCGATTTACCGAATGTGAAACAATTTATTTTTAAACATTTCACCGATCAAACCGCTACACGTGTACGCTTCATGAAAAATCAATTAAAAACGGTGATTCTCGGATTTTTTAAAGCACAATTATTCGTTAGTATTATTATTTTTATCGTCGCTTTCCTCGGGTTACTGTTAATTGTGCCGAAATATGCGTTTGTGATGGCGCTTATCATTTGGATTATCGACCTCATCCCAATACTCGGTTCTATTATTATTTTAGCACCGTGGGCAACATATGCTTTTATTATCGGTGATACAGCACTCGGAACAAAACTTGCCATTTTAGCTATCGTGCTACTGATCATCCGACGAACAGTCGAACCGAAAGTAATGGGTTCACAAATCGGACTATCTCCTCTACCGACTTTGATTGCGATGTTTGTCGGTTTAAAATTGTTCGGTTTTTTCGGATTACTCATCGGTCCACTGCTCGTCATTATGTATACGACCGCTAAAGAAGCTGGTATTATCCATATTCAATTTAAAATTTAAACTCATGTGAAGTAGCAAATCCGTTTTTGAATGGAAACGTCTCAAATGGTGAAAAATCAGTTTTTTATACTTATTGATAACGTATATCTCTTTTCTAGTTCGTCAAAGTATATAGGAAAACGAGGAAACGTACGTTTTTTATGCACACTATTCCGTACGGATTGGCGGACGCCAGCTCAGATGGCGAGCTCTTCCAATGCCCAGCAAAACTTGCTTGAGATGCAACGTCTTGCATGCGTACGTGCGGAATTGTGTGAAATTCACAACATATATTATAGAACCATTATAAAAGCCTAGCAGTTGAAAAGGATATCCTTTTCGTTTTGCTAGGCTTTTGTTTAATCTTCTAACTCAATTAATAAATCTCCTGGTGCAATCGTATCTCCTGCATCAACATACAATGTTTTAATAACACCGTCATATGGCGCTTGGATTGTCGTTTCCATTTTCATCGCTTCTGTAATAAGTAAATGTTCTCCACGACGAACTTTTGTTCCTGGTGATGTTGCAACTTTTAACACAGTTCCCGGCATCGTCGCTGCAATATGTGCACGATTTCCTTTTTCCGCCTTCGGACGTGACGTATCGCTCGACTCTACATTAAAGTCACGGATAATGACTTCTCGTGGTTGACCGTTTAATTCAAAGTAAATAACACGCGTACCATCTGAACGTGGCTCGCCGATGGATTCTAATTTGACGATTAACGTTTTTCCTTGTTCAATCTCAACTTCGATTTCTTCACCTAAACGCATACCGTATAAAAACTCGGGTGTTTCAATAACAGAAACGTCTCCGAATTCGTTGTATGTCGTCGCATACTCTTCAAACACTTTCGGATATAACGCATAAGCAAGAACATCTTTTTTCGTAATCGGACGATCAAACAACGGTTTTACTTCTTCTTCTAATTGTTTGAAATCAACTGGTTCTAATAATTCACCCGGACGAACTGTAATTGCTTTTCGGTCTTTTAAAATGACACGTTGTAACGCTTCTGGGAAGCCACCATACGGTTGTCCTAAGTAACCTTGGAACATTTCAATAACAGAAGCAGGGAAATCTAACGTCTCGCCTTTCGTAATGACCGTTTCTTCATTTAAATCATTTTGAACCATAAATAACGCCATATCACCGACGACTTTTGATGAAGGTGTAACTTTAACGATATCTCCGAACATTAAGTTTACGCGAGAATACATTTCTTTCACTTCTTCCCAACGTTCACCTAAACCGACAGCTCGTGCTTGTTGTTGTAAGTTTGAATATTGTCCCCCTGGCATTTCATGGACGTACACTTCAGAATGCGGACTGTTCATACCACTTTCGAAATGTTGATAATATTTCCGAACATCTTCCCAATAGTACGATAATTTCTCCATCGATTCGATATCTCCTCGTACTTGGCGGTCGCTATATTGTAACGCATAGTATAACGAGTTGGATGAAGGTTGTGATGTTAAACCAGCCATCGATCCGAGCGCCGTATCTAAAATATCAACCCCTGCATCGATCGCTCTCGTATACATATGGATACCGTTACCGCTCGTATCGTGAGAATGAAGATGAATTGGAATATCAACTGTCGCTTTTAATTCTGAAATTAAACGGTATGCTGCTTCTGGTTTTAAAAGACCTGCCATATCTTTAATCCCTAAAATATGGGCACCTGAAGCTTCTAATTCTTTTGCCATCTCTTTATAATATTGAACACTATATTTTTGACGTTCTGGATTTAATATATCTCCCGTATACGCAAGTGTCGCTTCTGCGATTTTTCCTGATTGACGAACTTCATCGATTGCAACTTCCATTCCTTTGATCCAGTTTAAGCTATCGAAAATACGGAAGACGTCAATTCCTGACGCTGCAGACTCTTTAACGAACGCTCGAATAACATTATCTGGATAATTTTTATAACCGACAGCATTCGCTCCACGTAACAACATTTGGAATAATACGTTTGGAATTTGTTGTCGCATACGTGCTAAACGGTCCCACGGATCTTCTTTTAAGAAACGATAGGCAACATCAAACGTTGCGCCTCCCCACATTTCATAAGAGAACATATCGGGTAATAAACGAGCGGTTTCAGATGCAATATTTGTCATATCTGCCGTTCGAATACGTGTAGCAAGTAGCGATTGATGAGCATCTCGGAATGTTGTATCCGTTAATAATACGTCTTCTTGCTTTTTCACCCAATCGACGACACCTTCTGGCCCATATTGCTCTAATAACTGTTTCGTCCCAGCTTTCGGACGCTCATCTAAATCAACAATTGGTTTACGACGGTGTGCAAAAATCGGTTTGGAATCGCTTCCAATTTCGGGGAAACCGTTTACAATTACGTTCCCTAAATAATTCAACACTTTCGTTCCACGATCTTTTCGCATTTTCATATCGAATAATTCTGGCGTCGAATCAATAAAGCTCGTATCGTAATCTCCTACTAAAAACTCTGGTTGCTTCACGACATTTAATAAAAATGGAATATTCGTTTTAATTCCACGAATACGAAACTCTTCTAAATTACGGTGCATTTTACGAGCGGCGTCTTTAAACGTCAAGCCCCATGTTGACAATTTCACAAGTAGTGAATCGTAATGCGGAGAAATAACCGCTCCTTGGAAACCGTTTCCAGCGTCTAAACGTACACCAAATCCGCCTCCTGAACGATATACATTCAATTTACCTGTATCCGGCATAAAGTCATTTAACGGATCTTCTGTCGTTACACGTGATTGAATTGCATAGCCGAAAAGCGGGATATCTTTTTGAGCAGGAATGCCGATATCATCATCATGTAACCGCTTACCATTTGCGATATGCAATTGAGCCTGAACGATGTCAATACCCGTAATCATTTCAGTAATCGTATGTTCGACTTGAATACGCGGGTTTACTTCGATGAAGTAAAATTTACCGTCTGATACGAGATATTCTACCGTTCCGGCATTTAAATATTCAATATGTTCCATCAATTGTACAGCTGATTGACAAATATCGTCCCGTAATGACGGTTCTAATGAAAATGCTGGTGCTACTTCGACAACTTTTTGATGACGTCGCTGAATCGAACAGTCCCGTTCGTATAAATGGACAACGTTACCGTGCTCATCTGCTAAAATTTGAACTTCAATATGTTTTGGATTTTGCACGAAACGCTCGACATACACTTCATCGTTTCCGAATGCTGATTTCGCTTCTGATTTTGCACGATCATACGCTTCTTTCACATCTTCTTCGCGCTCGACAACACGCATACCGCGTCCACCGCCACCGAGAGAAGCTTTAATAATAATCGGATATCCATGTTCTTGACCGAAAGCGACGACTTCTTCGACAGCATGAACCGGTCCATCTGTTCCTGGTATTACAGGTATTCCTGCTCCAATCGCTGTTTCGCGTGCTTTCACTTTATCTCCGAACATATTTAAATGTTTCGACGTTGGCCCAATGAAAATAATACCTTCTTGTTCTAATCGGCGAGCAAATTCAATATTTTCAGCTAAAAATCCATACCCTGGGTGTACTGCGTCCGCTCCACTACGCTTTGCAATCTCGATAATCCCCTCGATATCTAGATACGCGTCGATCGGTTTCTTACCCTCTCCCACTAGGTAAGATTCGTCCGCTTTGTAACGGTGAAACGAACCTCGGTCTTCTTCTGAGTAAATTCCGACAGTATCGATTCCTAATTCGACACATGCTCGGAAAATACGGATCGCGATCTCCCCACGGTTCGCAACTAACACTTTTTGAATTCGTTGTTCACTCATGTCCATACACTCCTTTTATTCACTTTTGTTGTACTACTTTATGAAACATCGAGATATTCATTAGTATCCCTATTGATAACGATAACAGAATTATCGACGTTCCGCCATAACTAATAAACGGTAACGGTACACCTGTTAACGGAATTAAGCCCGTTAATCCCCCTAAATTTAAAAATGTTTGTACACTTAAAAGCGTTGCAATTCCTACCGTAATAAGACGTGCTAAAGTATCTTTCGTCGTTAATGCAATGCGCATTGCACGATAAACGATAAAACCGATTCCTCCTACAACGATTAATACACCGAATGCACCGAGCTCTTCAGCAACAATTGCCATAATAAAATCAGTGTGTGGCTCTGGTAAATATCCCATTTTCTGAATAGAGTTCCCTAGTCCGACACCTTTAAGGCCACCTAATCCGATAGCGATATACCCATTGACGACTTGAAGTCCAGTATTTTGCGCATCCTCGAACGGATTAACAAACGACGTTATACGACCTAAACGGTTTTCGGTGAGTAATTTATCTCCTAATATAAGATAGGCCATTAAAATGGCTAATGACAATGCACCAACGACACCACCGATAAGTTTAAAAACGGTTTTATAACCAATTCCGCTCGCCATAATAATAGCAATACCAATTGAAAAGACAATCATCGCTGAACCTAAATCTGGTTGAATAATAATTAAAATCGTTGCTGCAAATATAACGAGTAATGGAGGTGTTAATGAACGATTTAACTGTTGAATATTTCCTTTTTCGTTCCGTCGAGCAAAAAAGGCAGATAAATAGACAATGAGTGCAATTTTCATCACTTCCGCTGGTTGCATCGTAAATCCTGCAAGCGAAAACCAACGACGAGACGTTCCCGCTGCAACACCTGTTACTAACACCGTCACAAGTAGAAAAAGAGAAACGACCATAAATATACCGGTTCCTTTTAACGAACGAAATTTCCAATACGGGAAAAATGAAAAGATAAAAAAGACGATCATTGCTAAAATTGCATGCAACAACTGTTTTTTATAAAAGTATGTCGGTTCAAGTGGCGTCGCTCGGTGGACAGCCCATGCAATACTTGCACTGTAAACCATTACGACCCCAAAAATGACTAATATAAAAAAAGTCAAAAATAACGGAAAGTCAAAGTTTTTATACCATTTTTGTGCGTAATTTTTCATCTTTCTTACTCAATCCATTCGTATAACAAAAAACTCAAACTACAGTCAGTTTGAGTTTAATGATTATTTTTTCGTATATAACTCGTGTAATGTATTCATTTCTTGTTCTAAGAGTGATAAAATTTCTTTTCCCTCTTCACGTTCTACTAAACCGAGTTTTACCGCAAAATCAATTTCACGCGACAATCCATACATTTGCGTGTCTAACACTTCTTCATAAAGTGGACATTGTGGCATCGTTAAATGATCCATCTGTACTTTTATGAGTTGCGCTATTTTATCAGCATCCTCTTTTAGCTGTAATAACGCCTTCTCTCGATACGTTTGTCGTAATTCTATTTCCATGAGGACGCCCCCATTTATCCTATATTCCGATAATCGTTCATGTTTAAATTGTATCTTTTACATAAAAAAATTGCAAGTGTTAGCCGTAAATAAACAATAATTCTTTTCATTCCCTTTCTTCTCCTTCAAATATCGGTATAATTGAAAGATACCATTGATTATTGTAGGAGGAATGTATTGTGGATTTTATTATTCCAATTAAAGGGAATGTCAAGTATCCCATTACGATGGACCCGAGCGTTTGGATTTTCGACGATCGTCGTCTTGATTTAGCTGATTATTTTCAAAATCCGACAGTTGCGTTAACGAAAGAAGAAGAAGAAGAACAGTATAAAGAAAAAATGGGTAAATTTTGGAGCCGCGAAATTATGGAAGGAGCTGTATCTCCTCCCACACTGCAATCTGAAAAGCAATTTGAACGTCAAGAAGAAGAAATTAAAGGAGCACTTGGTATGTTCATTACTGAATTCATCCAAAATGCAGAGCCTTTAGAAGGGACAACTTCTATCGTATTTGGCACAGATACAGAGGAACAACTCGTCGTACCTTTTGAAAAATTAGACGATATTATTTTACAATTCAGCGCAGATGGAAAACCGTTACGCGAAGATGGTCCAGTCTATGTTTTATGGAAAGACGGATCGAACCGACACGACCCATTCCGCAATGTCACTTCCATTACATTGCAATAGTTTATCTTTCAATAGAAAAATGTACTCTAAAACGAGTTCAATGTATAAAACTATTTGTAAACATCTGTAAAAATCTATTTAAAAAAGACACTCAAAAACTTTGAAAGCTTCGAGTGTCTTTTTATTTGAAAATGATCTTCTTTTTGTAGCAATTAGTTTCCTTGCTGTGCTAATTTCACATTTTTTTCGTGACGCTCACGTAAACCTTTTTGTAATATTTTTTTACGTAAACGAATCGACTTCGGTGTTACTTCGCAATATTCATCTTCATCGATATATTGTAAAGCTTCTTCGAGTGTTAAAATACGCGGTTTTTTCGAACTAACTGTTTGATCTTTATTAGCAGAACGCATATTTGTTACGTGTTTTTCACGCGTTAAGTTAATCGCTAAATCTTTCGGACGTGTATTTTCTCCGACGAGCATTCCTTCATAAATCTCCGTACCCGCTTCTACGAACATTGTTCCGCGGTCTTCGAGTTGAATAATACTATATGTCGTTACAGTTCCATTTTCCATCGAAATGAGTGCACCGTTACGGCGTCCTCCAATTTTTTCACGGATTAAAGGTTTATATTGATCAAACGTATGGTTTAAAATACCGTATCCGTGTGTCATCGTTAAAAAGTCTGTTGAATAACCGATTAACCCACGTGCAGGCACTAAATAATCTAATCGAACTTGCCCATTTCCGTTATTTTCCATGTTCAACATTTCACCTTTACGTGAACCGAGTGATTCAATGACAGCACCTGAGTATTCTTCCGGCACGTCTACTTGTACACGCTCATATGGCTCACATTTCACACCGTCAATTTCACGTACGATGACTTCTGGTTTCGATACTTGAAGCTCGAAACCTTCGCGGCGCATATTTTCGATTAAAATCGATAAATGTAATTCTCCACGTCCTGAAACCGTCCACGCATCAGGTGAATCTGTCGGATCAACACGTAATGAAACGTCTGTTTGTAACTGTTGATCGAGACGTTCTTGAATTTGACGCGCTGTAACGTAATCTCCTTCACGACCTGCAAACGGACTGTTGTTTACGAGGAATGTCATACGTAATGTCGGCTCATCAATATGTGGAAGTGGTAACGCTTCTGGTGCATCTACTGGACAAACTGTTTCTCCTACGTCGATATCTTCCATACCTGAAACCGCAACGATATCACCAGCTTCTGCTTGTTCGATCGGTACTCGGTCGAGACCAAGGAAACCGTACATTTTCGTTACACGGAAGTTTTTCTTCGTTCCGTCTCGTTTCATTAATGTAACTTGGTCGCCTACTTTCATCGTTCCACGGAATACGCGACCAATTCCGATACGCCCGACGTAATCGTTGTAATCTAATAACGATACTTGGAATTGTAACGGTTCTTCACGATTGTCGACTGGTGCTGGAATATGTTCTAAAATCGCATCATATAACACACGTAACGTGTCTTCTTGTGTTTCTGGATCTGCTTCTAAACTTGCCGTTCCATTAAATCCAGATGCAAAAACGACAGGGAATTCTAATTGATCTTCATCTGCATCGAGTTCGATAAATAAATCGATAACTTCGTCGACAACTTCTTCTGCACGCCCATTCGGACGGTCAATTTTGTTCACGACGACAATCGGTTGTAATCCAGATTCTAAAGCTTTTTTCAATACGAAACGTGTTTGAGGCATACAACCTTCAAATGAATCAACGACGAGAATTACACCGTCTACCATTTTTAAAATACGTTCTACTTCTCCACCGAAGTCAGCGTGACCTGGCGTATCTAAAATATTAATTTTTGCATCTTTATAATGAATCGCAGTCGTTTTCGCTAAAATCGTAATCCCGCGTTCTCTTTCAATATCATCTGAATCCATTGCTCGATCTTCAACTTGCTCATTTTCACGGAAAATACCAGATTGTTTTAATAGTTGATCCACTAAAGTTGTTTTTCCGTGGTCAACGTGGGCAATAATCGCGATATTTCGTAAATCTTCTCGTTTTGTCATGATACTTTTCACTTCCGTTTCCTTTTTCATTGTCTCTAACTGTGTTATTATAGCACATAGTTAAACATTACAACATGATTTCAATACGATAGGGGGAACTATTTTGAAAAACTTTCACTGGATATTAGCACTTTACGCATTTTTAGCCGTTTTTTCAATGTGTACAGTCGGAGTCGGAATCGCTTTAAAAAGCATCCCTCTCACGTTAATTGCCATCGTCGGCATCGGTCTATTCATGGGATTAGGATTTACGCGTAAGAAAAAATTACGTGAAGCTGGACTTCTATAATACGGAATAACATTTAAAAAGTTCCATATCAATTAAACTGAAAGGAGTGAATCGTCAAAAGCGAGACATTCCTTTTTTCTTCATTCATTTTGTATCATTTTGTACGTTTCCACTTTTTTTATTTCATATTTAGAGTAGAATAGCTAATGTACGATTTTTAGTAAGTTTAAGAAAGGAAGTGATCCGATGGTGAAATTAATCGCCACGGCTGAATCAATGGAACAAGCTGAACAACTTCTCGACGCTGGCGTCGATACGTTATATATCGGAGAAGACTTTTTCGGTTTACGTCTTCCGCATTCATTTTCACAAGACGAAGTGAAAGCTATTACGGAAATGACACACGAAAAAGGAAAAGAAGTCGTCGTCTCAATGAATGCTCTTTTCCATAACGAACGTCTAGAAAAAGTCGTTCCATACCTCCAATTTTTACAAAGTATTAACGTTGACGCTGTAACGATCGGAGACCCGGGAGTCATTCGAATGTTACAAACGAACGACCTCGACATCCCTTATATTTACGATGCGCAGACGATGGTAACGAGTTCGAATCAAGTGAACTTCTGGGCACGTCGCGGCGCAATTGGCGCTGTACTTGCACGTGAAATTCCATTTGAAGAATTAAAAGAAATTAGTGAATCAGTAAGCGTTCCGACTGAGATTCTCGTTTACGGTGCAACGTGTATTCACCAATCGAAACGTCCGCTCGTCCAAAACTATTTCCGCTACGTCGATAAGGAAGTACCGGACTCAATGGAAAAACGCGAGCTCTTTTTATCAGAAAATAAAAAAGAAGATACGCACTACTCCATTTATGAAGATATGAATGGTACGCACGTTTTCGCAACAGACGATATTAATTTAATGACACAACTCGAAAAATTATATGACATCGGAATGCGCCATTGGAAATTAGACGGGATTTTCACAAAAGGAGAATCTTTCGTCAATATTGCCAAACTGTTTGACGAAGCGCGTCACCACTTAGATAAAGGAACATTTACAGAAGAAGTAAAACAAGATTTAAATGATCGT
>JASLJC010000016.1 GCA_030152585.1 Savagea sp. | reverse complement strand
AAAACCGTTCGAGGAAAGGCAGACCTTACGATTGACCAACAAACGATTTTGAGTACAGAAGCTGTACAACATTTGGAATTAGCGGCCGTACAAAATGCACAAGATCAATTACTAGCTGATCATAAACGAAACGCGACACCTTATTATTGTGTCGGTTACTCCATTTTGCATCACTTTTTAGATGGCGAGCCGATCGGCAGTTTAATTGATCAATCGGGACAACAAGCAAGTGTGGAAGTTATTGCCACCTTTTTACCGAAAGTCGTCATTGAATCACTCATTTCTTCTTTAGAGCGAGCTGATTTGCAAATGGATGGATTAACGCTCGAGCCAATTGCAGCGATTCACGTATTAATTCCGCCTTCTATGCGTCGCTTAAACGTCGCTCTCGTCGATATCGGAGCAGGAACATCGGATATTGCCATTACGAAAGAAAATACAATTATCGCTTACGGCATGGTTCCCGTCGCGGGAGATGAAATTACCGAAGCGATTAGTAACCATTACTTACTCGATTTTCCTGTCGCAGAACAAGTAAAGCGACAATTGAACGACTCCGAAACGATTACATTTTCTGATATTTTAGGATTCGAACAGACGATTGAACGTAATGACATTTTAGAAGTGTTAGAACCGACGATCGAACATTTAGCAGAGAGTATCGCACAAGAAATTTTAAAATTAAACAACGAGGACGCTCCTCAAGCCGTCATGTTAATCGGTGGTGGAAGTATGACACCGACGCTCGATTTACGTATTAGTAAAAAGCTCGATCTACCGATTCAACGTGTCGCGATTCGAGGGCCGAATGCATTACCGATGATTTCATTCCGAGAAGATGTCCCAACCTCTCCTGATCTCGTCACACCTGTTGGAATTGCCGTAGCTGCGACTCAACAACCGATTCAATACGTTTCCGCTATCGTCAATGATCAATCCGTTCGACTGTTTGATTTTATTGATGTGACAGTAGGCGACGCTTTAATTGCGGCGAATATCCCGCTTTCTGATTTATTTGGCTCGCCTGGTATGGGGATTGGCATTACAGTGAACGGACAATTCGTCACGGTTCCTGGCACATTCGGCAAACCTTCTACTATTTATAAAAATGGTCAACGGGTAAGTGCAGATGATCCACTTGAAAGTGGTGATATTTTACAAGTAGTCGGAGGTGAAAAAGGAGAAGAAGCAATAGCGACTGTCCAAGATGTCTGCGAAATTGAGCCGTTACCTCTAACAATTGAAGGAGAAACGATTTTCGTTCAACCGACAATTTTTGTAAATGGTGCACAAGCTCATTTACAAACGCCATTACAAGACCGAGACGTCATCGATTTTGAAATGGTACAAACGATTGAAGATATTTTTACAACATTCCATTATCATCATTTGCTTGAAGCACGTACGATGACAGTCGAAGTGAATGGACAACGTAAAGAAATTCCGTTAGAGCGTCCTCAACTTATCATTAACGACAAAGCAGGATTTTTACAACAACCCGTTCAACCGAACGACAATATTCGCATTCAAAACCCGACGCATCTTTCAGTTCAATCGATTTTTGAACGACTCGATTTAACGAAAGAACGACGGATTCACGTTACGTTTAAACAACAAAACGTCACTTTAGAAAAAGAACAATATCAATGTTACGTGAATCAACAACTCATCTCGAATTGGGACGAATTGGTCCGTATAGGTGACCGTGTCGTCATTCAATCAAAAGATGATGCTTCTTTTATTTTTAATGACGTGTTCGCGGTCGTAGATTTTCAATTGCCACTCGGGCAAGACGTACGTTATCAATTAACGAAAAATGGACTTCCTGCACAATTTATGGATCCTATTACAAATGGAGATCAACTCGACTTGACTTTTATACCGATTACACCTGAAAATATGACGAAAGACGACCCTTCGATGTAAAATAAAAAACATCTCTCGCAGAGTAAATTCCTTTTACTCCAAAAGAGATGTTTTTTTATGCACACCTTTCCGTACGGATTTGCGGACGCCAGCGGAATTGCGAGCTCTTCCAATGCCCCAAGCAAGTTCCCGCGAAAAACTTGCTTGGGGAAGTTGAAGAGCGAGCCTCACGTCTTGCATGCATGCGTGCGGAATTGTGTGAAAACCCCAACATATATTATAGAACTCTAAAATCAAAAAACGAAAGTTCCTAAGAAAAGGGAACTTTCGTTTTTCGATACATTCATCTAAACGTTTAGACGATTATGGACGTTG
Organism: Savagea sp.; assembly: GCA_030152585.1. Classification (GTDB taxonomy): domain Bacteria; phylum Bacillota; class Bacilli; order Bacillales_A; family Planococcaceae; genus Savagea. The sequence goes on along the minus strand of JASLJC010000016.1, from coordinate 3,966 downwards.
CAACGTTTCATCTTCATCTGATACTGAACCTTCATCTGTCGGTACAACAACTTCTGTTGGTTTTAACTTATTCGTTAAATCTTCCGCTGTCTCTTTCGCTACAGATGTAATTTCAGTCGCTTTATCACGTGCAATCGTCGTTAATTCGATACTTTTCATTTTTAATTCTTCTGCTTGCTCTGTAATTTCTTCACGCATTTCTCGTCCTGATTTTGGCGCGAGTAATAATGCTGCTACTGCTCCAATCGCACTACCTACGATCGCTCCAAAAACAAAACTACCTACAATTCCACCTGTTGCCTCTTCTTTTTCATACACTTCATGTGGTGTCGGACGGTGTTCATAGTTCATCGGTAAATGCGTTTCATGTTCATTTGAATAATTTGTCATCTTGTCGTCTCCCCTTTTTTAAGGTTCGTAACGTTTCCATCCTCGATCGGATGCTTTTTTCGTTTCAGATGCTTTTTGTAATAAATTGATCACAACTGTTCCCCATTGGACAGCTTGTGCAATTTTATCACTATTTTTTTCAGCTTCTTGCACGACAGAATCCGTTACATTGTTCATCGATGCATTTAAATGAGTGACAGATTGCCCTACCCCTTGTACTGCATCGACAACTGTGTTTAACTTCGCCGACTTATCTTGTACGTCTGCTGCTAATGCATTCGTTTTATTTAACAATTCGGTCGTCTCTGTTAAAATTCCTTCCATCTGGTTTGATACATTGTCTAATGTGTTGGCAACAATTTTTAACGTATCTTTAACTGAGAACAATGTCACGGCTAAACTGATACATAAAATGAGGAATGCAATTGCTGCGATAAGTGCTGAAATGTGAAGTAAATTAAACATATTGTAAAACCCTCCTCTAATGTTGTCTATACGTTAATGTTTTCGTCTTTACCCTACAAGTAACTAAAACAAACACCGTATATCCATACGTTAGCACTATTAGGCATTTTTTTCTACTATTACTGACTCAAAAGCACGTGCATATTTCGGAATATCGCCTGCCCCCATAAATAAATAAACTGCTTTTTCTTCCCGTAATAATTGAGCGGTCTCTTCTAACGCTAAATATTGCGCACCTTCAATTCGTTCAATCAAATGATGAATCGTTAATTCACCACGATTTTCACGTGCTGAACCGAAAATGTCACATAAATATACTTCATCTGCTCCACTTAAACTGTCGGCAAATTCATCGAGTAAAGCCGCGGTACGTGTAAATGTATGCGGTTGGAAGACAGCAATAACTTCATGTTCAGGATATTTTTGACGTGCTGATTGCAAAGTGGCACGTATTTCAGTCGGATGGTGAGCATAATCGTCCACAATTGGAATATCGCCGACTCGCTTTTCAGAAAAACGTCGTTTCACTCCACCGAATGTTGCCAATCCTTCTCGAATTACTTCTTCTTCAATACCTTCATAATGGCACGTTGCAATGACTGCAAGAGCGTTTAAAATGGCATGATCTCCTGGTGTTGGAATTGTAAATCGACCGTAAAACTCATTACGGATGACGACATCAAACGACGTGCCCGTTGCTGTTTTTTCTACGTTACGTGCTGAAAAATCGTTCATCGGATCAAAACCGTAATAAACGATTGGAACATTGGCGTGGATACGTTGTAAATTCGCATCATCTCCACAAGCAATAATCGCTTTACCGACTTGCATTGCCATCGAATTAAATGCATCTAAAACATCATCTAAGTCTTTAAAATAATCCGGATGATCAAAATCGATATTCGTAATGATCGTGTAGTCTGGATGATATGCTAAAAAGTGACGTTTATACTCACATGCTTCAAATACGAAATATGTAGCGTCTTCTTCTCCGTGTCCTGTCCCGTCTCCAATCAAATAAGCCGTCGGTGCTGCGCCACTCATTACGTGTGAAAGTAAACCGGTCGTCGATGTTTTCCCATGTGTTCCTGTAACGCTCACTGTCGTAAACTGACTCATATATTTACCTAAAAATTTATGATAGCGGATGACAGGAAGATTGAGTTCTTTCGCTCGGACAATTTCGGGATGGTGATCAGGAAATGCATTTCCTGCGATAATTGTCATCCCTTCTTTAATATTATTCTCACCAAATGGATACATCGGAATATTTTTTTCTCTTAAAGGATCTTCAGTAAAGAAATATTTTTCAACATCTGAACCTTGCACATCGAATCCTGCATCGTGAAGGATTAGGGCTAATGCGCTCATCCCGGATCCTTTAATTCCTACAAAATGATACAATGTCATGTCGTTACCTCCCGGGACTTTACGTTCCCTCGTTTTTCTTTTTACTATATTAATATATTACATTCATTCACCTAAATTTTTCAACTGTACTGAAAAATTATACGCTATTTCTTCGTATAATTCACGTTCTTTTTTATCATTTATTTTATTTCACGACGTGCTCGCTTTATTTTTTCAAGTTTCTCTTTATCTGACTGTAGCATGACGACATTAAATGGAATAATGGACTCTTCCTCTATCTCTTCGTTCGTTTCGTCTTCTACTTGTTCGTCATCTATTTGTTCGTCATCTATTTGTTTTTCTTCAAGAGCTAAACGTTCTTCTTCTTCTTTTCGTTTCGCTTCAAGAGCTAAACGTTCTTCTTCTTTTCGTTTCGCTTCAAGAGCTAAACGTTCCTCTTCTTCTTGCTTCGCTTCAAGAGCTAAACGTTCTTCTTCTTCTTTTCGTTTCGCTTCAAGGGCTAAACGTTCTTCTTCTTGCTTTGCTTCAAGAGCTAAACGTTCCTCTTCTTCTTGCTTTGCTTCAAGAGCTAAACGTTCTTCTTCTTCTTGCTTCGCTTCAAGAGCTAAACGTTCCTCTTCTTCTTTTCGTTTCGCTTCAAGGGCTAAACGTTCTTCTTCTTGCTTTGCTTCAAGAGCTAAACGTTCCTCTTCTTCTTTTCGTTCAAGTTCTTCTGGATTTTTCATCCCGTAGATTGGGGAAGGAATCGTCGAAAGTCGAAACGGTTTACGTCGCCTTTCTTTTTCTCGATTTGTTTCACTTTCAGAAGAGCGTTTCACTTGTTGAGGGCGATACCCGGGCCAACGTTCATTCTCATATAAAGGAGTCGGTACGAATGACTCTAATTGATCTGTCGATAAAATACGATTATGAGGAGTAATCGGATCTTCTTTAAATGTCAGATTCTTTCGTTCAACTGAAGGAGATACGTCTTTTTCTAGCTCATTCGGACGTTCACTTTCATCTCGTTCTTCATATTGCTCATCTTCTAATAATTTTTTAAACCAACTCATTCTCGTACTCCTTTCTCTTGCTTTCTCTCTTCTATAATACCATATTTCAAATAGGAATTAAGCACGTTCGAATAACTACAATATGCTCTTCTGTTATCCTTCTTCTTCTCTTTTTAAACGGTTTATCGTTTGGACATTTCTATCAAACAATGCAAAAAAGTTTTTTATATGACGCACTGAGCCCCCGCTAAAAAGTAAACACACCTCATTCATTAGAAAACAAAAAAGCAGCTTTCAGAGAACATTCTCCGAAAACTGCTTTTCTTTTTATGCTTCTAAATCAAAAGGTTCTCCCGGTGTATGTTCTCCTTCTAATACGAGAATTCCTTTTTGACCATCACTCGGTAAATCAAGTTCCGATGCTGAACAAATCATACCAGATGAGTCAACACCACGTAATTGTGCATCACGAATCGCCATACCTGATGGCATTACTGCCCCTACTTTTGCGACGACGACATGCTGACCTGCATCAACATTCGCTGCTCCACATACGATTTGGACAGGTTGTTCTTCTCCTAAATCTACTTGGCACACACTTAATTTATCTGCATTCGGATGTTTCTCTCTTGAAATGACGTGTCCAACGACAAATTTAGGTGAAAGGTCCACTTCTAACGTATAGTCGATTTTGTTGTCATCTAGCGCATGTTGTACCGCTGCGACGAGCGCTTCCGTTACTTTTACT
>JASLJC010000087.1 GCA_030152585.1 Savagea sp. | reverse complement strand
ACATACACTACCTATTATGAATGAAGATTCAGCACAAACCTACAAGATCAAAAATCCAAATATCGCAACACGATCACGTCAAATTGAAATTCCAGGATTTGCAATTTCAGATCGCGTATTAAGTTCAACAGGTGCACTCGCATTAACAGAGCGTCCAGAAAAACTTGTCGTTATCGGTGGAGGATATATTGGAGCAGAACTCGGTTCGGCATTTGCAAACTTAGGAACAGACGTTACAATTCTTGAAGGCGGAAAAGAAATTTTAGCTGGATTTGAAAAGCAAATGACGTCAGTCGTGAAAAAATCGATGAAAAAACACGGCATTAACATCGTAACAGAAGCTTTAGCACAAGGTGTTGAAGAGACAGAAAACGGTGTAACTGTAACGTACAAAGTTGGCGATAAAGAAGAAAAAGTAGAAGCAGACTACGTACTTGTAACAGTAGGCCGTCGTCCAAACACAGACGAAAATGGCTTAGCCGATATCGGTATTAAAATGACAGATCGTGGTTTAATTGAAGTTGATAAACAAGGTCGTACAAGCTTGCCACATATCTTTGCGATCGGCGACATCGTAGAAGGACCACAACTTGCACATAAAGCATCTTATGAAGCAAAAGTTGCAGCAGAAGCAATTTCAGGTGAGAAATCAGAAGTAGATTATTTAACAGTACCAGCAGTTTGCTTCACATCACCAGAACTTGCAACAGTCGGTCTTTCAGAAGCGCAAGCGAAAGAAGAAGGTTACGAAGTCGTAACAGGTAAATTCCCATACGCGGCAAACGGACGTGCTATTGCACTCGATGCGACTGACGGTTTCGTGAAAATTGTTGCACGTAAAGAAGACGGCTTAGTACTCGGTGGACAAATTGTTGGAGCGAATGCTTCAGATTTAATCGCAGAGTTCGGTTTAGCTGTTGAAACAGGTGTAACATTAGAAGATATCGCAATGACAATCCACGCACACCCAACACTTGGTGAAATTACGATGGAAGCAGCAGACGTTGCGTTAGGTAAACCAATTCACATTATGTAATAAACTTTATAAAAATACCGCCTATCTCGTCCATAGGCGGTATTTTTTATCCTGTTTCATGCGTCATTTAAATAGACGGTACAACATTATTAAAGGAGGCGTTCCAAATGAACTGGAATACAAGAATTACCGAAACGTTCGGCATTCAATATCCAATTATTCAAGGAGGTCTTGCCCACTTAGCATATTCAGATTTAGCGAGTGCGGTTTCAAATGCAGGAGGACTTGGTCAAATTACAGCGATGAGTTTAACGTCACCCGAAGCATTAAAAGAAGAAATCCGCAAAACGCGTGAAAAAACAGATCGTCCATTTGGCGTAAATTTTGCGATAGGATCACATGGACGTCCGTATGAACATATGTTAAACGCAGCACTTGAAGAAGATGTGAAGATTATATCAGTAACTGGTGGCAATCCCGTGCCATTTTTTGAACGACTTCAAGGCAAAAATGTGAAAACACTCGTTCTCGTATCTGAAGTGCGTCACGCACAAAAAGCAGAAAGTCTTGGAGCGGATGCTGTCATGGTCGTCGGTCACGAAGGAGGTGGCCATTTAGGAAGACAAGATGTCAGTACACTCGTGTTGATTCCTCAAGTTGTGGATGCGGTAGATATACCAGTCGTAGCGTCTGGTGGTATTGGTGATGGTCGCGGTTGGATGGCAGCACATGCTTTAGGAGCGGAAGGAATTGAGATGGGCACTCGATTCATTGCGACGAAAGAATGTGTCGCAGCAAGTGAAGCGTATGTTCAAAAAATCATTCAAAGTGAATCTGCTGATACAATTGTCGTAAAACGTTCTATCGGAGCACCAGCTCGCGCGTTACGTAATGAATGGACAGAAAAAATAATAGAAATCGAGCAAACGAATCCGACATATGAAGCGTTAAAAACATATATTAGTGGAAAAGCGAATCAACGTTTTATACACGATGGAATCGAACGAGAAGGATACGGTTGGGCAGGACAAGTTGTCGGGCTCATTCGAGACGTTCCGAGCGTGGAAGAGTTGTTTCATCGGATGAAAAAAGAAGCAGAACAGATTCGAAAACAATGGTGTTAATGGAGGAAAGCGATGAAAGATTACAATTATCCAATCGACCCCGATTGGTCAATGGAAGAAATTATAGAAGTAACAGAATTTTTTACTAAAATTGAAGATGCGTATGAAGCAGAAGTGCCAGGTGAAGAAGTATTAGAAGCGTACCGAGCATTTAAACGTGTCGTACCATCAAAGTCAGAAGAAAAGACGTTATTCCGAACATTTGCTCAAAGTAGTGGATATGAAAGTTACCCTGTCGTACAAAGAGCGAAAGAAGGAATAGTCCGTATAACAATGAAAGAGGAGCGCCGTTAAACGGAGCTCCTTTTTTTGAGTGATTTTCGGTTATTGAGATTATTAAACGTTTCGTATAAGTTCAAAGATATTATGTTTTATAAGTGTGCTTACAGCCCTTATCCTTTAGGATAGGGGCTACGGGGATAGCCTAGTGGTAGTTCAATATAAAGAAGGCTTACATTTTAAATAGTTTGTAATGAACGATTCGTGTAAATGACGGTTTGCGACGATGAACGTTTCAGACCGTGTCAATGATAAGTCTTGGTTTTTCATCGTCGTAGCGATTGCTCCAACTTCACGAGCAATTACGATACCACCGGCAATATCCCAAGGAGATAAGCGCATAGATAAATACGCGTCTAGTCTTCCAGAAGCGACGTAAGCGAGTTCAAGTGCAGCCGATCCGTAAGAGCGAACTCCTCGTACGTCGTTGACGAGTTGAATAATCGGTTCATGATGAACGAAGTCATTAGGTGTAACCCAACGTGCGTTCATTCCGATGACAGCATGATGAAGAGAAGTTTTTTCCAAAGTAGGTAAGCGTTCATCGTTGAAATAAGCGCCTTCATCTTTCATCGCATAATAAAAATCGTCGCGCATCACATCATAAATATATCCGAGCATTCCGACGCCGTCGATATAAATACCAACGGATATTGCGAAATTTCGTCGCTGATGGACGAAATTCATCGTACCGTCAATAGGATCGATAAACCAAATGACGCCATTTAAATCGGTTACAGTATCACCGAATCCTTCTTCACCTACGATTCGGTGATGTGGAAAATCTCGTCGAATCTGCTTAATAAAAAATTGTTCGATTTCGCGATCAATATTGGTCACAAGATCATCCGCATTCGATTTTGATTCGATATCAATGGTAGAATAAAAGGAGACACGGATTCGGTGTCCGGCCTCTTTAATGAGTGATTTTGCATATTTATCTAAAGAACCCCAGTTCATAATGCCACCATCCTTTACCCGTTATTATAGCACAAATTCAATGCATCATTTATAATAATACGAAAGGAGTGACGATATGTCATATTGGACAGAACGAGATTTTAATGTATTTGAAGTAGAAGGACTTGCACAACGTATGGAAGCTTTACAAACAGTCGTTCAACCGAAGTTTCGAGCGTTAGGCGAACATTTTTCACTTTATTTATCTACTTTTGGTAAAGGTGAATTTCATGCACACGTCGCAAAGCATGCGAGAAGAACGGTGAATCCTCCCGATGATAGTTGGGTAGCTTTTGCTCCTTCTAAAAGAGGGTATAAAGCTTTGCCACACTTTCAAATCGGTTTATGGAACGATCGTCTCTTTTTAACACTTTGTGTCATTTATGAAAATCAAGATAAAAAAGCAATCGCGGAGCGTCTTCATCACAGTCGAGTGCTCGAGTCCTTACCGAATGAATTCGTCGTGTATGGTGACCATACAAAGAAAGAAGCAAAAACGATTGAACAATTAGGAAAAGAAGGAATAGAGCAACAGTTAAATCGTTTATTGAATGTAAAAAGCGCAGAACTTGTCGTCGGTTTGATGTTATCGCGAGAACAAGCATTGCGATACGATGAATCGTCATTTATCGATATGGTCGAAGAAACATACCGAACGTTATGGCCAGTATATGAACAGATGAAATAAAAACCCGAAAAAGACACTTGAACGGTATTTTCCGTTTAAGTGTCTTTTTGGCGTTAAAAGCAAAAGCGCTTCTTTTTATAAATTATCGTTTTTTACGAATCATATCACCTTTATGGACAGGTGTTTCGACTTTCATCGTTAATAACATCATTGCATGTTTTGCACGATCGATCGGCTCTCCGTCTTCGTCCCACATTTCGGTTACAGTTTCGTAAGCGTGTGAAAAACCAGGTCCGTAAAATTCAATTTCATCACCGACTCCGAAGTTGTTTCGTTGACGAATCGTGGCGATGCTCGTTTCAGGATCGTAATCGAGTACTTCACCTACGAATTGGTAACGAGGAATTTTACGTGGTTTTCCAAATAACTGCTCGTTTTCTGTAGGTGTTCCCCAATAAAAGCCACTTGCTAATTCACGTTGAGCGACTTTCCACAATTCATCTTCCCACGCTTCATTAAAGACGTAGTTATCAGGATCTGCACAATAGGCATCAACAGCAGCGCGATAAACATTCGAAACGGTTGAAACGTAATGAATAGATTTCATACGACCTTCAATTTTTAAACTATGAACGCCTGCTTCTACTAGTTCTGGAATATGACGGATCATCGACATGTCAACAGAACTCATAGAAAATGCTTCTAATTCTTCTTCAGACATACCGGCAAGGTGTGAATTTTTCTCACCTGGTTCAGGCATTTCGAAAATATCGTATTTCCAACGGCAAGATTGTGAACAACCTCCGCGGTTTGCATCACGATCAGACATATAGTTTGAAAGTACGCATCGACCAGAATATGAAATACACATGGCACCGTGAATGAATACTTCGATTTCAACATCTGTATGTTTACGCATTTCTAAAATCTCGTCCATACCTACTTCACGTGCAAGTACGATACGTTCTAAACCTTCATCTTTCCAGAAGTTTAACGTCTCATAGTTCGTTGCAGATGCTTGTGTTGACAAGTGGATAGGTAAGCCTGGTGCGCTCATCGCACAAATTTCAATTAATGCAGGGTCTGAAACGATAACGGCATCGATACCAATTTCATGTAATGTTTTGAAGAAGTGATCTGCTCCTTCTGTGTCTCCTTCGTGTGCGACCATATTAGCTGTAACATATACTTTCGCATTACGAGCATGAGCAAATGCTACACCTTCACGCATTTCATCGAAGCTAAAGTTACCTGCGCGGCTACGTAAACCGTAAGCATCGCCTCCGATAAATACTGCGTCCGCTCCGTACGTAATCGCTGTTTTTAATTTTTCTAACGTTCCTGCTGGTGCAAGAACTTCAGGTTTTTGGGTAATGACTCGTTTCGTCATAGTAAAACTCCTTTCACAATTAACAAGATTGGATACTATCTGGATCTTTTAAGAAAAATCCTTCGTCTAACGAACGTTCTTGTGGGTGAATACTGTGTAAACGATCATTTAAATCTTGT
>JASLJC010000055.1 GCA_030152585.1 Savagea sp. | reverse complement strand
TAACGTATTGTTTAATACGGCAATAAAAGCACCGACAAACAAAATCGCAATCATCCCATACGGTGGACGTTCAAGTAAAGGTTGACGATCATCCATAGCGTCCCCTCCTTCATAAAACATTCGTTCATTTTTTGGACTCATCGTTTAAATGCTACGCTTCATTTTACGTTTTTTCCATTGACTTTTCAAACAATATGCGTAAACTTTCGCTATACTGAAGAAAAGAAAAGAGAAAGGAGCTTATTGTGAGCGACCGCAAATTACACGTTTTACGTATTGCCCAACGACTGTTTACTGAAAAAGGATTCGCTACAACGTCCGTACAAGACATAATAGAGGAAGCGAACATTTCAAAAGGAACGTTTTACAACTACTTCCGTTCTAAAAATGAATGCCTCGTAGCCATTTTAGAACATGCGTATGAAGAAGCGATTATTTTAAGACGAGAGTTGCTAATCGGAGAAAATCCACAAGATGCGAACATTTTAGCTCGCCAAATTACTATTCGCCTCGTTTTAAATCGCGAACAAAATTTACTTCCGTTGTATGACGCCATTTATTATTCGGGAGATGATGACTTACGTCGCTTCATCCAGCAACATCACCGAAAAGAATTAACGTGGTTAGCCCATCGGCTTATCGATATTTATGGAGATGACGTTCGGCCATATGTCGCTGATCTCGTCATCGTTTTTTCCGGGATTTTACAACATTACTTACATTTTATGAACGTCCGAACACTTCAACCGATCGATACAGAAGCACTCGTTCAATTTGCCTTACTTGCAACAAAAGGTGTCTTTCAAGAAATGCAAACGACTGAAAAAACATTTATCGGCCCGACAATTTTCGATCAATTTCATCAAAATGAGCCGTCACTTGAAGCGTTACGTACACATTTAATGGAACAATTACGCTCTTTTCAAACAGAAGAACTGTCTACCCAAAGTGCTGCTTATATCACTTTTTTAGAAGAAGAACTACAACGACGAAAACCGCGACTTGTCGTTGTCGGTACAATTGTTCGTTCTCTACGAGAATCACTCGTCCATACGAAACTAGAATCTGCCATCGATACGTTTAGCGCAGATTGTTGGTCTTTCATCGACCGATTTCCACACGAATTTTCAAACGAATAACATGTAGATGGAACGACCATTAAGCTTTCTCCGTAGTCTCTACCCTCAAGAATAATAGCTGTAAGCACACTTATAAAAGGTTCGAGTCGTCTACTCGAACCTTTTTAGCATTTAACGGACTTCATATTTCGGCCGTTCATGACGTAACACAGCAAGAATATCTTGCACGTTCATTTCTAACATCGCACGGCGAGTCCGTTTCGTCGCACTACCGATATGCGGTGTGACAACGACGTTTGGTAAAGTAAGTAACGGATGATGAATCGAGACCGGTTCTTCTCGAAAGACGTCAAGACCTGCGCCAAAAATTTGTTCCGTTCGCAACGCTTCATACAATGCTTCTTCATCGATGAGCGCACCTCTTGCAGCATTTATTAAAATCGCATGTTTTTTCATACGACTGAGTGCTTCGTGATCTATCGTATTTTCGGTTTCGGGAGTAAGAGGTGAAAATAAAACGACGAAATCGGCTTCCTCTAACAACTGTTCTTTCGTAACGTAACGTGCGCCTAACATTTCTTCAGCATGTTCTTTCCGTGTCCGATTATGATACAAAATCGTCATACCGAATCCTTTCGCCCTTCTCGCTACGGCTTCTCCGATACGCCCCATCCCAAATATACCGATCGTTTGTCCATAAATATCAACACCTGTATATCCGTACGGTTCCCATGAGGTCCACGAACCTTCTCGCACAGATTGTTCGGCAACGTTTAATCGACGAGCCGTCGCCATCAACAAACTAAATGCCAAATCAGCCGTCGCTTCTGTTAATACATCTGGTGTATTCACGACATAAATACGACGCGCCTTTGCTTCTTCCATATCGATATTGTTAAAACCGACCGCCATATTCGCAACGATTCGTAAATTCGGAAATCGGTCGAAAACATCGGCATTGATACGTTCTTCTAACGTCACCCATAACGCGACAACTGCTTCTTCTTTTCCTTCAAAATGATCAACTGTTAACGTTTCGCCTTCTTTCAGAGGTACGAGTACGTCAACTCCTTCTTTTTCGAGCTGCTCGATGAAATCCGAATCGACATAACGTGTAATCCCTACAACTTGTTTCATTTCTATCGCCTCATTTCACATTTATTTCATAATATACACGAAATAAAATGTAAGCGCAAACATTGGTAAGCAAACCTCTCTTTTTTATCGATCATTTTCATACAACGGACGTACTAAATAGGTTCTTTTTCAAGTGTTGGGGTGACGAATACGTCACCCTAAATGAGAACCTATATTTTTATACTTATGACTCAATAGAATTTTTGCTCGGAAGTGATCAAAAGAACGAAAGCCGTAGGCTGCTCTTTTGATCACTTTCGTTTTATTGTTTAATCCTTCTACAAAACCATTTGTATAGCCATAAACAAAGCTATTCAAAATCTCTTTGAATGTCATCACTGTCCGCTTCATTGGCTCACAATGAGATGCTAATACTTCTTCATACCAATCAATCAGACCTTTTTTCACTTCTGAAATATCTTCTGACTCCTTCGATCGATCAAACCACTGAACAAAAGACTCTTT
>JASLJC010000046.1 GCA_030152585.1 Savagea sp. | reverse complement strand
GAACGGTTATAACCCGTTTCAAAATCCTGAACGTGCTGAAAAACGTCGTAATATCGTTTTATTATTAATGGAAAAGCACGGAAAAATTACACCTGCTGAACGCGCCGCAGCAGAAGCGGTTCCCGTTACAACGACATTAGCACAAAACAAACAAGAATCATTAAGTAAATACCCTGCATATATTGATCTCGTTTTATCAGAGCTAGAATCTGCAGGATTGCAAGAAATATTAGCAGAAGGTGTTACGATCCAAACTGCGTTACAACAAAATGTTCAACAATCCGTTGAAGAAAAAATTTCAAATGATGCTTTATACGAATCAGAGAAAATGCAATCTGCTATGACAGTACTTGATACAAAAACAGGAGCGATCGTCGCGATCGGCGGAGGACGCCATTATTCTGGTCGTGATTTAAACTTAGCAACTCGAACGAATCGATCGCCTGGTTCTGTCATTAAGCCTATTTTGTCATATGGTCCTGCAATTGAACATTTCGATTGGTCAACCGGCCAAGCGGTTGATGATAAGCCGTACAAATATAAAGGAACGAACAAATCGATTAATAACGTAGACGGTCGATTCCTTGGAACGATTACATTACGCGATGCTCTATACAAATCACGTAATATTCCTGCTGTTAAAGTGTTCGAAGAAGTTGGACCGACGAAAGCGAGCCAATTCGCTCGTAACCTTGGTCTTCCTTACAAAGATGTCCACGCAGCACACGCTCTCGGGGGAGGAGAGTATAGTTTATCTACAGTAGAAGTTGCAGGTGCATACGCCGCATTCGGTAACGGTGGGATGTTTACACGCCCGCACGCAGTGAAAAAAATTATATTCCGAAATGGTGAAGAACGAAATATGACACCTCAACAGACGAACGCAATGAAAAATTCTACTGCTTATATGATTACAGACGTTTTACGAGACGTGTTAACGAAAGGTACAGGAAAACGAGCAAACGTTGCAAATATTGATGTAGCTGGGAAAACAGGAACGACAAACTACGACGCTAAAGACCGAAAGAAACATAACATGAAAGACCGATACGTACCTGACACGTGGTTTGCAGGATATTCTGGTCAATATACGATTGCTGCTTGGGGCGGTTATGAAAGTTATTATGAACCGATTAAAACATATGATAAAGGACGTTATGTACCTCAAAACTTATTCCGACAAGTAATGCAAGAAATTGCTACCGAGCGAGGAACGATGTCTAAACCTTCTTCTGTTACAGAAGCGACAATCGTTTATGGTTCAAATCCTGTACGTCTTGCTTCTGCAAGTACACCTGAAAATATGCGCGTTACTGAATTGTTTGTAAAAGGATCTATGCCGAAAGGTCCTAAAATAGAAGAGAAAGAAGAAGAAAAAGAAGAACTTCTCCCTTCTCCTTCCAATTTCAGCGCTTCCTATAATGCAGATGAAAATACAATTCACCTTTCATGGGCTTATAATCAAGAAGCTGAATTTACCGTTCAATATTCTACGAACGAAGGAACAAGCGGTACAGTGGCGACGACAACCGGTCATGAAGCAACATTATCAGGTGCTTCTCTCGGTCAAACATATACATTTACAGTAACAGCAAAAGTAGATGGATCGACAAGTGCACCTGCTTCGACTTCTATCCAGTTACAATCTAAAGATGTAGAAGAACCAGAAGAAGAATTACCAGAAGAAGAATTGCCAGAACAACCGGAAGAGAAACCAGAGCCAACCCCTCCTGAACAAGGGAATAACGGCAATGGAACAAATCCCGATGGAGGAAATCAAGACAATAACGGAGAAGGTCATGATAACAAACCAAAACCAGAACCGACTCCTCCTGAACAAGGGAACAAACCAAAACCAGAACCAACTCCGCCACCTGAAAATAAACCGAAGCCAGAACCAACTCCTCCACCTACTACACCGAAACCAGATGGCGGTGGAGAAAGTAGTGTCACAACGCCGAGTGGCTCTATTGAAGACGTAACGTCTCCTTAAGATAAATGAGCAACCATTCCATTGATATCAAGTAATACAAAAGAAAAACCCAGCACTCGTTTATTCAAGTAAACGAGTGCTGGGTTTTCTATTAATGAACTGTAATTCTTAACGATACTGAATTAGTAAATATGGACATTGATTGAGGCTCAACGCGTATGTAACCACTCTTTTTGAAAACGCGCAACCGGTAATGGTTCTGCAAAGTAATATCCTTGCACGAAATCTCCACCTAATCGTTGAATGAGTGTATAATCTTCTAACGTTTCGACTCCTTCAATGACCGTCTTCATTTTTAACTGATTCGATAAGCGAATCACAGTTTCCAAAATGATTTTTAGCTGACGACGATCAGACATTTTTTGTAAAAAGAATCGATCTAATTTCACGATATCTGGTTCCAAATATGCTATTTTTTCAATCGCTGCATACCCTGTACCAAAGTCATCAAGTGCAAATCGGACACCTAACGCTTTTATATTTTTCACCATCACCTCTAACTTCGTTAAATCATCATACGGCAATGTTTCGGTTAATTCGATAACAAATGTTCCTTCTTGTATTTGATATAGCGTCAAATAATGTTGTAATTTTTCATAAAATTGTTCTTGTAGTAATTGAAGAAGCGAAACATTAATCGATATATGAAACGTATAACCTGCTAAATTCCAATGAGCTAATTGTCGGATTACTCTAAATAAAACCCAATCTCCAATTTTTGTAATGAGTCCTGTACTTTCTAATTTCGGAATAAATACGTCGGGCGCAATCATCCCTTTTTCTGGATGGTCCCATCGTAACAACGCTTCAGCTCCATATAACGTATTCGTTTCTACATTTATAATCGGTTGAAAATATATTTGAAAATGTTCCTCTCTCAGCCCTTGATAAACTTCTTCTAAAAATTGATAATCTTCTTCATAACAGCGAAGGTTTTTTTTCATATCAATCACCCTTATTTCATATCAATTTTAAATGTCTGAATTTCATTTGTCATTTGTTCACTTTCTTCAGCTAGACGACTTGCAATTCGTTCTAATTCTTCGGATGCTGCTGTTTGTTCTTCACTCGCAGCACTTACTTCTTCGGATGCCGCAGCCTGCTCTTCTGAAACGGCTGATAGTTGTTCAATCGCTGATACGACTGTTTGACGTGATGCCGTCATTTGGTCGACTGCTTCATAAATCATTCGACTATCTTGTTGCAAATTCGACATACGTCGCTGAATTTCTTCAAACGATGACCCCGTTTGTCCGACAAACTCTTTTTGCGACTCAATTTGTGTACGTGCTTCTTTCATTTTCATGACAGTCATTTCTGTTTGTTTTGAAATTTCGTCTAACAGCTGAGCTATTTCTTCTGTAGAATCGTAGGATTCATCTGCTAGTGCACGAATCTCATTCGCAACGACAGCAAAACCACGGCCACTTTCTCCAGCACGTGCCGCTTCAATAGAAGCATTTAATGCAAGTAAACTCGTTTGATCAGAAATCCCTCTGATCACTTCTGTTATCGTATGGACATTTTTAACATTTCTTTCTAATTTAGCAACATTTTCTTCTACTATAATTATTTGTTCAAATACATCTTCTGACTGTTTCATTAAATCTTGAACTTGTCGAGCACCTTTTTGGCTAGCTTCTGTTGCCATTTCGCTAGATTGATCCATCTCTTCAGAAGCTTTATTTAGTTGTTCAAAACGTGCAGTTAATTGACTCATGACATGTTGAACATTTTCAAGCTGTTCTGCTTGCACCGTCGCTCCTTCTGCTACTTCATGAACAGCCTTCGATACTTGAGTGTTTGAATCATAACTATCAGAAGCAATTCTTTCTACTCGCTCTGCGCTTTGGGCTAAATTTTGAGAAGTATGTTGAAACTGTTTAAATGTTTTCGTCAATGTCGTAAGCGTTTCATTAATATCTTGTGATAATGCACCAATTTCATCTTTCGACGAAGAAGATGTACGCACTGTAAAATCACGTTCTCCCATTTTTTGAACGACAGATGTCATCTCCTCTATCGGACGTGTTAGACGTCGAGCAAATATATAAATAAATAGACTCGATACTATTAATGCGATTACTGCAATCACAATCATGCCATGACGGATTGTATGGATCAGTTGATACATTTCATTTTCTGCATAGATTACACCGACAGCTAATCCTTCTACTGGCTCATAATACATATGATATATATCTTTTTCTTTTTTAAACGTATCGTAACCAGACGAATAAACATTAATATTTTTCAAATTTTCATATTCTTGGATATGATGCCCTTGATATTCAGGATGGCTCATAATAAATCCATTGCGATCGACTAAATATGCATAACCTTTATAAGATACACCGAATCCTTCTACAATTTCATCTAACGCTTTCAAAGGCAATTCAATAGCCATTAACCCAACAATTTGATCGTCAATAGATACAGCTTTAACGATCGAAAGCAGCCAACCTTCATACGTTTTATCGTAGTATACTGTTTGAATATGTTCTTCATCTTGTTTTTCTAATACTTCTGATGTTAGTCGTTCATCAATATTCGTTATAAATGGTGTTGTCTTTTGCTTACTCGCCTGTACACCTTTTCCTTTCTTATCGACAATAAAGATACGTCCAACCTCTTCTTTTTCTGCCAAATAGTTTTGAAAACTCGTGTCAATAGCTTCTATTTCCTCTTTGTCATTTTGAAAATAACGCAATACGTTAGCATTCTTTGTATAACGTGATACATCGTGTTTATACTCATCTAATTGAATATGAAGATGTTGTGCTAATTGTTCAGCTTCACGTTGACCACGCTCTTCGACGTCTTTTTGAATTTCTAACGATATTTGTGCAGTCGTTACAAATTCTAAAACTAAAATAATTAATCCAATTAAT
>JASLJC010000044.1 GCA_030152585.1 Savagea sp. | reverse complement strand
GTTGTTTAACATAAGGATTTTTTATTAATAATGTATTCTCAAAAACTCTAAAAATATGCTGCATAATTAAGGTATTAAATATTAAAATTGAGATTAAGAGCCTGAAATATTTTCGTTGATTACAAAAAGCACTTATAGTATCAGATAAGTGTTTTTTGTTTTTTATATGCTTTTGAATTCACAACTTCTACACCTTAATTTTAATTAGTTTCTTTCGAATGAAAGATATTTTGTGTATATGTTAATGTGGATACCTCTATCTCTCAAGTAAGTTTGTAATGACCTTTCCTCCGACACACACGTTTAGTTCATCTTCAGTTAGAACTCAAAAATATGCCAGTAACTTAATGTTGCTATTATAATCAGCCACATCAAAGATTCAACTTGAACAATTCCAGATTTTTCATAAATAATTTTTTGGGGTTTTGAGACTCTTATGATTGACTAATTCTTATTAAAGGTCAAACAACTACACCATATTTTTCCTTTGTATTATAAAGGTTCTACATAATTTTACTACGATTTGATATTGTTTGACCCTAACCATCCACATAAAAATATTAAGACAAGTCCCATTTAAGAGTTAACCTCCTTTATCGTAGATTTGATAGGTGATCCGTATGTTTTATAACTAAACAAAAGAGATAACGAAATCGCTACTCTTACGTTCTTGAATAATTACTCTTCACACTCCGCTCATGTATCATCGTTTGAATAGTTAGTGCTCAAAAGAAATCAAACGTGATAATTTATCCGATACAAAATAGTGTAAAAATCCTAACACTTATGATAGAACCGTAAAAAACGAATAACCGGAGTCATTCGTTTTTACTTATTCGGAATATCCCCGAATCCATATTCATCGAGTAGTTGTTCAAATGTTTGATGATGCTCTCGTTCTTTTCGTGCGCGCTCTCGTTTTTTCTTTTCTTCTTCTAAACGTTTTTGTTCTTGCGTATGCAAATCTTTTTTAGCGCGGTCTAATTGTTGAAGTAACGTATCATCAAGTGCTTCTTTCAATGAAAATGATGAATCTGTCATGAAAAACACTCCTTTTTCATTATTGTATCGAGAATAGAAAATGAATGCTACTAAAAAACTACCGAACTCTTAGAAAGAGTCGGTAGCTTCTATTTTAAAAGCGATTATTTTTTATCTTTCGCTTTTTCAGTTGCGCGGTTCATTTGTTTCATCATTTGGTTAATTTTTTTACGCGATGGTTTTTGCCCCATCTGCATCATAAGCATACTTAACATTTCTTCATTAATCGGTGGGTTTTCTTCTAAATATTTTACCATGTAGCGACGCGCTACGTAAAAACCAATGAAGACACCTGCAATTAACGCGAGAATTATTAATAAAATCCACCATACTGTACTCACAGACGATACCTCCCTTGTTCATCAAGACATTCATACAGTATAAAATTATACCGTTTTTAGGACCTAATAGCAATAAGTGATTACATTTGAAAACGACGTTATTTTCCACCCATTGACACACTTTTTAATGAATTTTGCTCTTTCAGAATCTACTAAGCTTTAGCCTAGTAGTAGTTCAAAAATAAAAGACACTTGAATAAGTCGTTCATTCAAGTGTCTTTTTTGTTTAGTTACGTGAACTTAAATTCTTTTTATCATTTTTGAGTTAACAGTTTAACATCGTTTTAACACGTGCTACGACGTTATCGACCGAGAAGCCGAATTGTTCCATGACGATATTTCCTGGTGCACTCGCTCCGAAGCGGTCGATTGCAAGTACGTCACCGTCAAGTCCTGTATATTTGTGCCATCCTAAAGAAGCACCCATTTCGATAGCGAGACGTTTTGTCACAGATGAAGGAAGTACTTCTTCTTTGTACGCTGCATCTTGTGCATCGAATCGATCCCATGACGGCATAGAAACGACAGAGACATGAATATTTTCACGCGCTAATACTTTTTGAGCTTCAATTGCTAAACTAACTTCTGAACCTGCTGCAAGTAATAAAGCATCTGCTCGTTGATCAGAAGGTGAAATCGTATAAGCACCACGACTTACTCCTTCAAATGCTCCTTCTTTCGTTCCTGGAAGTACAGGTAAGTTTTGACGAGAAAGAACGAGTGCTGTCGGTGTCGCCTCTGAAGTTAACGCATAGTACCATGCAGCAGATGTTTCGTTGGCATCTGCTGGACGCATAACAGAAAGGTTCGGCATCGCGCGGAAGCTCGCTAAATGTTCAATCGGTTCGTGTGTCGGACCATCTTCTCCTACAGCGATACTATCGTGTGTGAAGACGTATGTGACAGGAAGTCCCATAAGTGCTGATAAACGAACAGCTGGACGGACGTAATCGCTAAATACGAAGAATGTCGCACCAAATACGTCGACACCTCCATGAAGCGCCATACCATTTAACGCTGTACCCATTGCAAATTCACGAACACCAAACCAAATGTTACGTCCTTCAAAATTTTCTTCAGGTAAGAAATTCCCTTCGCCTTCCATCGTCGTTTTATTCGAACTAGCAAGGTCAGCACTTCCACCAAATAATGAAGGTACTGCTTGAGCAATCGCATTAATCGCTTTATGTGAAGCACTACGCGTTGCAACAGATTCTCCTTCTTCATACATTGGCATTTCGTCTTTTAAATCTACTGGGAATTTTCTTGTAACAGCTTGATCGAATTGCTCTGCTAATGTTGGATATTTTTCTTGATATGCAGCAAATAACTGATTCCACTCTTCTTCTACTTCTAATCCGAGTGCCGTTGTCGCTTTTTCAAACGATGCATATACTTCTTCTGGCACATGGAAAGGCTCATGGTCCCATTTGTACGCTTCTTTCGTCAATGATAACTCTTCTTCACCGAGTGGGGCACCATGTACACCTGATGTTCCTGATAAGTTCGGTGAACCGTATCCAATTACTGTTTTCACTTCAATTAATGTCGGTGCTTCTTCGTTATTTTTCGCTTCTGTAATCGCATTTGAAATTTCTTCGACATCATTACCGTCTTCGACACGAATATAATGCCAACCGTAAGATTCAAAACGTTTCTGCGTATTTTCTGTAAATGATTTATCTAAATCACCGTCGAGCGAAATATCATTACTATCATAAAGTACAATTAATTTATCAAGCTCTAAATGACCCGCTAACGAAATCGCTTCCGCTGCGACTCCTTCCATTAAATCACCATCACCACATAACGCGTACGTGTAATGATCTACAATATTGAAGTCATCTTGATTATATGTTTTCGCTAAATGTTTTTCGGCCATTGCCATTCCTACAGCCATTCCGATACCTTGACCAAGTGGTCCTGTCGTTGCTTCTACACCGACTGTATCCCCATACTCTGGGTGTCCTGGTGTTTCTGAACCCCACTGGCGAAAATTTTTAATTTCATCCATAGATAAATCGTAACCACTTACGTGAAGTAAGCTGTATAAAAGCATTGAACCGTGTCCTGCAGATAATACGAAGCGGTCACGGTTAAACCAATTCGGATTTTTCGGGTTATGATTCATATGTTTTGCCCATAACGTATAAGCCATCGGCGCTGCTCCCATCGGCAGTCCTGGGTGTCCTGAATTCGCTTTTTCAATCGCATCGATTGAAAGTGTACGAATTGTATTAATTGCGAGTTGATCGATTTGTGTCGTCATGAAATACGTACATCCTTTCCGTCTCTTGAAAATTAATTTACTATTCTTAGTGTAAGCAATTCCGCACAAAAAGACAATGACTGAACGTCATTGCTCTTTGTTTTTATTACGTTCTTTCGCTGCACGTACTTTTTCAGGTGTAACGTCATTTCCTTCTTCATCCATAATCGTTACATTTTCGATTGTCGCACGCATCGATTTACGAAAAGATACTAAATATTCTTTACGTAATGTCGTTTGTTCAGCTGCTTCTTCTTTCGATAAACCGGTCGTTTTTGATTTATGCGCAAGCTCATTAATGCGAGCTAATTTATCTGGTGTAAGCATTTTTCTCCTCCATCCTAACAGAAGTAATTAAAACGTATCTAATGTTAGAGAAAAGTGCAACCTTTTCATTCATTTTTCACGATTTTTTCATGATTTTTAAAAATTAAACGTTCTTTTCCCGGTACTGTTAATTTTTCCGTCGCATATACAGTATCGGAAAAGAGACCATTCATCACTTTCACATTTTCTACCCATTGTTCTGGTTGCTTCGCTTCATACAGTTCTGCTAAATGCCATAAATTATCTCCTTCTTGTACTGTAATTTCATGTCGATGATCTAATGTAGCAAGTGTCACCATTAAAATAAATGATAATCCTAACGTAATTGTATAAAACTGTATCCAATCTTTCCATGTTTCCATCTATTTAGTGCCCCCCAAAAGAAAAGAATGTATGTTCGGTTATTTTATTATATTATGCTATACAAACAAATGTTTGTCAACTGAAAAAGGCGAACTTCTGTTTGTACTCTCTTATCATTTCTGTTATAATTTTTGTAGCTATATATAGAATAGTTTTATTTTTAGGAGGAGGGATATGATGAAATCAATTTCGAAACGCCAAAGTGAAATTTTGGATTTTATTAAAACAGAAGTAAAAGATAAAGGTTATCCACCGTCTGTTCGAGAAATTGGAGAAGCGGTCGGACTTGCATCAAGCTCAACGGTACACGGTCACTTATCTCGACTAGAAGCGAAAGGCTTTATCCGCCGAGACCCTACGAAGCCGCGCGCTATCGAAATATTAGATCCAAACGGAGTAGAAGAATTAAAAGCACCTGTCGTTCACATCCCACTCATCGGAAAAGTAACTGCAGGACAGCCTATTACTGCTATTGAAAATATTGAGGAATATTTCCCTGTTCCTGAGCGTATGAATTATGCAGCCGATCAACTGTTTATGTTAGAAATCGTTGGAAATAGTATGATTGAAGCAGGTATTTTAGACGGAGACTACGTCATCGTCAAACAACAAAATACTGCTGAAAATGGTGAAATTGTCGTCGCTATGACAGAAGAAGACGAAGCAACAGTAAAACGTTTTTTCAAAGAAAAAAATATGTTCCGTTTACAGCCTGAAAATAGTACAATGGCGCCCATTTTACTACCTAAAGTGTCAATTCTCGGAAAAGTCGTCGGTGTTTATCGAATGTTTGAATAACATCACGCTCAAAAAAGCTCTCGTCCGCGGACGAGAGCTTTTTCTATTTATAATGTGATTGTACCTTCTTTTAATAATTTTTCTACAGAAGATAATACAGCTGCTTTTACATGTTCGTACGTTAAACCGCCTTGTACGTATGCTGTATAAGGTGGACGTATTGGTCCATCTGCTGTTAATTCGATACTAGACCCTTGAATAAACGTTCCAGCTGCCATAATAACATCATCGGTATATCCTGGCATATACGAAGGAACAGGTGTGTAATGCGCATTGATTGGTGAATGTTCTTGGATCGTCTGACAAAATCCAATCATTTGTTCTGCATTGTTAAACGACACCGATTGAATTAAATCAGTTCGTGGATCTGTATAATGTGGTGTCGTCGTCATTCCAAAACTTTCAAGCAAACTTGCAGTAAAAATAGCACCTTTTACTGCTTGACTTACAACGTGAGGCGCTAAGAAAAATCCTTGATACATTTCAAGTAATGTATCAAGTGAAGCGCCTGATTCACTACCGAGCCCTGGTGAGGTCATACGATATGCACAACGTTCAACGAGTTCTTCTTTCCCAGCAATATAACCGCCCGTTCGCACGAGTCCACCACCTGGGTTTTTAATAAGCGAACCGGCCATTAAATCTGCTCCAAGTTCTGTCGGTTCCATCGTTTCGACGAATTCGCCGTAACAATTGTCGACGAATATAATGACATCTTCACGCATTTTTCGAACATTACGAATCATTTCATCGATTTGTTCAATCGTGAAAGACGGACGACTCGAATAACCTTTAGAACGTTGAATACCAATTACACGTGTTTTTTCACTCATTTTTTCTTTCACTGTATCGAAATCAACAGATCCATCTTCTAATAAGTCGATATGTTGATAATCAATATTGTAATCTTTTAAAGAACCTGTATCTTCTTTACCACCATCAACGATCGATGCTAGCGTATCGTAAGGTTCGCCTGTAATATACATTAACTCATCGCCCGGACGTAATATACCAAATAAACTAATAGCAATAGCATGTGTCCCCGAAACGATTTGTCCACGAACGAGACAACGCTCGGCTCCAAACACATCCGCATATACACGCTCTAACGTATCCCGCCCGCTATCGTCATACCCATATCCTGTCGTTCCAGTTAAATGAAAATCGCTCACTTTATTATCTCGAAATGCTTTCAATACTTTTCGTTGATTGTAAAATGCAATTTCTTCCGCTTTTTTCGTATATGGACGTATTTTTTCTTCCATTTCTTCTGCTCGTTGCAAAAGTTCTGGTTGAATCGGCTGTAAAAACATATCGTTTCCTCTTTTCTTTATCGTTAAATACCATTATTCTCGATTATTGACAGAACAAATCGTCGCGACAGCATGTTTATAAACGAGATGACTTCTACCTTTCACTTCGAGTAAAACGGTATCTTCATCGAACTGACGGACGACTCCTTTTAATTCTAAACCATTGGCTAAAAAGACTGTGATGAATTTTGCACTTTCTTGAAGCTCTGTTAAATATTTATCTTCAATCATTTCATACACTCCTTCTTATTTTAACGTGTTATAAATCGTAGCGATGTTTTGTTCTACAGGTAATGTTGCATCTAACCAAACGACATCTAATTTATTTCGAAAATACGTCATTTGACGTTTCGCATAACGTCGCGTATTTTGTTGAATTTGACGTATCGCTTCCTCTTTCGAAATATGTCCATCAAAGTAGTCGTATAACTCTTTATAACCGATTCCTCGTATCGCTTGTGCACTTTTTGGAATCCCTTGCTTATACAACGCATGTACTTCTTCGACTAACCCTTCATGCACCATTTGATTAACTCGTTCATCGATACGTGCATACAACTGCTCTCTCGGCATATGTAATCCGAAAATCGTTGATTCGTAACATTTCTCCATTCCTTTTTGTTCATCTGTTTCAGTTTTCGTTTTACCTGTCACTTCATAAATTTCAAGCGCCCGAATGACACGACGAACATTGTTCGGGTGAATCGTCTGTGCACTTTTCGGATCAATTTTTTCAAGTCGTTGATGTAGTGCTTCTTTTCCTATTTCTTCTACTTCTTCTTCTAAACGTTTTCGAACGTCTCGATCTGTTCCATCTTCTGTAAATTGAAAATTGTATAATACAGATTGAATATAAAGACCAGTACCTCCAACGATAATCGGTGTTTTATCGCGTGCTGTAATCGTATCGATCCATCCTCGAACGCCTTCTTGATATTCCGCAACAGAGAAAGATTGTGTCGGCGATAAAATATCAAAAAAGTGGTGAGGAACTTGTCGCTTTTCTTCTTCTGTAATTTTAGCGGTTCCAATATTCAGTTGTTGATAGACTTGCATCGAATCGCCATTAATAATTTCTCCGTCTAACCGTTCTGCTAAACCTACACTTAATGCTGTTTTACCAGAAGCTGTCGGACCGACAATTGCTACTACTTGTCGCATTTCACTCACCTACTTTCGGACTGTTTTCAACGTAAGTATAACAAATTTTTAACATAGACGCGACCGTTATTCTGTTACGTTACGACATGATTCGTTTAAACATTTTTTCGATATCGGTCGTCGAATAGTGAATGATGACAGGTCGACCGTGCGGACACGTATAAGGATGTTCTGCTCGACTTAAGTCATAGATGAGTCGTTCCATATCGGCTTTTGTTAGCGTATGATTCGCTTTAATCGAACGTTTACAACTCATCAATATCGCAGATTCTTCTCTTATTTTCTCAATGTTGATTTCATTTTCTGTCATCGCTTGTTCAACGATTTGTTCAATAGTTTCGCGTATTTCTCCTTTTGGAAACCAAGCGGGATATTCTT
This sequence comes from Savagea sp., assembly GCA_030152585.1. Taxonomy (GTDB): domain Bacteria; phylum Bacillota; class Bacilli; order Bacillales_A; family Planococcaceae; genus Savagea. The sequence continues at coordinate 2,507 of JASLJC010000044.1, read as the reverse complement.
TCACCGCATATGTTCCCGGACCAAACGGTTCTAACTCAATGCCGACACTTTGTAAAAGCGGTAGACGTTCTCGCAAGATGACCTCTTCATCTTTTGCATAATGAAACAATAAAGGTATCAGCATCATCTGACGTTCTTCACTCGTTACTGCACCGAACGCATCGCGATACTTTTCATAATTGATTCTCTCTTGCGCCGCATGTTGATCAATCATATACATACCGTCTTCATTTTGCGCAATAATATACGTACCATGGACTTGTCCGACAATTTCTAAATAGGGAAACAACGGATGACGATCGTTTGAAGTTGACTTCTCTAACACTTTGAACGGTTTTGATTGCTCTTGGACGATTGGTACTTCTTCTATCGGCATTGTCGGTTGTACTTCTTTTTGCTCTTGTCGAATATTGCGTTGTGTAGTCGTCGGTGTGACAGGCGGTTGCCATGACATTTGTTTGGACGATTCGTATGTAGAAGAACGTGTTTTCTCTTCTTTTTCTTCTGATACAGTCGGAATCGTCACTTTTTGACGAATCGCCTCGCGTACTGTCGTTTCCACAAGGCGATAAAGTACAGCTTCTTTACTTAAACGGACTTCTTTTTTCGACGGATGGACGTTAACGTCTACAAGTTGCGGATCCGTTTGAATGGATAATACGATAATCGGATAACGATGAATCGGTAAAAATGTGTGCAATCCTTCTAAAATCGCTTTTTCCATCACGTAATTACGAATCCAGCGATCATTTACAAAAATCGTCATATAATTTTTGGATGCCCGTGTCACTTCTGGAAGCGCGACATAGCCAGTAATAGTAAAATCAAACGTTTCTTCACGAAAAGGAATCATTTTTCCTGCTACTTCGTGACCGTAAACCGCTGCGATTACACGCAATACATCACCTGTTCCAGGTGTACGAACGATCGTTTTTCCATTATGTGTTAAATGAAATGCTACAGCTGGATGAGCAAAGGCAAGACGATTCGTTAAATCGATACAATGGCTCAATTCAGTTTGAATAGACTTCATATGTTTCAAACGTGCTGGTGTATTATAAAACAATTGAGAAACAGTAAAATCAGTCCCTCTTCGCAATGCTGCTTTCTCTTTGACGACAATTTCGCCACCTTCTAGTCGTAAATGAGTTCCTTCTTCTTCTGTTGCTGTCCATAATTCTATTTTAGAAACTGATGCGATACTCGCTAACGCTTCTCCCCGAAAGCCGAGCGTTCGAATACGTGATAAATCATATTCATTTTTAATTTTGCTCGTCGCATGTCGTTCAAAAGCAAGTTCAGCATCTTCACTTACCATACCTATCCCATTATCAACGACACGAATCGAGTGAAGCCCTGCTTCTTCTAATTGAATCGTAATCGACGTACTTTGAGCATCCAGTGCATTTTCAACGAGTTCTTTTACGATAGAAGCTGGTCGTTCTACAACTTCACCTGCTGCAATTTTATTTGATAAAATAGGATCCATTACTTGAATAATTGCCATTTCTATCACCTTTTTTCTCGTATGATCATTTGTTGCCATTCACTAATCAATTGAATCGCTTCAAGAGGTGTCGTATTTAATAAGTCGGTCTGTTTTAACGCTTCTTCAATCGAACATTCAGTTGTGTCAAACAATGTTAATTGTTCAGGTTGTTCTGCAACGTTATCGTTTGAAGGCTCATTTTTTGCTTGTAAACGCGTAGCATCTTCTTTTTCTACCGGCACAAAGTTCGTTTCATCATTCTGTTCAAATTGCTCTAATAAATCGGTGGCGCGTTGTAATATCGGTAAAGGTAAATTCGCTAACGATGCGACGTGTATACCGTAACTACGATCGGCAGAACCTTCTTTCACTTTGTGTAAAAAGACGACTTCCCCCTCTTCTTCCGTTGCTGCAACGTGCACATTACGTAAATGAGAAAGTGTCTCTTCTAATACGGTCAGTTCATGATAATGTGTGGAAAATAACGTATTTGCACCAATTTCATCGTGGATATATTCCATCATCGCTTGAGCGAGTGCCATTCCATCATACGTCGACGTTCCTCTTCCTATTTCATCAAACAAAAGTAAACTATTTTTCGTCGCATGTGTAATCGCATATTGCGACTCTTTCATTTCTACCATAAACGTACTTTGTCCGCTCGCTAAATCATCACTTGCCCCAATTCGTGTAAAGATTTGATCTGTAATCGGTAACGAAGCATATTCCGCTGGTACGAAACTGCCGAGTTGCGCCATAATGACAATCAGTGCTACTTGTCGCATATACGTACTTTTTCCTGACATGTTCGGTCCTGTAATTAATAACATATTCGAATCTTCTTTCAAATGACAATCGTTCGGGACGAAAAAGGCAGTCGGTTGCATTTTTTCAACGACTGGATGGCGCCCTGCACGAATATCGAGCGCCCGCCCTTCATGAAAAATAGGTCGCACATATTGATAACGTTCGGCAACGTCTGCTAAAGATAAATAGACGTCTAATGTTGCCACTTCTG
>JASLJC010000024.1 GCA_030152585.1 Savagea sp. | reverse complement strand
CACTTCGTTATGAAAACGTACGCGTTCGAATGCTTCAGCTACCTCTGTTAAACGAGGGACCATCTCTGCATCGCTCTCTAAATAAATCGGAACATCCATCGTTGCAACGGTCGGTTGAGTCGCCGTACATAGCAAAATGCTCGACTTTCCATGATCTGCTAAAAAGTTCACCGAAGCATTAAATAGGTCTTGATGTTGCAATGGCACGGATTGCACCTCATCAAACACAATGACCGACTCTGTTAAATGATGCATCCGACGCGCTTTTCGCGTTCCTTTCGCGTAAAAAGCATCTAAATACTGTACCATTGTCGTAAAAATGACCGGATGATCCCAGTTGTCCCGACCGAGTTGCATCTTCTTATGAATCGATTGGCCGTAATAATCATCCGCTTCATCCCATGCTTCATCATCGATTACGTTCGCATGGTGCTCTAAAACATCACTCGGATTATCAAAATACTTCCGTACCGCATCCGCATTTTGTTCGAGAATCGTCGTGTAAGGCACGACATAAATGATGCGTTTTTTGCCGTATAACACCGCATGTTTCAACGCATAGCGTAAACTCGCAAGCGTCTTCCCACCACCCGTTGGAATCGATAACGTCCACACTTTTGACGGATGTTCTGCAAGTGTATCACAACGATCGGACATTTCAGCGCGTAGTCGGTCTAGCTCCGATGGATCTTCTTTCGCCCATGTATCCAATTGCTCCTGCAAACAGTCATATGCACGCTTGAAAATCGTCGAACTGTCATGAGGCGCTTCCGTCACATTTTCTTCAAAGCGTCTCGTATCCGTTCGGTCAGCATCGACTAAAATACTAAAGACGAGCTTCTGTAAATAACTTACCGTCGATAATGCCGTGCGTTGAGATTCCCGCTCAATCGTTTGGTGCTTCACTTTTTCGAAAAAAGTAGCGAGTTCTTCTGTTGCCTCGTCTACAAGACGATCGACTCGGTCGACATTACCTTCGATTGATTCGAAATTCTGAACAACTTCCTCGTAATGAGGAAGTTCTTTTTCAACCGTACGACGGATATAGTCGTTCACACGTCCATCGGTCGACAAAAAATTTTGTAACCCTGAATGATGCGACAGAATCGCCATTCCTACAATTTCAATAACGTAACTCCTTATCGCATCCTGGGGTTGTCCACTCCAATATCGTTCGTACAAATATTTAGCTCCGGCTGTCGAATGATCAATATGAGGGCGTATATTTTCATGTTGTAACACTACACTTCGTAAATAACTAGAAAAATGCTCAGTAAATTTACCCATGTCGTGCAAAAAACCAGCAAGCTCCGACATTTTACCAATATTCAATGGGTCACCATAATCGAAAGAGAGCGCAGCAACACCTTCCAAATGTTCCTGTACACTCTGGACTCTCAAATCACTTTCACGTATATGAGCAATAAGCATTAAAAATCACCTCTTTTATCATTTATCATACTTCCGTACGATATTGACTACGCAACAAGACGGATTCTTTTGAATAAAAGTTAGCCTAGTAGCAAGAATTGAAATCTCTCACAACAATGATTGAATGGATTCTTAAAAGCGTGACTTTCTGCTGATAAATTCAGCGAATAGTAACTCAAAGTAGATAACTTTTTTAACCCTATTCAATATTTTAAATCGATAGGGCTGAATCTATTACTTATTTTACCACTTTTTCTGTATAAATGTAGGTGTTTTTCCCCTACCTTTTCTATTGAGTTATGTTATATTTGTTTTTTTGTAGTTCAATCTACTGTTTATCCTACACAAAAAAGCCGCCCGCTTGTGCGTGCGACTTTTTATTCAACGTGATCGACCGGTTGTGTCCGTTCGTTTTGTTTTTCTCGTTCGGTTTTATCTATCGTTTGATCTTGTTCTTCTGTTTGACTTTCTTGTAATGCGATGAGCCCTTTATAAGCCGTCCCTATTGAGCGCTCTGATGCTGTCGTCAATTGATCGAGTCGTTTCGTTAAGTCCACGACTTTTTCTTTTTGTGCATCTGTTGCACCAACTTTTGCGAGCGGATCGTCTATTAGACCGCCACGAGCTTCGTCTCGTTCAACTGCTTGCTTTGCATATTTCAAATCTTGCTGAACGAGCGACTTTACGCGTTCGATTGAACGAGTATGTTCAAATTGTCGAAGTAATTGTGTATATTTCAATACGTCATCGTCCGTCGCACGTTGCGTACGTTCTTCCATCTCTTCTTCTTTTTCACGCTTCCGTTTTTCCATTTCTGCTTGCTGAATAGCCATAATCCATTCGTTGACATTTTCAATTTGTTCATCAAAATGCTCCAGTTTATATTGGATATCGTCGAGTGATTGACCCGCTTCGAGTGCTCGTTCACGAAAACGACTTTTGGCATCCATGAGTTCTTGTTTCCGTTCCATTAATCGTTCGATCGCTTCTTGCTGATTTTGCTCCGCTTGTGGTGTCAACCGTTGGCGCGCTTCACTCGACAACTGAATCGTTTTGCGATGCTTATCCGCATCGTTTGAAACTGCTGCGTATAGATTTTCCGTCTTGACGTACCCGAAAAAAGATGACGACGGTGAGTGTATATTCCATTGAATATTCATAATAATCTCTCCTTTCCTTTCATATTATACCTTGTTTTCTCGAAAAAATCAGATAATTCACCTAATATTTAGAGTATATTTGAAAATTATCTTTTTTATACATTTTTTTACACTTCTTCATTTTTTAATTTCTGAACAAATTCCTCAAAATTAGAAGCAAGCTCTGTTTCTTGTTCACATTCTACATCGATATGTACGACAGAAGGTTCACCTGCTGCACCACACTTTCGGTAATCAAGGTAAATGAGATCGTGTCCTCCTGATGGACAGTCCGCAATCGCAATACCAATCGAAGGATATCCCCATTCTGATTCCCAAAAAGCGGTGCCCATTTCTCCTATAAGTCCGTACATATGTGTCGAAGATATAGGGAAAAATCCACTTATTTCAATATGATCATCTGCCCACGACGTCGGAGTACTCGTCGGACAAATCGGTCGCTTCGGAATCCCCCCATTTTGTGTTCGCATGAGCGATATATAAGCAGCGGGCAATACATAACCTAATGTCGTTTCAATCGTTTTAATCTCATCTTTTGTCGGAAATGGTGCGACATACGTTTTTGTTGCATACTCACTTCGTTCCCAAAAATCGTAATTCATTTATAACCTTCCTTTCTTCACTATCATTTTATTTTTACTTTTTTGAACGAATGACCTTATTTTTCATTCTTTTTACACAATAAAAGGCAAATACGTTATACTTTTATCACTATAAAAAAAGGAGTTCCTCTATATGACAAATATTATTAATCGTTCATTTTTACAACGCACATTGTATTTTCTTATGTTTGGTATTGTTATCGTCTTTCTGTCCGCCACGATTACATATATTGCCAATCCTACAATTGACGCTTTACCAAAAACAGGAGAATCAATTACACGAGCAGAAGGATTTGCCAAAATGCTCGCTTATATCGAAAATAATGGAATTTACGTTCCGTTTCAAATGTTTTTACTCGCTTTAATTCCGATTCCTTTTCTATATGCCTTAAACATCATCGCTTCTAGCATTTCATTTGGCATTGTTATCGGATTTTTATTGCACTTTCCAATGACAAAGGCAATACCTGTTTTACTCGCATCGATTCCTCATTTCCTCGTGGAATTTTTAGGTTTTGCACTTTTAGCAAGTATACTTTATTTATTCAATCGATCCATCCGAGACTATTTCATCCGGCTTTTCAAAAAATCACACTATGTTTCATTACCTTTTTTAAAAACGCTTCAGCAAACAGTAATCATCTATTTTTTATTCGTTTTACCTACTATTATTATCGCAGCTTTTTTAGAGACTTATGTAGCCGATTGGTTATTACACATACTTCGTTAACATAGAACGTATCTATTTTCTTTTTTTCGTATCGCATCTCATTTACTCGTTCTACCGTTGATGCACCGTCGGATTGCTTTATCCAAATGACAACATTACCGTTTATATGCTCAATTATATAAATTTGTAATTTATCCTTTTTAGATTTGAAACGTGGCGCTTTATTTTGTTTCTTGAAAAATCACAAATACGAATCTGCAAGATTTTTTAACTGCATTCATTCGGAAGAACAAGAGTGATTAGTAAGATCTTTTCCCGTTTTTCTATATGTATCATTCCACTTTACTAAAAAAATAATTAAAGACAAACGAGAACATCTAATCGTCTTGGCGATGAATGTTTCTTGTTCTTTGTTTAGGTAGATACGAAATTTTATACTTCATTCACTAACATTGATTTCCAACCTCTTTCAGTATACACTTTAAACGTATACCGAACTAAATCAATTTTTCTGTTGATTTAGTTGTAAGAATCGAAGAATATCAAACATTTTTCTGTTACAGTTTATGAACTCATTCGCAAAGGCTTGGCGAAGTAATGAAGTACGTTCCTGAAAAACATAACAAGCTTTTGTTTGTAAATATCTCAAGTATCCAAAAGTACATTCTAATACAAGATAGTTAGTGCTTACATCCCCTAGCCTAAAAGAGTAGGGATTGTACGCACTTTCTTATAAAGAAGGGACATTATGAAAAAATACAAGGGAGAACTTATGATGCTCGTAACCGCTATTATGTGGGGAAGCGGTTTCGTTGGAATGGCGATCGGTTTAAAATATTGGACTGTTTTTCAACTGATGGCCGGCCGTTTCATTGTTGCATCAATCATTTTAAGTATTATTTTTTATAAAAAATTACAACATATTACACGAACCGTTTTATGGAAAGGTGCTGTATTAGGTTTGTTTCTTTTTACAGGATTCACCTTACAAACGTGGGGACTCGAATATACGACACCGTCTAAAAATGCTTTTTTAACGGCAACGACTGTTGTCATCGTACCGATTATTGCACTTATTATTTATAAACGACGGATCGACCGATTCGAATTTATCGCAGCAGGTATTTCACTTGCAGGTATTGCTTTACTTTCTTTACAAGATACACTCACATTAAACTTTGGCGATACATTATCTCTTCTTTGTGCGGTTGCTTTTGCCTTCGACATTTTTTATACGAATATGTTCGTCAAAACAGAAGATGCATTAGCGCTTACGATCGTTCAATTTTATACGGCGACACTTTTAAGTATACTCGCTGTCGTTTTATTAGGTGAAATTCCAACTGCTTACCCGACAGAAGGGATTTACGTCATTTTATACTTAGCTATTTTTTGTACCGTTATCGCTTACGTTTGCCAAAATGTCGGTATGCAATACGCGAACCCTACAAAATCTGCCATTATTTTATCGACCGAAGCACTTTTCGGTACACTTTTCTCTGTTCTTATTATGCATGAAATTTTAACAGGACGTATGATAACAGGTGGGTTACTTATTTTCATAGCCATCGTATTTGCGGAAGTAAAACCATTTTCGCGCGGACGAAAGCCCATTGTCTAAATCATAAAAAGGTGCACCGATTGAATCTTTCATGTCAACCGGAGCACCTTTTTTAACTTATACTTTACTTTTAATTGTTATTTTCAATTTTTTCTTGCATCGATTCACCTAAAATATAATGTTCCGTCTCTTCTGCTGTGAGCGAGTTATATCGTTTTCGTATAGCGATATAAAAAATCATACCTAATACGATCCATCCGAGAAGAAGTCCATATGACGGTGTTGAAAGAGAAGCAGGTGATGCAGGTATGAGCAATAGTCCGATAAAAATTAGACTCGCCATCATACCGAACAATGCAAGTCCTTTTCGTACGGGCGCAATTTCAAGACCTCGAGCATGTTGACGCCAAGCGAGTACTTTGAAAGCGGCTAAACTTGCGAAGAAATAAGCAACCGACACACCGAGCGAACTCATATCGACAATCCATTCTAATGCTTGACGACCGAACCACGGCATTGGCAAAGCAATAATTGTTACGAACCAAATTCCCCATACAGGAGTTTTCTTTTTCTTCGTTAATGTTCGGAAAAAATTAGGTAATGCACGAGCACGCGCCATCGCAAATAAAAGACGGCTTGACGACATATAGAAACCGTTCAATCCCGTAAAGATACCCATCATAATCGCTACAGCGAGTATATAAATACCTGCAGTCCCTAACATTCCATAAACGAGTTCACCGGTTAACCATAAGCTGTTTTCTGGCAACATCCATGATGGGAATGACCAACTCGTAACACCGATCATAATTGCATATACGATAAACGTTGAAAAGAGTGAAAAAATCATCAACCAGGTCGCTTTTTTATGCGAAAATGCAAATTCTTCCGCTGCTTGTGGTACATTATCGAAACCTACATACGCCCACGGAGCAATCGCTAAAATTAATACAATTGATACGAGTATTGATTGCGACTCATTAAAAACCGGTTGCATATTCGCAAAAGGAGTCTCTCCTAATACAAATGTCACTCCGCCAAGTACAATAACACCGAGTACAAGTGCAATACTAAAGATGAATTGAATTTTACCAGACAATTCTGTACCAACTGTATTTAAAACCGCAAACAATATAATTAAACTACTGGCAATCACTACCTCTGGTAAATAAACGTCCCAACCTGCCACTGTATATAAATAATATTGGTGCATAAATTCAGGAGCTAAAAATTTCAACAATAGTGAAAATGCAGAAGCGTTTAATGCCACGATTGAAATGTAACCGAGGGATAAAAACCATCCGGCGATAAAAGCCCAAATCTTACCTCCCGCGATATAAGCATATGTAAAGCCTCCTCCTGATACAGGGAACTTCTGAATCATGACACCATAACTCGATGCTATAACCATCATGACGAGCGCTCCGATGAACAGTCCTATCATTGCGCCAATTGGACCTGCTGTTTGAATCCAATCTCCCGGTAAAATAAAAGCCCCCCATCCGACAGATGAACCGAGTGCTATTGCAAATACACTCGATGCGGATAAAGATGGTTTTAATTGCCTTCGTTGTTGTTCTTTTGATTTTTTATCCATATTGTTTCCTCTTTTCGCTTTGTCATTGATTCGTTCTTTCCCTTTTATCACCTAATGAAACGTTATTTTTTAAAAAATGTTCATTGTTTTACGGTTTTAGCTATGGGATAATGGGAACATATTTGGTACAAAACAAGTCGTCGATTGGCGCGACTTCTACGTTCAATTGCTCTAGTAATTGTGCGAAACTCGAACGAGGATGTGATCATATGCCAAAACGACAACACGAAAAAGAAAGTCTTCCTTCTTTCATACGCCGATTAATTTTTATGACAATAGGTGCTGCACTTGCTGCCTTATCCATCGAAGTCTTTTTAGTTCCGAATAATATTATTGATGGCGGAATTATCGGTGTCGGTTTAATTTTAAACATTATAACAGGTTTACCGTTCGGAGTGCTTATTTTAGTACTTAACTTACCTTTCCTTTTTGCAGGATATAAACATATCGGTAAAAATTTCTTCTTATCTTCTACATTCGCGATCCTTGCATTAGCGATCATTGAAGTCGGGTTGAAAGGACTCGATCCTTTTACGAGCGAACCACTACTTGCAACTGTTTTCGGTGGATTAATGCTCGGTATTGGAGTCGGGCTCGTCATTCGTAATGGCGGAGCGCTCGACGGGACTGAAATTTTAGGTATTTTATTAACGAAGAAAATTCCGTATTCTGTCGGAGAATTCGTCATGTTTATGAACATTTTCATCTTTAGTTGGGCAGGTTTCGTTCTCGGATGGGAACAAGCGATGTATTCTATTTTAACGTATTATATTGCTTCGAAAGCAATTGATGCGGTCATTCAAGGATTAGATGATACGAAAGCGATTTTAATCGTTTCTCCTGAATCAGAAGATATCGCAGAAGCGATCAATGCTCGACTCGGCCGTAGTGTGACAAAATTACATGGACGTGGCGGGTATACAGATATTGAAACAGACGTCGTCTATGTCGTCGTTACACGGCTTGAACTGTCAAAATTAAAAGAAATCACCCGCGATATTGACCCGAACGCCTTCATGACAGTGATGGATACACAAGAAACATATGGTTCTAAATTCAAATCAGCGATTCATTAATTAATGGACAGAAGCTGGAACAAAACAGTCTCCAAATAAATGAAAGACACTTGAATGGTTAAAAATTCAAGTGTCTTTTTAATTCAATAGACATATTTTAAAGTAGAGTAATATACTTTCTTCAATTCATTACTATTCATGCGAATCCTAATTTTTGTCGAACCTTCAGAAAGCATTTTTTGGATAGCTTTTAAGAAAGATATCAATGTACGTATATCTATAAGTTTTGAAAAAATATAATAAGCTAAGGCATATTGACTTTCGGCTGCACTTGAATACGATATCCAGTTTTTAACTGTCCATTTCTCTATAATTATCTTTCCTCTTTTGATTTTGATGTTTACATTTATCATGACGTGATACATATAGAGTAGCAACAAAATAGAAAGGGAGCGATTCATTATGGCAAACACATACACAGTTGAAAACGTCGTAAAAGCAAAAGAACTCATTGAAAAATTAGACAAAGAAGGTACAAGTCGCGAAGACATTTACGTTTTCAGTCACGAAGAAGATCTAGAAGATAAAATGGCAGAAGTTTTCCATACAGAAGAAGTAGGTGTTAAAGAGCAAGGTTTATTACAATCGATTAAAAATGTCTTTTCAAAACGCGGCGATGAACTTCGCGCACAATTCGAAGCAGTTGGTTTAACAGAAAGCGAAGCAAGTGATGCAGAGAAAGTATTAGATGATGGCCGACTCGTCGTCGTCGTAAAATAAAAGCCTTTTTCTATATAAAAAAACTCGAACGTTACATGTTCGAGTTTTTTATTGTTCGTATACAATACTTTTGGCACTTTTCTCCTAAGCACTAAAATATTATTTTTAACTAGGATTAACGGTTCTTCCTTTTTCCAAATAATGATAAATAAATCATTTTTTAATATTCATGCTTGCTTTCAATAGAACTTTAAGGCTATAATACTTTTAGCGCAATAAGCACTAAAGACTATTAGGAGGTTTTCATATGCACGATTATCGACTTATCCAACAACAATTATTTTTTATAGAAGACGTAGCACAACAACTTTCATTACAACCGCTTCATACAGCACCTCTTCGCCAAATCGTTGAAAAATTTCACTTCCCTATACTATTTGTCGGACGTTATAACGCTGGAAAAAGTGCTTTTATGAATCAAGTGTTGGAGAAACCTTTACTTCCTGAACACTACATACCGGAAACAGAAATCGCGACCGAAATCCGTTACGGAGAAACAGAACGTTACGAACTTATCGCGCATGACGGTACAATCGAATCCATTGAATATGCTGCTGAAATTGCACACTTTGATTTTAAAAAAGTTCGATATGTCCGTATAACGTTGCCTCATCCATTACTTAAAAAATATCCGCACGTTACATTTGTCGATTTACCGGGATTAAATGGCTCTTTTGAGGCTTATCATCGAGCGTATAACCGTTATTTATTCCAAAAAAGTACATATGTCGTACTACTCGATAGTAGTCGAGCAACGATTACGCCGACGATGGAGCGCTTTTTAAATGAAGCACAACAATATAATCCTACTTATGGGCTTGTCATTACGAAAGTTGACAAAATAAAAGAAGAGACACGAAAAGAACATATTGCTGACATGCAAAAACAATTTGAACAACATATTCAACAAAATGTTCCGACGATGTATGCTTCTCGACTGATTCCTCATAATGCAGATGCATTCGATCAAATGATTGAACAACTCGTTGACGGTCAAACGTTGAAAGCAACGGTTGCCCCTTTACTAATTCGAACGATTCAACTTTTGCTCCGTGCACTTGATTTAATGACATTCGCTCAGTCGCGAACAAAAGAAGAAATTATACTATTAAAAGAAAATATACATGAACAAAAAGATCAATGGTATGAAGCCGTCCATACTTTATCCTCTACGGATATCAAACGACAGCCTACGTTGAACGAAGAGTTCCTGCATATTCCTTTCGATACACGGCTTATGCAGGAAAAAAATAAAGAAGAAGCGCTTCATACAATTTTTCACTATGTGCGTCCTTTACTTTTTCAACACCTTCGCTATAGTATGCAATCGATGTATGACACGTACTTATCGTTAATCGATGAATTGACACTCGACATATTGCCGATACCGTATGAAACATTGGAATATCGTCTCGGTACATTCATTATTGAGCCGTTCTTTTTACGTCTCATTCCACAATTTCAAACGTTACACGAAAAATCTTCACCTCTTGAAACATACATTCGTTACATCAATGAAGAATGCGAAGCGATAAAGGCACAACTTTTCCAACAAATGCGAAATGCCTTTATTGAAAGCGGTAATGAACAATTCGACTTAGAATGGGCAGCATTGACTCAGTCTAAACGAACGTCAGATACCGATGTACCTTTTGATCAAATTAGAGAAAAGCTAGAAGCGTACCGAACGGAATTGCTATTAGGCTAAAATGACTTACACATTCAAACGAACAAGACAACGCCCACTTACGTAAAAAGTGGGCGTTTTTTTGACCACTCTAAATGGATTAGGTGTGATCACAATTTGTTTGTATAACTTAGTATAGAACAAATGTTCTTATTGTCAAGACCTTTAACAATCTTCTTTTTTCTTATTTTCACTCCTTTCAAATGCTTGAAAAAGTCTCACAATTACAACTTCTTTTTTCAGCACTTTTGTCGAGCTTTCTTCATATCTTTTTAATTTTAAAAGGTGTATGATTTAGAAATGTTTTAAATAGCGGAGCTTTTCCTACGAAGGAAAAGGTCGTTTTTTTATAGATGGGAGGAATACTATTGAATAAAAATCACGCCCTCGGGCTACTACTTACAAACTTATTTATCGCTTTTTTAGGAATCGGGCTCGTCATTCCTGTTTTACCAACCTTAATGAACGAACTGCACATTAGTGGATCGACAATCGGATATATGGTGGCCACATTTGCTATCGCACAACTTATTTTCTCGCCTATTGCTGGTCGTTGGGTCGATGCATTTGGACGGAAAAAAATTCTCGTCGCCGGATTATTTTTATTCAGTATTTCAGAATTGTTATTCGGTATCGGAACTGTCGTTGAAACGTTATTTATTTCACGTTTTTTAGGCGGATTAAGCGCAGCTTTTATTATGCCTGCCGTAACTGCTTTTATTGCAGATATTACGACAGTTGAAAACCGAGCGAAAGCACTTGGTTATATGTCGGCTGCTATTTCAACTGGTTTTATTATCGGGCCTGGAATCGGAGGATTTCTTGCGGAACTCGGACATCGTGTACCATTTTTCTTCGCCGCTGGATTAGCGTTTATCGCTACTATTTTTTCAATCGTTGTCTTAAAAGAACCCAAACACCAGCAAGTAGAAGATGTCGTCGGAGAAGAAATGAAAGGATTTCGCCGTATTTTCACCCCGAAATTTTTCATTCCGTTTATGGTCATTTTCGTATCGACTGTCGGACTTGTTGCTTTCGAAGCAACATTTAGTTTATATATGGACCATAAATTCCAATTCACACCGCGTGATATTGCGATCGTCATTACAGGAGGGGCTATCGTCGGAGCGTTTGCACAAGTCGCTTTATTTGATAAATTAACTCGTCGTTTTGGTGAAATTCGAGTGACACGTGTAAGCTTTTTAATTTCTGCCTTTTTTGCTTACTGTATGACGATTGTCCATGCTTATTGGATGATCATACTCGTAACGGTTTTCATTTTTGTTGGCTTCGATCTCATTCGGCCAGCCGTAACGTCCTATTTATCAAAAATCGCTGCCAACGAACAAGGATTTGTCGGAGGTATGAACTCAATGTTTACGAGTGTCGGCAACATTATCGGACCGATTATTGGAGGGACATTATTTGAAATTGACCTCGATTATCCTTATTTATTCGCAGTTGCAGTTTTAATGATTGGGTATATTTTATGTTTCTTTTGGATTTCAAAAGTACCAACATCTAATACGACGAAAGTTTCTTCTTAGAAGAAGCTTTCGTTTTTTAATGAAAAGATTACTTTTTCAATATTTTTATACTTTTAAGGCGACAGATATACTATCGCATGATACGATTTGAAACGAAGATAATTTGTCTTTTATTTATTTTGATAGAGAGGATTGAAAAGGCAATATGACAGAAAACTTTTGGGACACATTACCACGTCCTTTTTTCGTATTAGCACCGATGGAAGACGTAACAGACGTCGTATTTCGACATGTCGTAAGTGAAGCGGCACGTCCTGACGTATTTTTCACTGAATTCACAAACTCCGCCAGTTATTGTCACCCCGAAGGAAATGCTAGTGTTCGTGGACGTTTAACGTTTACAGAAGATGAACAACCGATTGTTGCGCACATTTGGGGAGATCGACCAGACTTTTTCCGACAGATGAGCATCGGGATGAAAGAGCGCGGTTTTAAAGGAATCGACATTAATATGGGGTGCCCAGTACCTAATGTCGCAGAAGATGGAAAAGGAAGCGGACTCATTCTCCGACCTG
>JASLJC010000010.1 GCA_030152585.1 Savagea sp. | reverse complement strand
TGATAATTTAAATCCTGGGATTTCAATTGGACGTGAACCTGTTGCTACAATTGCATTTTTGAACTTATACGTTTGAGCTGAATCGTCATTCATAATGCGTACTGTATTTTCGCCAGAGAAATAAGCTTCTCCTTTAATAATTTCAACTTTATTTCCTTTGAGGAGTCCTTCGACACCACCTGTTAAACGTTTGACAACTGAGTTTTTATACTCTTGTACTTTTGAAAAATCGAGTGCTACGTTTTCTGCTGTAATTCCCATTACGTCAGAATTTTTCGCTTCTTGGTAACGTTCACCAACAGAAATCATCGCTTTTGATGGAATACATCCTACGTTTAAACATACGCCACCTAATTCGTCTTTCTCAACGATTGTTACTTTTTGTCCGAGTTGTGCGGCACGAATTGCTGCTACATATCCTCCTGGACCTGAACCTACTACAAGTGTGTCTACTTCTACTGGAAAATCTCCTACTACCATATCTTTTACGCCTCCATTAATAATAATTGTGGATTACCGAGGAGCTCTTTTAAATAATTCATCGCTTGTTGACCAGTTGCTCCATCGATGACCCGGTGATCAAATACTAATGATAATGCTAACATAGGTGCGGGTACAATTTCACCATTTTTCACGATTGGTTTTTCCGCAATACGACCAATACCTAAAATTGCAACTTCTGGATGGTTAATTACAGGCGTGAACCATTGTCCGCCTGCTGATCCAATATTTGTAATCGTACATGAAGCACCATTCATCTCATTCGGCATTAATTTACCATCGCGTGCTTTTGTTGCAAGCTCTCCAATGTCTCCTGCAATTTGGAACATTGAACGGCGATCAGCATGTTTAATGACTGGAACGAGTAAGCCACGATCCGTATCCGCTGCGATTCCGATATTGTAATAATGTTTTTGAATTAATTCGTCTGTTTCATCATCGAGTGACGTATTCAATTGCGGGAATTTGCGTAACGTTGCGACGAGTGCTTTGACAACGTATGGTAAATACGTTAATTTCACATCTCGTGCGACCGCTTCCTCTTTAAACGCACGACGGTGTTCAACGAGTTTCGTAACATCTACTTCATCTAATAATGTAACGTGTGGAATCGTACGTTTTGAATTTACCATTGCGTTTGCAATTGCTTTTCGGATGCCGGAAATTTTCTCTCGTGTTTCTGGGAAATCCCCGTCTCCTATTATATCACGTGTTGACGTCTCTGGCGATGCTACAGTCTCTTCATTTTGCATTTCAGCAACATCTCCTGATAAAAATGCATCGATATCTTCTTTTAAAACACGCCCATTTTTACCGGTTCCTGTCACCTCTTGGATGTTCACATCGTTGTCACGAGCGTACTTTCGAACAGATGGCATCGCTATAATTCGTTTTGGTCCTTTAATTGTTTGTCCACTTTTTTCTTCTTTATTTTTCTCTTCTTTTTTCTCTTCTTTTTTCTCTTCTTGCTTCGGAGCAGGTGTTTCTTCTTCGACTTCTTCTGGAGATTCATATCCTGGTGCGTCGATTCGAATTAAAACGTCACCTACAACAGCAACTGTACCTTCTTCAACGACAATTTCTTCAATTGTTCCAGTTACAGGCGATGGAATTTCAACGACAGATTTATCGTTTTGAACTTCTAATAATGTATCGTCTTCTTCAATCGTATCGCCTACTGCCACGAACCACTTTACAATTTCACCTTCATGAATACCTTCCCCAATATCTGGTAATTTAAATTCAAATGCCACTACACTTCACCCTTTCTCGATCAGTTCGATTAAAACGTTAATACTTCTTTCGCTTTGTTTATAATATCTTTCGCATCTGGTAACCATAAATTTTCCCCTTGTGCGAACGGATAAATTGTATCTGGTGCTGTTACACGCATCACAGGCGCTTCTAAATGTAAAATTGCACGTTCGGTAATTTCAGCAACGACATTTGCTGCGATACCTGCTTGTTTTTGTGCTTCTTGTACGACGACAGCACGATTTGTTTTTTCAACCGATTCAACGAGCGTATCTACATCTAACGGTTGCACTGTACGCAAATCGATAACTTCCGCTGAATAACCTTCTTCTTCTAACTGTTCTGCTGCCTTTAAACATTCGTGTACCATCGCACCGTATGCAATAAGAGTAATATCCGTTCCTTCACGCTTAATATCTGCTTTCCCTAAAGGTATCGTATATTCGCCTTCTGGAACTTCTTCGCGGAATGAACGATACAACTTCATATGTTCTAAATATACGACCGGGTTGTCATCACGAATAGCCGAAATCAATAACCCTTTTGCATCATAAGGGGTAGAAGGAATAACGACTGTCAATCCTGGTTGACTTGCAACGATCCCTTCTAAACTGTCCGCATGCATTTCTGGTGTCGCTACGCCTCCACCAAATGGCGAACGAATCGTAACAGGAGCATTCATTTTACCTGCTGTTCGGAACGATTGACGAGCAAGTTGTCCGCTGACCGAATCCATCACTTCATATAAGAAGCCGAAAAACTGAATTTCCATGACCGGACGGAAGCCTGTTAAACCGAGACCGATTGCTAAGCCCCCTATTCCTGATTCAGCGAGAGGTGTATCAAACACACGATCTACACCGAATTGTTCTTGCAATCCTTCTGTCGCTCGGAATACCCCTCCGTTTTTCCCAACGTCTTCTCCGAAAACGAGTACGTCTTTATCGCGTTCTAATTCTACGCGCATCGCATCTGTAATTGCTTGAATCATCGTCATTTGTGCCATATTATTTCGACTCCTTTTCTTCGTAATAAGCGAGTTGTTCTTGTAAATTTTTCGGTAAGTCACCTTTGAACATAAATTTGATAAAATCGCTTACTTTTTGTTTTGGTGCTTGATCTGCTTTTTTAATTGCTTCTTTCACTTCTTCTTTTGCACGTTCAATGACCGCTTCTTCTTTTTTCTCATCCCATAAACCTTTTCCTTCTAAATAAATACGGAAACGAATGAGAGGATCTTTTTTCTCCCAATATCCGTCGATTTCGTCTGTACGGTAACGTGTTGGATCATCTCCAGCCATCGTATGTGGGCCGTAACGATAACACATCGTCTCAATTAATGTCGGTCCTTCTCCACGTAATGCACGGTCTCGCGCATCTTTCGTTACTTTATAAACTGCTAATGCATCCATACCGTCGACGAGCACACTCGGAATACCTGCGGCTACTCCTTTTTGAGCGAGTGTTTTCGCTTTTGTTTGTAACTCTCGCGGTGTTGAAATCGCATATTGATTGTTTTGAATGATGAAAATGGCAGGTGCTTCATACGCTCCAGCGAAGTTAATCCCTTCATAGAAATCTCCTTGCGACGTTCCGCCGTCCCCTGTATACGTGATCGCGACTGCTTTTTTCTCTTTCTTTTTTAAACCGAGTGCAATACCTGCTGCTTGAACGTACTGTGCTCCGATAATAATTTGAGGTGGAAATGCTTTAACTCCTTCTTCAAATGCTCCTCCACCGTAATGTCCACGAGACCATAAAAATGCTTGCTCTAACGTAACACCGTGATATAACAACTGAGGTACATCACGATACCCTGGTAAAAGGAAATCTTCTTTTTCTGTCGCAAAATGTGATGCGAGTTGCGACGCTTCTTGACCTGCTGTCGGTGCATAAAAACCGAGTCGACCTTGACGATTCAACGAAATTGAACGTTGGTCTAACATACGTGTATAAACCATACGCTCCATTAGTTCTACAAGTTCTTCATCCGTTAAATCAGGCATCATGTCTTCATTAACAATATTCCCTTCCTCATCTAACACTTGCACCATACTGAAATGACTTTCTACTTCTTTTAACGTTTCAACGGCATCAAACATGCTATGTTCTTTTTTTACCATTTGCACCTCTCCTTTATTTCAAACTGTATTAGTGTTTTTGAAAAAATAGTGAAACAACTTTATCTTGCCACCTATTGTACCGCCTCTTTTTTCCCTTGTCAATGCGTATATATGTAACTTCAGCTCACTTCATCATTGTTTAACTCCCTGAATACTGTATTAGTACAATATTTTCTTTGTTATACAACAAGCGCTTACATTTGAAATACGCTCTTCTTTTCTCTCTTCCCTTTCCTCCCCATTTAAAACAAGTGATTTTCAAGCATAATTGAGCGTCTCATGATAAAATAGAAGAACATTAGTTTTAGAAAAGGAGTCGACAGACGATGATTTTAATGAAAGATATTATTCGAGAAGGACACCCTACTCTTCGAGAAGTAGCAAAAGAAGTACCCCTTCCTTTAAAAGAAGAAGATATTCAATTAGCAAAAGACTTAATGGAATACGTTCAAAATAGCCAAGACCCTCATTTAAGTGAACGTTACGGATTGCGACCAGGAATTGGCCTTGCTGCCCCTCAAGTAAATGCATCCAAACGAATTTTTGCATTACACATTGAAGATGAGGATGGAGAAATCGAAGAAAGTATGATTGCGATTAATCCGAAAATTATTAGCCATTCCGTACAGACAGATTATTTAGAAACAGGAGAAGGATGTTTATCTGTCGACCGAGCTGTTGACGGTCACGTTCCTCGTTACGCACGGATTACGATTGAAGCATATGATATCAATGGAGAGAAATTTTCGAAACGTCTTCGTGGTTTACCTGCGATTGCTTTTCAGCACGAACTCGACCATTTAGATGGTATTTTATTTTTCGATCGGATCGACAAAACGCGACCATTTTTAAATGTTGAACCTTTAAAAAACGAGTTTCCTTTCTCTTAACGAAACGAGTCATCTGACGAGTGAAAAGATACCCTCTTCTTTTCACTCGTTTTTTCATTTCTAATAAAACTTCTTTTGCGTCGAAACGTTTCTCCCTCGCTCATTATCGAGAATTCCTTTTCTTTCATTTCCGACATAAGCATGATATTATATAAAGAATGATGAATGAACGTTTTATAAAGGAGAGTTATGCATGATTTACAAAGTTTTATACCAAAATGACGTACTTGAAGTGCCAGTCCGCGAAAATACGCAATGCATGTACGTTGAATCAGACTCAGAACGCACAGTTCGAGAAAAATTACATGAGTTACCGATCCAAGTGGAATTTATCCAACTTTTAGAAGGTAACCATTTAGAGTATGAGCAATCTTCTGAGCATTTCATTGTTCAACAGGTTGAAGACCTCTAATGAAAATTATTAAAAACAACGAAACAGCAGTTTTCGCTTTAGGCGGACTAGGCGAAATCGGAAAAAACACATACGGTGTTCAGTTCCAAGACGAAATTATTTTAATCGATGCAGGAATTAAGTTCCCAGACGACGATTTACTCGGCATTGATTATGTCATTCCAGATTACACATTTTTAAAACGAAACGAAGATAAAATTAAAGGGCTTTTCGTTACACACGGTCACGAAGACCATATTGGAGGTATTCCTTATTTATTAAAACAAGTGAATGTTCCGGTATATGGTGGAAAGCTTGCACTCGGCCTACTTCGTAACAAACTCGATGAACATGGTCTTCTTCGTTCAACTCAATTAATTGAATTTGGGGAAGATGACGTTTTTAAATTCCGAAAAACTTCTGTATCGTTTTTCACAACGACACATAGTATCCCAGATGCTTACGGTGTCATCGTAAAAACACCTTCAGGTAATATCGTTCATACAGGAGACTTTAAATTCGACTTCACACCGGTCGGAGCACCAGCCAACTTAGCAAAAATGGCGCGTGTTGGCGATGAAGGCGTTCTCTGTTTATTATCGGATAGTACGAACGCAGAAATTCCTAACTTTACGATGTCAGAACGTAAAGTCGGCGAAAGTATTACGGATATTTTCCGAAATGTAGATCACCGTATTATATTTGCAACATTCGCTTCGAATATTCACCGTCTGCAACAAGTATTAGATGCAGCACAACAGTTCGGTCGTAAAGTTGCCATTTTCGGTCGCAGTATGGACAATTCCATTACGATTGGTCGAGAACTCGGTTACATTGAAGCGCCAGACGATTTGTTTATCGATGCCAAAACGTTAAACAAATTACCTTCCAATGAAGCGATGATTTTATGTACAGGTAGTCAAGGTGAACCGATGGCCGCTTTATCACGAATCGCTAACGGTACACACCGACAAGTACAAATCCAACCGGGAGATACTGTCATTTTCTCTTCTTCACCTATTCCAGGTAACCGTTTAAGTGTTAACCGGACGATTGATTCACTTTTCCGTGCAGGAGCTGAAGTCATTCACGGTCCTTTAAACAATATTCATACGTCTGGACACGGTTCGCAAGAAGAACAAAAACTAATGATCCGTTTAATGAAACCGAAGTTTTTCATGCCGATTCACGGGGAATATCGAATGATGAAAAAGCATGCTGAACTCGGCATTTCATGCGATGTAGAAGAAGACAACTGTCACTTGTTAACAAACGGAGATGTACTTGCTTTAACAGAAGATACAGCTCGTGTTGCAGGGCGAATCCCTGCAGGAGACGTCTATATTGACGGTAGTGGAATCGGTGATATCGGAAACGTCGTATTGCGCGACCGTAAAGTATTATCAGAAGATGGTCTCGTCATCGTCGTAGCAACGATCGATAAGAAAAAGAAAAAAATTGTTGCAGGTCCTGATATCATTTCTCGCGGATTCGTTTATATGCGCGAATCGGGTTCTATGATTCATGAGGCACAACGGATGTTAAAACGCAAAATGTACAAAGTCATTACGAATGATAAATACGATGCGCATAAATTAAAAAATGAAATCATCCATACGTTGAGCCCTTATTTATTCGATAAAACAGAAAGAAGACCGATGATTTTACCTGTCGTTCTTGAAGTTAACGAATCTAAAAATGAAACATCCCGTTCAAAAAAGAAAAAAGAGACCGACCAAAACGTTGAATAAATAAAAGCTGAAGAGTAGAGAACCCTCTACACTTCAGCTTTTTCGTTCGTTCTATTACAATACGTAACAAACACTGTCATAACGCATTCAATCCTTCAACAGACAACTAAACGATCCACTACTGTCGATTAAGAGCGGCTCGCTTTTTGTTCAAAATGATGAATATCCATATCCGATCCGATAACGATTAAAATATCATCTGCTTGAATATGTTCAACTGCTTGCGGAGATACGATAAGTTGATGATCTCGTTTAATCGCGACAATGTTCACACCGTATTTCGCTCGAATATCTAAATCGATTAACGTTTGACCGACAAATTTTTCATTCGCTTGAATTTCAACAATAGAGTATTCTTCGGATAACTCTAAATAATCAAGGATATTACTCGATAACATATTGTTCGCTAAACGTCGTCCCATATCCCGCTCAGGGTGCACGACTTGGTCGGCACCGATTTTAATTAATACTTTTTCGTGATTATCACTTTGTGCTTTCACGGTAATTTTCGGTACACCGAGTTCTTTTAATAATAACGTCGTTAAAATACTCGATTGAATATTTTCACCAATCGCTACAACGACATGTTCAAAATGTTTAATCCCAAGAGATTGTAATACCGATTCATCCGTCGTATCCGCTACGACCGCTTGCGTTGCAATTTGAGCATAGTCATCTACTTTTTCTTGAGAAATATCAATCGCCATCACGTGAGCACCGAGCCCAACGAGTTCTTGAACGATACTTCCGCCAAGACGACCGAGTCCAATGACTGCAAATTCTTTTTTCATTTTGTCACTTTCTTTCTGTCACTTTTCGTTCATCTTAACATGAAATATTGACTGCGCCAACTGACTTCTCATGAACGAAAGACTCCATACTCAAAAGTGATCAAAAGAGCGAGCGTAACATCTTACTTATAGACGTGCAGATATACATAAAAAAAACGCCAAAAGCCAAACTTATATTATAAAACAAAAAAGATGCCCCGAAGGACATCTTTTTATTTTATAGTAAATCTTCGCCTGGTTTCCAGTTCGCTGGGCAAAGTCCACCTGTTTGTAACGCTTCAAGAACACGTAACGTTTCGTTTACGTCACGACCTACATCTTTATTGAAGACCGTTTGATATTGCATTTCGCCTTCTGGATCGATAATGAAAAGACCACGAAGTGCTACACCTTCTTCTTCAATTAATACTCCGTAATCTTTCGACACTGCATGATTTGTATCTGCTGCAAGTGGGTAACGTAATTGGCCGATTCCGTTATCTTCTAACGGTGTATTGATCCATGCTAAGTGCGTATGAATCGTATCTGTTGATGCACCGATAATTTCTGCAT
The DNA here is from genome assembly GCA_030152585.1 of Savagea sp. GTDB lineage: Bacteria > Bacillota > Bacilli > Bacillales_A > Planococcaceae > Savagea. The sequence continues at coordinate 24,055 of JASLJC010000010.1, read as the reverse complement.
TCAACTCTTGGAATTTATCGTAATTTTGTGACATCGCAATAATTTCCGTTGGACAAACGAACGTAAAGTCCATTGGGTAGAAAAATAATACAGTCCATTTCCCTGCTTTCATATTTTCCTCTAAACTTACTTCACCGAATGTTTTGTCCGGCATTACTGCTGGCATCGTAAATGTTGGCGCTAGTTTGTTTACTAAACGTTTTGACATTACAAAAAACCTCCATTAATTTCTCATTTTTACTCTACTTTCATCATAACAAACGTCTTCATTCATTTCAACGATAATGACTTGAATATGATAATAATTATAAAGTAGATATTTTTAGACGAAAAAATGTCACGTCTTAGACAAACTATAACATAGTTTTATCTTTTTTACCTATTTGAACGGGTTCATTTCTTCTTTTCTCACCTCTTCTTTCATTTTTTCGCCCTTTTCAGTACAAACTTCAACTATACATATGAAAGGGGTTCTCGCTATTTAACCCTTCTATCTTTTCTTCTTCAAAAATGATTGCTTTTCATAACTTATTTTGTATAATTTAATAGCACTTCTCTTCTTCTTCGTTTTGTAAGGAAAAGAAAGGGAATATGTAAACAGACTATTTAAGGGAGGGGATTGTCATGACGACGATCGTTCAATTTAACGACGTTTCGTTACGTTATCACGATAACGACTATATTTTACGTAATATTAACTTTGAATTAGAAAGAGGAAAATTTTATACGTTACTCGGGCCTTCTGGTTGTGGAAAGACGACAATTTTACGTCTCATCGCTGGTTTTTTACAGCCGACAGAAGGAGAAGTTTATATCGATGGAAAATGTATGAACGGACTTGCACCTAATGAAAGACCCGTCAATACTGTTTTTCAAGATTATGCGCTATTTCCACATTTAAATGTTTTTGAAAACGTAGCGTTTGGATTACGTATTCAAAAAGTGAAAGAAGCAGAAGTAAAAAGACGAGTAGAAGAAGCATTACGTTTTGTTAGTTTAGAAGGGTTTGCATCGCGTGAAATTCAAGACATGTCAGGTGGACAACGTCAACGTGTCGCAATTGCACGAGCGATCGTCAATGAACCGGACCTTATTTTATTAGATGAACCATTGTCTGCACTCGACTTGAAATTACGAACAGCTATGCAAAGCGAATTAAGAGCTTTACAACAGAAGCTCGGAAAAACATTCGTCTTTGTCACACATGACCAAGAGGAAGCACTGGCGATGAGCGATGAAATTTTCGTTATTCAAGACGGACAAATCGCACAATCTGGTACGCCTCTTGACATTTATGATGAACCGATTAATCGATTCGTTGCAAGTTTTATTGGACAATCGAATATTATACCAGGAGAAATGGTAGAAGACTACGTCGTACGATTTAACGGACGGGAATTTCCTTGTGTTGACGGTGGACTCCAGCCGAATGAAAAAGTAGAAGTCGTCATTCGACCAGAAGATTTAAAAATTACGTCTGCTGCGCAAGGCAATGTCAATGTTACAGTCATTTCTCAACTGTTTCGAGGTGTCCATTACGAATTTTTAACACAAGATGATAACGGTAATAAATGGCTCGTTCATTCGACACAAAAATCGGAAGTAGGTGAAGTAATCGGCTTATCTTTCACTCCCGAGGACTTACATATTATGCGACTGAATGAATCAGAAGAAGCTTTCGACTTGCGCATGGAGACCTACGGAGGGGATAGCGATGTATAAATCACGATTCAAAAGTTTCTACACGATTCCTTACGTCGCCTGGATTTTATTATTCGTCATTATTCCGATCGTTTTAGTTGCTTATTATTCGTTCATCGATGTCAACGGACAATGGACGTTACAAAATTACGTTCAGTTTTTCTCATCGACGTATTTAACCTTAACGTTGTATTCTTTCATTTATGCTTTTCTTATTACGGCGATTACGTTACTTATTGCGTATCCGACTGCTTATTTATTAACGAAAACGAAATATAAAGAAATTTGGTTACTTTTTATTATTATTCCTTCTTGGTTAAATTTGTTGTTAAAAACATATGCATTTATCGGAATTTTAAGTAAAAATGGAATCATCGCTTCCGTTGTAGCGACATTTGGATTAGAAAGCCCACAACTATTATTTACAAGTTTTAGTTTCATACTTGTCGCTGTCTATATTTTCATTCCATTTATGATTTTGCCGATTTTCAATGCGATTCAACAATTAAATCCAACGTATATCGAAGCAGCACGTGACTTAGGAGCGAGTCGTTCCGAAACGTTCCGCAAAATTATAATTCCACTCACAGCAGATGGAATAAAAGCAGGGATTCAAGTAACGTTCATTCCTGCTCTGTCTCTTTTCATGGTGACGCGACTCATTGCTGGAAACCGTGTGATGACACTTGGTACAGCAATTGAACAACAATTTCTCGTCACTCAAAACTGGGGCATGGGATCAGCGATTGCAGTATTTTTAATTGTGACGATGTTCATTGTGATGAAAGTAACGACGACGAAAGAAGGTGACGTTCGATGAAAACATTAACACCTCTACAAAAAGCGTATTTAATCGGAGTCTTCATCATTTTATATGCACCGATTGCGTTTTTAATTTTATTTTCATTTAACTCCGGAAATTCAATGGCCAATTTCCATGAATTTTCGTGGACACATTACGTCGAGCTATTTCAAGATAAACGATTACTCATCATCGTATTACAAACAATCGTCATCGCTTTATTATCTGCAGTCGTTGCAACATTGTTTGGGGTAATCGGCGCTCTAGCCATTTATTTCACGAAAAAAAAGCGCCGACGTTCACTTTATTTATCTTTCAATAACGTATTGATCGTCAGTCCAGATGTCATTATCGGTGCTTCTTTTTTAATACTCTTTACATTTCTCGGCGTTCGACTCGGATTTGTATCTGTTTTACTTTCTCATATCGCTTTTAGTATACCGATTGTCGTTTTAATGGTTTTACCGAAGCTATACGATATGAGTCCGACACTTATTGATGCTGCACTCGATTTAGGTGCGAATGCAAAAGACGTTTTATTCCACGTCATTTTGCCTTTTATCCAACCGGGTATATGGGCAGGATTCTTTTTAGCGCTCACGTATTCACTCGATGACTTTGCCGTTACATTTTTCGTAACAGGAAACGGCTTCACTACCCTCTCTGTCGAAATTTATTCAATGGCTCGAACAGGTGTTTCCTTGACGATCAACGCACTGTCTGCCATTATTTTCTTCGTCACTGTATTACTCGTCATCGGTTACCAACTCATTCGTTCACGAACACGTGAGAAAGGAGCATCGTCATGAAACGTTTAGCTGCAAGTTTTATTGCCATTATAGCTGTCGCAATCGGCTTACTTGTCGTATCTATCCAAATGAGCACAACAAAATCTGCTAGTCATTCGTCAATTACGTTGTACAATTGGGGAGATTATATCGATCCGGATATTATCGATCAATTTGAAAAAGAGACGAATATCCGCGTCATTTACGAAACGTTTGACTCAAACGAAGGTATGAAAGCAAAAATTGAACAAGGTGGAACGACATACGATGTTGCTGTTCCTTCAGAATATATGATTGAAATGATGAAAGAATTAGATTTGCTACTACCGATTGATCATACGAAACTACCAAACTTACAACATGTCGATCCTTATTTTTTAGATTGGTCATTTGATCCGAACAATGAGTATTCAATTCCTTATTTTTGGGGAACCGTCGGTATCGCTTTTAACAAAGATTTAATACCAGAAGACCTTGACTTTCATTCATGGGACCAATTGTGGGATGAGCGTTTACGACAAGATATTATCGTCGTCGATAGTGCACGTGAAGTAATTGGCGTCGGTTTAAATACAAATGGACGTTCATTAAATGAAACAAATCATGCTGACGTTCACGAAGCTTTTCAAAAAATGAATGAACTATTACCGAACGTGAAAGCAGTGATTGGAGATGAAGTGACTCAATTAATGATTCACGGTGAAGCTGCCGCTGCGATTACGTGGAGTGGTCAAGTCGTCGATATGTTAGATGAAAACGAGTCGATTGACTTCCAAGTACCCGAAAGTGGATCGAATATTTGGTTTGATAATATCGTCATTCCAAAAACAGCGAAAAATATCGAAGGAGCACATACTTTTATTAACTTTTTACTCCGACCTGATATCGCAGCGATGAATGCAGAATACGTCGGATATGCGACGCCAAATAAAAGTGCACTCGATCTCATTGATCCTCATATTGCACATGATGAACGATTTTATCCGAATGAAAAAGCACGAGAACATTTAGAAGTCTATCGCTTCCTCGGTCACGATAATATCGCAATGTACAATGAATATTTTTTACGATGGAAAATCAATTTAATGACTCACTCATCCTGAAAAGACAGACGGTTTAACATCCGTCTGTCTTTTCAAGTTCTATCCTATATTGAGGTTTTTACACGATCCCACACGTATGTATACGACATTGGAAGAGCTTACAGTTTGAGTTAACCATCCGCAAATCCGTACGAAATGGTGTAGATAAAAAAGATTCTTTTCAATTGTCGTAGCATTATAAATTGTATTGCTGTTCATCTTCTTCTAACTTTTGACGAAGTTGTGCTGCATGTTTCATGACAACTTCACCAAACGCTTGCACTTGTTTCAACTCAAAAGCCGATTCATAACCGATTAACCACGTATCACGAGTAAGTTCAAACTCTTCTTCTTGATTAACAAGTGGAATCATATGCACATCTTCTTCTCCACTTAACGTAATCGATGGCAAAATAGCATAACCAATACCGTTTAACGCAAGTTGTTTACACGTTTCAATCTGATCGACTGTAATTTGCCTTCCTGGATTTTGAGAAAAATGTTTTTGCCACCATCGTTCAATCTCCATATAATACGTCGAATCACTTTTAAATTGAATAAAAGGACGTTGAGAATCCGTTACTTCATCCATCTGTTCAATATAACGATCTACTAAATACAGTTGATCGCGAAACAAATATTTTTTCTCGCTATTCCAATCAACTTGACCACGTACGATACCGACATGCGCTTCTCCTTTATGTAACACTTTCACAATTTCTGAACTCCAACCTGTCATAAGTGAAATTTTAGCGTCCGGGTATTTTTTTACGTATTCTTTCAACACTTGTGGAAGCCACGTCTGCCCAACAATCGTAGCGCAGGCAATTTTCAACGTTCCGTGTACCCGATCTTCTAGTGAAGCGATCATTTCAAACGTTTCTTCTTGTGCTTGTAATGTCTCTTTTGCGAATTGAATTACGAGTTCTCCTGCACTTGTCGGTTCGAGTCCTTTTTGAGAACGAATAAACAATTTACTCCCCCACGTTTTTTCAATTGAACGTAAACGTTGGGATAAGGCTGGCTGAGATAAAAATAAACGTTCCGCCGCTTTTCGCATATTTCCTTCTTCAGCTAAAGCGACGATAATTTCAAGTTCTGTTGCTGTCATGAACGATGACCTTTCCTTTCGGCAATTTAAATAATATGAAGAAAGCGATACATGCGACGAGTAACATTCCACTAAACACATATTGCAAACTCATATGCATCGCCTGTTGCAAAAGTAACAATTTCTCTTCATTCACTGATTGTCGACTCGCTGTTGATAAGATGACGTTTGCGTCATTCATATCGTATGGCGTTGACTGTAGTTGTTTCATTAAAGCGCGCATTAAAATTGCACCGAACAACGATGCACCGAGTGTATTTCCTAAATTGCGCATAAACATATTTGAAGCGGTTGCTGCTCCTCGCATTTCATACGGTACAGCACTTTGAATAGAAATAATAAACGATGTACTCGTAAGCCCCATACCGACTCCGATAATAAAACTACTGAAAGCGACATATAATGGAGACGTTGCACTCGTTAAAAAGAGCAATAAGCTAACACCGATGACTAAATGAAGACCACCTACTAATGCAATCGGTCGAACGCCGAAACGAATTAATAAATGTCCCGCAATCGTAGATGCAAGAGGCCAACCGATCGACATCGCTGTAAGTGTGAAGCCTGCAACAATCGCTTTTTCAGTCATGACACCCGTCACATACGTCGGTAAATAAGACGACACCGCAATTAAAATCATCCCTGTTAAAAAAGTAACGATATTCGTATAAAAAATCGTCGGATGACGCCAAACTTCCAGCGGTACAACAGGAGATTGTGCTCGTTTTTCGATGACTAAAAAAAGAATAAAACTTACGATACTCACGAAGAGTAGCGTAATTCCAACAATATCAAAATATCCAAATTGTTGACTACCTTCTGTCAGCCAGACGATAAACGTCCCGATAAAAATAGCAGAGGCAATCGCCCCTTTGTAATCGATTGAAACGGTACGTTTCGGCTGTTCTTCTTCTAAAAACAAAAAGACACCGATCATTGCCAAAATACCGAGTGGAATATTAATCCAAAAAATATATTGCCACGTCCAATATTGAACGATTAACCCTCCAATCGCCGGGCCGACAATCGCGGATATTCCCCATACACTCGACATATAACCTTGAACTTTTGCTCGTTCTTCCAACGAATACAAATCTCCGACAATTGTCGTTGCAATCGGCGCTACTGCTCCCGCACCAATTCCTTGAATGAACCGGAAAAAGATTAACCACTCCATCGTCATCGAAAAACCTGCTCCAAATGAACCGAGTGTAAATATCGTCACCCCGATTAAAAATATAGGCTTTCGACCGTATAAGTCTGCTAACTTTCCGTAAATTAGAACCGTTACCGTACTCATTAATAAATAAGATGAAAATATCCAACTATATCGAGAAAAACTACCGAGCGATGCAGCAATCGATGGCATCGCAGTCGTTACAATGGTCGCTTCAACGGCACTAATAAACATCGCAATTAATACAGATATGAAGACGAGTCGACGTTTCGTATTCGTCAAAACAGTCGCTCCTTTCGTTACGTCGTGTAAATATATTTTTTAAATTTTTTCAACATGACACGGCGTGTTAAAATACCTGCAAATTTGCGATTTTCGTCGACGACACATAAAAACGTATGATCAACGAGTAAGTCTAAACCTTTTTGGAAGGGATCTGTCGTTGTTAAATAAGGGATGTCTGCATGCATCACATCATCTACTTTTAAATTCGCTAATTTATCATACTCTATTCTTTCTAACCCTAAAATTTGGTCCATGATCATACCTAAACTGATGAGCCCTTCTAAACGATATTGTTCATCTAGTACAGGAATCGCAGAATAACCGCTTTTTGTCAAAATGAGTAGCGCATGTTCCGCATAATTTCCGATTTGAACGTGCGCTACTTTTTCAGACGATATTAAGTATTGTTCGATAGGTGCCGATAAAAAATCCCGTTTCGTTGAAGATATCATAAAAGTAACTCCTCTCCTCATTGTCTTTACCTTTATCATATCATAAGTCTAAAAAAGAAGAGTATTCGACACTCTTCCTTTTTGTGTATATATTTCTAGTAATTTGCTTTATGTTTTTCCTTCATGTACGATTAAAAACGTACTCCCTCTATTTAAAGCGCACAGTCATTCATTTATTTTAAGCGCATATTAAAATTTGAAAGGATGTTCGATCACTATGAATATGAAACGAAGCTTACTGTTCATCGCAACAATAAGTCTTTTTGTCGTTCTCGCAGCTTGTGGAAACGATACGAAAAAAGATGGCGAAGTACAACCGCTCGAAACGATTACTTTTGCCGATGCTGGTTGGGACAGTATACGTGTCCATAACAGTATCGCTCAAAAAATTGTAGAAGATGGATACGGTTACAAAACAGACGTCACAAACGGAACGTCAACGGCTACATTCCAAGCACTTCAACAAGGTGATTTACATGTCTATATGGAAGTATGGACCGATAATTTAAAAGATATTTATGAAAAAGCGTTATCGCGCGAACAAATTGTTCGGGCAAATACGAACTTCGATGACAATACACAAGGCTTATACGTTCCGACATATGTCATTGAAGGCGATCAAGAAAAAGGCATTGCACCGTTAGCGCCTGATTTAAAAACAGTTGCGGATTTAGAAAAGTACCCTGAATTATTCCAAGACCCTGAAGATAAAAATAAAGGACGTATTATCGGTGCTCCGTCTAGTTGGATTGTAAGTGAACATTTAGCTGAAAAAGTGAAATCATACGGCTTAGATGAACATTTCAACTACTTAGCACCGGGTTCTGATGCGGCAATCGTCGCTTCGTTAGAATCTGCTTATAAACAAGGGGATGCATGGGTTGGCTATTATTGGTCTCCTACATGGGTAACAGCAAGTTATGACTTAACATTGTTAGAAGAAGCACCTTACGATAAAGAACAATGGGAAAAAGATTTCAGTACCGCTTTCCCACCGAATGATGTCGTCATTGCTGTCCATGAAGACTTCCCGAAACAAGCACCAGACGTATTCGAATTTTTACAACAATATGAAACGAGCAACGATTTAACAGAAAAAGCATTAGATTATATGGAACAAAATGGCGTAGATCCAGATGAAGCCGCGATTTGGTGGATGAAAGAACACGAAGAAATCTGGACAACTTGGGTTCCTGAAAACATTGCTGAAAAAGTAAAACAATCGTTATAAAAAAGAGACGAAACGTTTAAACGTTTCGTCCTCATTTTTGCAATCTATACGATGAAAGGTGGTATTACACGGGTTTTCTCTGAAAAGAGAAGACTCCAATTTATGTTAACTTCATTTCCTAATCTATCTTTACCGATCGGTGATTACGTCGAACAATTTGTCGACTTTTTAGCGGTCAACTACAAATCTTTCTTTGATCACATTTTCGTGGTCGCTTCTTCGACGATTCAATTCGTTGAATCTCTATTACTCGCCACTCCTTGGTGGGTACTCATTCTTCTCGTTTTTTTACTCGGTGTATTGTTTACAACATGGAAAAGCGGTATCGTCTATGGACTATTCCTTTTTACGATCGGCTCTTTCGGATTGTGGGAAGAAACGATGACGACATTAGCTGTCATTATTTTAGCGGTGATACTTTCCCTCGTTATCGGAATTCCACTTGGAATTTTAATGGCTTTTAGTAAAAGTTTTTCTACCGTCATGCGTCCTATTTTAGATGCGATGCAAACGATGCCAACGTTCGTTTATTTAATTCCTGTCATTTTCTTCTTCCCACTCGGAAACGTGCCTGCAATTATTGCAACGATTATTTATGCTTTACCTCCTGTTATGCGATTGACAGAACTCGGCATACGTTCAGTTGATGAAGAAGTAATCGAATCCGCTCAGTCATTCGGGTCAAGCCGCATGCAAATGTTATTCAAAGTACAACTCCCACAAGCGTTACCAACAATTTTAGCCGGGATTAACCAAACGACGATGATGGCTCTTTCTATGGCAGTCGTCGGTTCTATGGTCGGAGCAGACGGTCTTGGTGAACGAGTCTTTTATGCAATTAACCGTATTGACTTATCACTTGGATTCGAAGCCGGTTTAAGTATCGTCTTTTTAGCGATTATTATCGACCGGATTACAGTAGGTATTGCGAATAAAACGCAACGCGGAGGGGTTGGACAATGACAAATAAATTACAAGTACAACATATGAGTAAAATTTTTGGACCGAAACCAAAAACAGTCGTTCCTTATATTCAAGAAGGAAAAACGAAAGAAGAAATCTTAGAAAAAACAGGACATACTGTCGGTGTATATGATGTTTCATTCGATGTAAAAGAAGGCGAATTTTTCGTCATTATGGGATTGTCTGGTAGTGGTAAATCTACACTCATTCGATGCTTTAATTTATTAAATGAACCGACAAGCGGCAATATTTTAATTGATGGGGAAAATATTGTAGAATACGACACGAAACAATTACAACAACTGCGTCAAAATAAAATCGCAATGGTCTTCCAACATTTCGGCTTATTTAGCCATCGAACGATTATTGAAAACGTCGAATACGGATTAGAAATAAAAGGTTTATCTAAAAAAGAAAGAAGAAAAATTGCTCTCGAACAAATTGAATCGGTCGGATTAGCAGGGTACGAAGATCAATACCCTGACCAATTGTCAGGTGGTATGCAACAACGTGTCGGTATTGCACGAGCATTAACGAATAACCCTGATATTTTATTAATGGACGAACCATTTAGTGCACTCGATCCACTCATTCGATACGAAATGCAACGAGACTTATTACAAATTCAAAAAAAGTTAAAGAAAACGATTATTTTCATTACACATGATATCGATGAAGCCGTCCAACTCGGTGACCGTGTAGCAGTGATGAAAGATGGACAAATCGTTCAAATTGATACTCCACAACAACTCATATTGCATCCTGCGAACGATTATATCGCATCATTTACGAAAGCAGTAGACCGAGCGAATATTTTACAAGCGGAACATTTACTCGTTCCGCTTCACGAAAACGAAGAAATTAACGAAAAACTCCCGACGATTGCGCCTCAACGTAGTGTAAAAGACGTCATGAAAAAATTAATCGATTTTCCAGCAATCTACGTCGTTAAAAACGAACGACGAATCGGTAAAATTACAACAGCTACATTACTTGAAACATTGACACAAACGACGATGGATATTGATGATTCTCTCCATTAAAAACCATTGTCTAATGAACATCGAACGATTTTTAATCTAAAAGACACTTGAACGAATATAACATCCGTTCAAGTGTCTTTTATTTTCAAATATTGTCATTATTTCCCTTCGATACGTTGAAACATTTGAATCATCGCATCTTTATTCAATGGACCTTCGATGATCTGTACGATTTTTCCTTCTTCATCAATAAAATACGTCGTTGGCAATGAAAAAGCATTGTACATTGTGGATACAGCACTCGCTTCGTCTAATGCAACCGGAAATGTCATGTCATATTTCTCAATAAATTGCTCGACATGTTTCATTTTTGATTCTGAGCCCGTTACGTTCACTGCTAAAATTTCATAATCCGTCGTTTCATACACTTTTTGCATATCGGGAATTTCTGCACGACACGGTGGACACCAAGTCGCCCAAAAGTTCAACATAACTGCCTTTCCTTTATAATCTGACAGACGAACTGTTTGACCATCAAATGTTTTCAATTCAAAATCAGGTGCATAATCTCCTGGCTGAAAATTAAAAATTTCATCGTCTGTTTCTTCTATCGCATTTGCAGATTGTTGTTCTTTTTTCGTTTCTGTACTATCGACAAACGTATACAATGCCCAACCAAATAACCCGAGCACGACGAGTCCAATGATCCAATTTTTGATATTTTTCATTCCGTTACTCCTATCCTAAATTTGATAACCACGTACCTTCTACTAAATCGAGTAAAAAGCTCGTAATTCGTGTCAATTCTCCGGTGAACAATAAAAGTCCCATGATGATAATCATCATACCACCAATCTTCATAATGATACCGCTATATTTCGTAATCGAGCGAATCGAACCGATGAAAAAGGTAAATATTAAAAAGGGTAAAGCGAATCCAACGATATAAGCGATGACGTACAATAACCCCATATTCGGTTGAGCACTCGCTAGCAATAAAATAGCAGCAAAAATCGGTCCGATACATGGCGTCCATCCTGCCGCAAAACCGAGACCGACGAAAAATGTACCGACATATCCTAACTGTTTTCGTTTTCCTTGTTTACGCGTATCTTGCATAAGCCACGGCAATTTAATCCAACCAGCTATAAAAAGACCCATAATAATAATAAAAATACCTGCAATTTGTTGAATGAAAACACCGGTTGGACCGTTTAACAATTGTTTCAACCAATGACCAACAAATGTTGCACCGACGCCTAAACTGAAAAAGACGAGCGAAACGCCAAGTAAAAAGGCAATCGAGTGAAACAATAACTTTTTACGGATTGTCGTCGTTTTCGTTCCTTCTAACTCTTTAATACTAACACCTGTAATGTACGACAAATACGCCGGAAAAATAGGCAATACACATGGTGATAAAAAGGACAGTGCACCTGCCCCAAGTGCTACTGCTAAACCCGTCCATAAACTAAGTTGTGCAAAATCCATTCCATCCCTACTTTCTCGTTTGTTTCCATCTCATGATTAGAAGTACAAAGGTTACGAACATCAATACGTACACACTTAAGCGGAACTGAAATAACGGTACAACTGGAATCCACTGACCGACTATAAACGTCCCAATCGTCCAAATCGTATAAGTAATCCACGTCGCTCGTAAAACTGGACTTCTTTTCAATAAAATTGAATAGCTACTCCATACAATAAAGAAAAGTACGAGAGAAGGGAAATGATATACTCGTTCGTAGACGATGACTAAAATCGCTTCATAGAAAAAGAGAGATAAAAGCATCGTATAACTCACCGCTACGATATACGGTTCAATCGATTGTTGTTCTTTTTTTAACTCCCATACAGCATGTCCAATGACGAGAAATAAAGCGAGGTAAAATGTAAACGTATCACTCGGATAAGCGAGTACAGCTATGGGGTCTTCTATGAAAAGTGATACATTTCGTACAATTTTAATTGTCCACATGACGAGTACAACTCGAATCATATAACTGAATAGACGATCTATTATTTTCTTTTTTTCTTTTGGCGTGCGAGAACATGCAAGATAGTACGTAAAAATTGCACCTACCCCACTTCCGATAAGATGTAACAATTGACCGATAACTGCTTGTGATGCCATATGTTCTCCTTTCTTTACGTGTAAAAAAATCACGAGTCCTCTAAGAGACTCGTGATTTTTAGCGTGATTCAAATCCACTTCCGAGTACATCTCGTACGTCATGAATGACGACGAACGCATTCGGATCGACTGAAGCGACGACCGATTTTAAACGGACGACTTCTGGCTTATTGATCACGACGTATAAAATTTCTTTTCGATTATTCGTATATCCTCCACGACCGTCGATAATCGTTACTCCACGCGCCATTTTTTGCATAATCTGTTCACGAATGTCTTGCTGATTATCCGATATAATCGTCACCGCAGTACGGCGATTTAACCCTTCAATTACGAAGTCTATTACACGAGCACCGATAAAGACGGCAACGAGTGTATACATCGACTTTTCTGCTCCGATGACGAAATATCCTCCTGCAATGACGAGAAAATCAATGAGTAACATACCTTTTCCGACCGACCAGCCGAGAAATTGATGCGCCAGTTGCGCTAAAATAGCAGAACCTCCAGACGTTCCACCTGCACGAAAAATAAGACCGAGTCCAATTCCGACAAATACACCTGAAAAAAGTGCTGCAAGTAACGTATCATTATGAGGTGTCGCTACAATTCCTTCTGTCCACGATAAGAAAAGAGACGATAATGTAATGACAACTATCGTATAAATAGTCGTTTTACGACTGAAAAATTTATACCCGACGACGAGTAAAATTGCATTCAATACAAAGTTTACAATTCCTGTCGACCAACCGAACAAATAATAAGAGATAATCGTCAATCCGATGACGCCACCTTCTGATAATTCATTCGGGAGTGAGAATGCCGTTACACCGAGGGCGAATAATAAAGACCCTATCGTTAATAAAATAAGTTCTTTTATCGTTTTTTGCAATAGTGTCCCCTCCTTATTCTCTTAAACCCTTACCGTTTTAGGCTATCGACTTTTCAATCATTTTGCAACCTTTTATTTGAATGCTAAAGGAGGAACGAGGAGTACCGGAGATTTTGCTAACTTTAAAACGTGTGCGCTCACACTACCGATTGCCTCTTCATCTCCACGTCCTTTTGCCATCACGAGACAACGTACATCTTCATTCGACGTTTCCGCCACAATTTCCATCGCTGGAATGCCGACACGAATTTTCGCTTCGTAAGGTACACCTTCATCTTCAATTTGTTCAATCGCTTTTCGAACTGTCGGATAACCGAGTTCTCGTAAAGATGACTGGATATTTAAAAATAAAATTTGATCTCCATACTGTTTTGCAATACTCACGGCAATTGGAATAATTTGTGCGGAACTCGCACTTCCATCTAATGACACGATAATTTTTTTAGACATACTTTATTTTCTCTCCTTCTTTAAAGAAAAGTACCATAGTTGTTTCGTAAACCGTATTGCACAAGCTCATGTTGTCCTTTTAATTCTAATTTCTTCATCATATTTTCTTTATGGCGTTCTACTGTTTTCGGACTGATCATTAATTGCTCTGCGATTTGACGGTTAGAATAACCTAATGAAACGAAACGTAATACTTCTTGTTCACGTTTTGTCAAAACGGACTGTTCTTTATCTGATTTTTTATGACGATTGATCATTTCTTGTGGAATCGCTGGATCATAATATTCTCCACCTTCACGTACTGTTAAAATTGCTTCTTTTATACGACCTGGCTCACTATTTTTTAATATATAACCCGATGCTTTAAGACGAATTGCACGGCGTACGTATGTTTCTTGATCATGCATCGTCAAAATAATAACTTTTGTCGTAGGTACAACACTTCTAATATGCTGCATTGCAGTAAAACCGTCTAAACCATCTGGCATTGATAAATCCATAATGACGATATCAGGTTGTTTTTTATAAATCCGTTGAACAGCTTCTGTACCGCTTTCAGCTTCACATACTGACGTCACTTCATCCATCCGCTCTAACAAAATACGGAGTCCTTTGCGAATCAGCATATGATCATCGACGACTAATATGTTCATTCTGCATCCTCCTCATACGCAGGGACAGAAAAACGAATCGTCGTACCTTCATCTTTTTTGGAATCGATATGGATCGTTCCATTTACGTGAGAAATACGTTCTTGCATGTGAAGCAATCCGAGTCCTTCTGTTACTCGCTTCGTATCAAAGCCGATACCATTATCGTGAATCGTCACTGTTAAAAAGCCATCGTCGTCTTGGAAAGTAATTGTCACTTCTTCTGCTTTGGCATACTTCATCATATTGTGCAAAGCTTCTTGAATAATACGATAAACGTTAATTTCAATAACAGGATGATAACGCTCTGTCTTATTTGCCTTCAACGTAACGGATAAATTCGGAATGTTTTTTTGAATAGATTGAATGAGCATTTCAATCGCTGGTACGACACCGAACTGATCCAAAACACGAGGGCGCAATGCTTCTGAATAATATTTTACATCTGAAATGACATGACTTAATTCGTTCCGTACTTCTTGAACGTATTCACTAATGACTTCCGTTTCTTGTACAGATTCCATTAAATTGTCCATTGCAATCGCAATGCTGTATAACGATTGACTGACACCGTCATGAAGTTCTTGAGATAAACGTTTTCGTTCCTCTTCTTTTATTTCAGTTAAATAGCGGACCATTCGTTTTGATAATTTCATTTCTTCTTCTCGTTTTTTCCACGCTAAATCACGTAGTACGAGGACGTAATACCGCTCTCCTGACTCTTCATCTTCATAAATTAAAGCCGTACTCATCTCCACATCGACTAAATATTCACCGACTCTTTGCATTTGTGAAGAGAAGTAAGGAATTTCCCCGCCATTGGCAATTAAATAACAACGTTCTTCGCCTTCTTTTAATTTACGCTTTTTACAATATGCACAATGTGGCACTGTTTCTCCAACCTTTAATCCCATTAATGCTCGTGCCGATCGATTCATTTCGATAATTTTACGATCTTTGTCCATGACGATAATTCCATCTTGTAAATGATGAAATATTTTACCTGAAAAAATCGTTTCTAATGATTGTTCGCTCATTTCTTCACCTTTTTTCACTAATATGCTCTCCTCGATTGCTCGATTGTAGAACATGTACTCTATACGATATTACACGTTTCTTTTGCAAACGTAAACGAATGAACGAATCCTTCGAATTGTTTTCACTTCCTTGTGAACACTTTTTACGTTTTATCAAAAATAGAAGCGACGATATGTTGAATGTAAAGTAAAAAAATGATTATGGAAAAGAACAATCTTATGAAACTAAAAAAGAAGCGAAGAATAAAATTCTTCGCTTCTTTCGGTCGTAATTAACGACGACGATTCATAACCGCTAAAAATGCGTTCATGTAACGAAGTCCGTCTTGTACGACTGGATCTTTTAACATGCTGAGGAGACTGAACATTGAATATTTTTCATCTTTCTTGTTCGCAAATTCCTCTTGTGTTTCTTCCATGATTTCTTTTGCTTCGCCTGCAAGTTCAATACCTTTGTCCACTGGAACAAATTTATTTAACGTATGCTGACCGTGGCGAATAGCATCTTGTACTGTTTCTTCGTCATTCCATACAGATAACGCGAAATCTTTTAAGTCATCTAACGTATGAATTAAAGGTACAAGTTTTGGTAACATATGTGTTAATTCGATGAGCGCTTCAAAATGCTCGTCGCCGATACGTAAGTCACGCACTTTACCTTCAAGGTTTCCTGTGATGAACTCTAACGTTTCGCTATCTTGAAGAGCTTCTACAGCGAATGCTACTTTCTCTTCAATGACTTTTAATGATTCTACATACTCTGGCAAGTTTTCAATAAGGTATTCTACCGATTGAATTTGCTCTTCTTTGTTTAACTTTTGAATAACATCTTCTAAGTTTTGATCTTGACGTTCCGTCATCTTCTATCGCCTCTCTTTCTTTAATAGTGGAAAATTACATCGTACCGCGTAACATACCGTTCCAGTATAACATCGGTAATAAGTTCTTTTTCATGAAGAACATACTACGACGTGGGATACGCTGATCGAGTGGCGTAGATTCTGACGCTTCGTTACCGTATACGAATTCAGCAAGCATTACTTTGTCGTATCCAGTTACGAGTGGACATGATGAATATCCGTCGTATTTTGCAGTCATTTCGCGACCTTCCATAAGCGCTACTAAGTTTGTAGCTGCAACTGGTGCTTGTTTACGAACTGCTGCTCCTGTACGTGATGTCGGTAAGCTTGAGTTATCTCCAGCACCGAATACGTTTGGATATTCGTTGTGACGTAATGTGTACATATCAACGTCTACCCAGCCGTCTTTTGCAAGTGGGCTTTCTTTGATGAAGTCTGGTGCTGACATTTGTGGTACAACGTGGATCATTGAGAATTCACGCTCAAATGTTTCACCTGTTTCAATATTTTCGAATGTTGCGATTTGTTTGTCGCCATCGATTTTGCGAAGCTCACTGCTAAATGTTGTTTCGATACCGCGCTCTTCGACGATCTCTTTTAAAGGACCGTAATAACGTGGTACTGGGAAAAGTTTTGGCATACCTGAGATGAATTCTACCGCTGTTTTGTGGCGAACACCCATTTTACGTAAATACTCTTCTGTTAAGTACATAATTTTTTGTGGTGCACCTGCACATTTAATCGGTGTGCTCGGTTGTGTAAAGATTGCACGGCCATCTTTTACATTTTGAAGTGCTGTCCACGTAAATTCTACCGTTTTCGGTGAGTAGTTACTACATACTCCGTTTTTACCTTCTGCTTTAAGTGCTTCAGTTAAACCTTCGATTTTATCCCAGTCGTACTGAAGACCTGCAGCGACAACTAAATATTCATACTTCACTGTTGTACCTTCTGCAGTTTTTAATGTGTTTTCTTCCGGTTGGAAAGTAGAAACCGCTTCTTTTAAGAGGTTTACTCCTTCAGGAATTGCACGCTCCATTGTACGGTATGTATCATCTAAAACCATATCTCCTGCACCTACTAATGAGAATGCTGGTTGGTAATAGTGTACTTCCGCTGGATCAATGATCGTAATGTCGTTTTTTGTGTAAGGTGCTTGACGTAAAATACGCGCTGCGATTGAAATACCCGCAGTACCTCCACCTACAATAGCTACTTTTGTTGTAATTTCTTTTGACATGTTGCGTTCCTCCTTCTAAATACATACATGCTAAATTCTCTTCTTTTCTACATGACAATTGTATAAAATTTAAAAACTTGCGACTATTAGGGAATTCCCCCATATTTCACCGTTCTGCTACTTTTTAGACGTTTTATTCAATCTTTTTTTGCCTAACGGACACAATTTCATTGAATTCTTCTTCCGTTGTAGCAAAACTTTCACACTTTCCCCGTTACTCCTTCATTTGTTGTAACGAGTTTTGAACAATGTGAACGACAGCATCTATTTCTTCTTTTGTAACTGTCAGTGGTGGTAATAATCGTAACACGCCTTGAGCAGCAGGTACAGTTAAAACACCATTTTCTTCTAATTTCGCCACAACTTCTGGCAATTGAGGTCCTATCGGGATACCGACTAAATATCCCCACCCTTTTAGATCTTCTGTAAATGCTGTCTGTTTTAACGCCTCTTTCAATGTTGAACGGAAGTACGTAGCATTCGATTGAACGTTCGGTAAAAACGATGGTTCTTTCATCGTATCTGTTACTGCTTGAGCGACTGCAACGGCTAACGGATTTCCACCGAATGTCGTTCCGTGTGATCCTGGGCCGAACGATGGACCTAAAGGAGCGGTTCCGAGCATTGCACCAATCGGAAATCCTCCTCCTAATCCTTTTGCTAATGTCACAATATCTGGTTTTAAAGCTGTTTGTTCATAAGCATACAATGTACCTGTACGTCCCATTCCGGTTTGAACTTCATCGACAATTACGAGCACTTCATATTGCGTTTGTAATTTTTGAATGCATGCTATAAACTCCTCGCTAACAGGGGTAACGCCTCCTTCACCTTGTACGATTTCAAGCATAATCGCCGCTGTTCGTTCATCTACTACTTCACGTAATGCTTCGCAATCATTATAAGGAACTGTAACGAATCGTTCTAACATCGGGCCGAACCCTTCTTTTACTTTCTTTTGACCTGTCGCTGCAATGCCTCCGAATGTTCGACCATGAAATGAATGCTCAAACGTTACAATCGTATCTCGTCCTGTATGTTTACGAGCGAGTTTCATCGCAGCTTCATTCGCTTCTGCTCCACTATTGCAGAAAAAACCATATTGCAAATGTATATCTTCTACTAGCGTTTGCGCTAATTTTTCTTGTCCACTACTTTCAAATAAATTTGAAATGTGCCATAACTTTTCACTCTGTTGTTGTAGCGCTTGAACGATCGTTTCATTTGCATGACCTAAACTAACAACTGCGATACCACTAGAAAAATCATAATACGTTTTTCCTTTTTGATCTTTTACAATCGTACCTTTTCCTTCTACAATTTCAATCGGTCGTCTCCCATAGTTTGGAAATAAATGACTCATGTCCATTCTCCTCTTTTTTTGTAATCGTCGTACCTTCTAACGTCTCATTGACAATATCGATATATACAATTCCATCATCGAGACAATTGACCGCTGCGTCAACTTTCGGAATCATCCCCCCATAGATATCTCCCGTTTCAATCCAACGCTCAATCTCGTCAGGTGTCGTTTGTTCACACGTCTTACCATCAATTAAAATACCTGGAACGTCCGTCACGAGCATTAAACGATCTGCACGTAATGCTTCTGCTACAGATCTTGCTGCTTCATCTGCATTCACATTCAAACTAACCCCTCGTACACTATCTTCTGCTATCGATGCTACGACTGGAATTATCCCATTTGTCATTAAAGTTTGTAAAAGTGTAGCATTTACTGTCGTGACATTCCCTACTTCCCCATAAACATTTGGATCAATAGGCAATGCTTGCATCAATTGACCGTCAAATCCATTTAATCCAACTGCTTGTAATCGGTTTTTTTGAAACCGTTGAACGAGTGAAGGATTGACATGTGCAATGAGTGTCGATTGTACAACATCCATCGCTTCTCTCGGTGTGACACGAAGTCCCCCTATTTTTTCTGTCGCAATGTTTGCTCGTTGCAATGCTTCATTAATCGCTGGTCCCCCACCATGAACGATTGTTATATCGTATTGCTTTTGCCACGCTTTTATTTTTTTAAAGAAAATATTCGTCAATTCTTCTAACATACTGCCACCTAATTTAATGACGAGTTTTTTACGATCGGTAACTTGCGTTAATGTTGATGTACTCATATGTTAAATCGCACCCCCATGCTGTTCCAGATGATCGACCATTTCCAAGCTCGATATCGATATAAATATTCGGTTCTTCTAAAATCGCTTGTAATGCTTCTTCTTCATACAATTCCGGTTCACCGTTTTGTAAAACGACGATATCGCCAATTGTAATTTTGACACGCTGAATATTTAATGACACACCACTATACCCAACCGCTGCAATAATTCGTCCCCAATTGCCGTCTTTACCGAACATTGCTGTTTTTACTAAAGGCGAACCGACTACCGTTTTTGCGACTTGACGCGCTTCTTTTACACTCGATGCGTTCGTCACATTTACTTCGATTAATTTCGTTGCGCCTTCACCATCTTTTGCAATCATTTTGGCTAAATCTTCCGCAATAGCACGCAACGTCGATAAGAACAATGTCCAGTCCGGATGATGTTCTGTTAGCGAAAGGTTGCCTGCTAATCCATTTGCCATCAGTAACACTGTATCATTTGTCGACGTATCTCCGTCTACTGTAATGCAGTTAAAGGTTTCATCCGTAACGATACGCAATGCTTTTTGTAAAGTCGTCGGATCAATTGCAGCGTCAGTCGTTATGAATGCTAGCATCGTCGCCATATTCGGTTCAATCATCCCCGAACCTTTCGCCGCTCCAGAAATAGTCACGACTTTTCCGTCGATTGGAATTTGATACGATGCTGTCTTCGTAATCGTATCTGTCGTCAATATAGCCTGAGAAAATTGAATCGCATGTTGTTGTGTTCGACCGAGACGTAATTGTTCTACTCC
Source organism: Savagea sp. (assembly GCA_030152585.1). Lineage (GTDB taxonomy): Bacteria > Bacillota > Bacilli > Bacillales_A > Planococcaceae > Savagea. Next base: position 3,289 of record JASLJC010000010.1, on the reverse strand, counting down.
TTTATGAATCGGTTCCATACGTAATTGTTCTCCGATAACACCTGTTGAAGCTACTCCGACAAGCTGAGGGTCAATATCAAACCGCTCAGCAGTAAGACGTTGCATCTCTTTTGCATTTTCGATACCTTGTTTTCCTGTACACGCGTTTGCATTGGCAGAGTTAACGATAATCGCTTGCATATACTTCGTTTCATATACAACTTTTTTTGTCACTTGTAAAGGAGCTGCTTGCAATGCATTCGTCGTAAACATTCCCGCCACACTCGCAGGTACTTCACTATAAATCATGCCAAAATCACTTCGTTTATATTTTAAACCACAATGCATTCCACCTGTTGAATATCCGAGCGGAGTCGCTACGTTTTGATGAGACGTTTGTTTATATTGTTGTATATTCATCTTTCTGTCCCCTTTACATCGGTAACGGTAAAAATTCAATACCGAGTGTTTCATCGAAACCGAACATTACGTTCATATTTTGAATCGCTTGGCCTGCTGCACCTTTTACCATATTGTCAATGACCGCTAAAATAGTAACGCGTCCTGTTCGTTCATCTACATTACAATGAATATCACAGAAATTTGAACCTCTTACTTGATTCGTACTGAACGATGTCGTTTCTTTAATATAACGGACGAACGGATCATTTTCGTAATGCTTAGCAAAACTACGATGAATCATTTCTGCCGTTACGCCTTCATTCAACTGTGCATAAGCCGTCGTTAAAATACCGCGCTCCATCGGAACGAGATGTGTTGAAAAAGTGATCGTTGCTTGTGCATTTCCGAACATTTCAATCGATTGTTCAATTTCGGGAATATGTTGGTGTTTATTGATTTTATAAATGGACGTACTTTCATTCGCTTCACAAAAATGGGAACTTTTACTCAGCTTATTGCCCGATCCCGTCACACCACTTTTCGCATCAATAATACACGTATTCGGATCAATTAATTGATCATGAATAAGAGGTAAAATACTTAAAGCGGTCGCTGTCGGGTAACATCCCGGGTTCGATAAAAGTTGTGCTTCTCGTATCGCTTGACGATTCCACTCAGTTAATCCGTAAACGGCTTGTGCAACGAGCTCTTTTTTCGGCGCTTCTTTTTCATACCATTGTTCATACAATTCAGTATTTTGAATACGGTAATCACCAGCTAAATCGATTAACTTTACACTTTTCCCGATTAACGGCTCTAACAATGTTGTCGTAACCCCTGCTGGTGTACTCGTAAATACGACATCGTACGTTTCTAACACGTCGTAATCGATCGCTTTCATCGGCTCATCATACAAGCCTTTAAACTGCGGATACTTATCGGAATACGGTACACCTACTTCTGAAGAAGTGAATGTATCGATCGTTGTCACTTTTTGATGTTGATGTAATAAGCGGACGAGTTCTACTCCCCCATAACCTGTCGCTCCTATAATCGCTACTTTCATATCTATCATCCTTTTTCTCATTTTTATTAATATACAGTATATCTATGCATAAATATAAAGTCAAATGAATTTTTATTATAAATCGCAACTTATTTTCATTTATGATATACTGTGTATTAGTATCTGGTACTAATAAAAGGAGGTCTACTCATGGTAGATGTTTTACAACTAAAAAATAAAAATGTCGTCGTAATGGGCGTTGCTAACGAGCGCAGTATTGCTTGGGGAGTAGCAGAGCAATTATTCGCTGTAGGGGCGAACGTCATCTTTACATACAGAAGCGAACGTTCATTACGAAAATTACAAAAACAATTAGAGCGAGCACATTATAAACCCGTCGATATTGTACAACTCGATGCAAACGATGATGAAAGTATTGAACGAGCTTTCAGTACGATTACTAAACATTTCCCGACGATTGATGGACTCGTACATTCTGCTGCTTCAGCCGACCCTCGCGACTTACGGGATGACTTTAGTAATACGTCACGAGATGGTTTTAAATTTGCATTAGAAACGAGCGCTTACTCACTCGTTGCCGTATCAAAAGCGGCAATGCCTTATATGACAGAAGGAAGCTCTATTATTACGATGACCTATTTAGGCGCAACACGTGTCATGCCGGGATACAATGTTATGGGTGTTGCAAAAGCAGCATTAGAATCTGCAATGCGTTATTTAGCATATGAACTTGGAGCAAAAGGGATTCGGGTGAACGCCATTTCTGCAGGGCCGATCAAAACAATTTCTGCACGAGGGGTCGCTTCATTTAATACGATTTTAGATGTAATGGAAGAGCACGCTCCGCTGCGTCGCAATGTCTCAAAAGAAGAAGTCGGTAGTATGACACTTGCTATGTTAAGCCCTTTATCTAGTGGCGTAACAGGAGAAGTGATTTTCGTAGATGCCGGCTACCACATTACGGGATAATGAAAAAAAGAAGCTTTCTTTGTATCTAAAAGAACGACGTGTTATACTAGTCATAATAAAATGATAAAGAAAAAGAGTGGTAGCGATGACACAAATTGTAATTCGATACAACTGCATATCTTTTTATTTCAAAAAACCCTGACGTTCACGCGTCAGGGTTTTTTGTTTCCTTCATGCAAGTTATTGGTATTTTAAGACATTTTTTATCACACGACTACGATTCTTTTTCAAAACGATTATTTTAAGGAGGGGTTTTATGTTTGAAACACAATCAGGTCATTCATTTGCATCACTCGTTGCGATTTGGATTAGTCTTTTAAGTAACGTTGCACTTACTATTTTGAAAATTACAGTCGGGGCACTATTCAATAGTCCCGTTTTACTTGCCGACGGATTCCATAACGCGGGTGACGTCGCTGCTTCTTTAGCCGCTTTAACTGCGATGCGTATTTCAAAACAACCTGCTGATGAAGATCACCCTTGGGGACACGGAAAAGCGGAAGTCATCGGAGCAGGTGTCGTCGCCATTATTTTAGGAGGTGCAGCGCTTTATATTGCATATGAAGCATTAATGGCTATTTTCCAAGAGCCGGGTAAAGCAAGTGTCATTGCACTTATTACAGCGATTATTTCAACAGTTTGGAAACAAGCACTTTACATGTATACGATTAAAATTGGAAAACGTGAAAATAGTAAAGGATTAATTGCAACAGCTTACGATCATTTAGCAGACGTATATGCTTCTTTAGCTGCGGTCGTCGGTATCGGACTTGGACTCATCGGAAACGCTTACGGTTTTCCTTTTTTAAGCTATGCTGATCCTATTGCAGGAATTATCGTTGCTTACCTCGTCTTCAAGCTTGCTTATGAAATGGGAAAAGAATCACTCGACATTTTAATGGAAAAAAGCGT
>JASLJC010000004.1 GCA_030152585.1 Savagea sp. | reverse complement strand
CTCTCGTTTTCCTTCGTTTCATCAGTTCGTCTATAAGCGCTAAAAAAACCTAGTCTCCTTACATAACGTGAGGAGGACTAGGCTTTTCTTTTACGGAATGATTATCAACATAGACGTTATCTTCTTACAATTTGAATGTCTGGACCATCTGTTGTAATTCATTCACTAAATCGTGTAAACGTTGTGTCGCTTCGTTTACTTTTGCAATTTCTTCTCGTTGAGATTGCATAATCGACGTCGCTTGTGTTGACGTTGCAGCTTGTTCTTCTGAAATCGCAGACATGCTTTCAATTTCATTTGCTAACGTGCCCGCTTCTTCATTTAATTGCTGAATAGACGCTATGCTCGTATTCACGAGTGTCGTCACCGCAGATGTCGATTCGTTCAATGACAACATCGACGCACGAACTGTATCTACAGCTTTCGTCTGTTCTGTCGTCTTCGTCGTTACTTCACTCATCGCATCGACCGTCAATGACGTATCCGCGTAAATGTTTTCGATAATTTGACGAATGTCTTCTGTTGATTCACGTGACTGGTCTGCTAACGTACGAATTTCGTTTGCAACGACCGCAAATCCTTGTCCGACTTCTCCAGCGCGTGCTGATTCAATCGCAGCGTTTAATGCGAGTAAATTCGTCTGTTCCGCAATCGCCTGAATCGTACCGATTACAGAAACGATCGTTTCCATACGTCCATTTAATCGCGCAATTACTTCGTTAATATGTGCTGTCGCTTCTTCATTTTCATTCGTCGTTGCGACGAGATGCTCTAAGACAGACGTACTGTCGTTTTGTTGATTTGTCATTTGTTCCATCGTCGCGCGAATATCTTCAATCGAATGAGAGACGACATCGAATTCATCCGATAATTGACGTGTAATGCTCGCACCATTTTGGACGAAGTGTGCTAATTCTGTACTGCCGTCTGCAATATCTTCCATCGACTTCGTCACTTCGCTTGATGAAGCGGCTGTTTCTTCAGCTGTATGGCTTAAATCTCTTGATGCACTTTGAACTTGTTCAGCTGTCGTATCAATTTGACGTGCCATATCGCGTAATTGTGTCGTCATTTGATTAAAGTTGGACGCAATTTCGCCTACTTCATCATTGTTTACAATTTCCGTTTGAACCGTCAAATCACCGTTTTGGACTTTTTTCATATCGTCGACTAAACGTTGGATAGGGTTCGTCAATTGTTTACTTAATAACCATGCGACGATCACGCTGACAACAATCGCACCGAGTACAACAAACAAGACGATCTGTTTCATCTCGGTAATACTGGCATATACTTCTTTTTTCGACGAAGCAAGAACTAAGTATTGATCATTCGCTAACTTACTGTACGACACGATCATTGGTTCTTTATCTACTTTTAAAGATAAAACGTCAGAAGGTGTTTCATCCATTTTTTGTGCAATCGTTTTGTCACGTTCTGATATATCAGTCAATTGATCAACGGATGGATGAATTAAAAATTGTTTGTTTCGGTTTAATAACATACCGTAACTACTATCGTGTGGTTTCATCTCCGCTACTGCTTCACTAAAAATGTCAAAACGAATATCCATCCCGACGACACCTACTTCGACACCGTCTTTCATTAACGGGATGACGTAGCTGATCATCTCTACCCCAATATTGTCGTTCACATAAGGATCCATCCACGTCGGCTTTCCTTCATTCATCGGTATGTAATACCAACCGACATTCGCTGCGTCATCTTTGTCAAACTGACTAAAATCTGTCGGTGTAAGCGAACGGATATTGCCGTCATTTTCTGTATCGGCATAAAAAAGACCCGATGTCGGTTCAGAAAACGTCGGATTGTAACGTAAATAAAAACCCATCGCTCCTTCTGTTTGAGCAGCGAATTGCTCTGCGATTGGGCGAATCTTTTCTTGGAAATCTTTTCGATATTGTGGATCGGTCTGTAGACGATTGACATCATCTAATGTAGACAACGTCGTCACAGCTAATCCATCTACTGAAGACTCGATTTTTTCAATCATCGTATTTAAATCTTTTGCATTGTTCTCTACTTGTAGTTGTGCATCACGATACGCATAGTCTTCGAGTAAGTTTTCGCTTTTTGAAACAGTAAGCCATCCTAACCCGACTGCAATAATGAATGACATGAATGTAATGGCACTCATTATTTTGACACGCATTTTTATATTTTTCAATACACTTCCTACTCCCTTCTCTCTCTGTACATCATCCCAATAGAAAAGATTCATCCCTCACCTTTTCTACTATGTATTATCATAGATGAGTTCCTCCCCCTTTTCAATACGAAAGTCACAGTTCATGAGTATAAAGTTATAATTCTAAAATAGTTTATTTTTACTTCATTTATGCTTTTTATTGGATTTTTATTAAAAATATTGTTTTCTGAAAGATGAATTCTACTTTTTCACTTTTGTTTCAGAAGAAAACTATTTTTTGAAACAAAAAAGAGCCGTACTCAAAACGTACGACTTTTCTTTATTCTCGCATCATCGACTATAACTGCTCGTAATGCTTATATTTTTCACGAATGTGCATCGGTAATTCGACTGTCATTTTCGTTCCTTCTTCTTCATAAGACGTCTCTAATACGTTCGCTTTTTCGTTGAAAGTTGAAACGATACTTCCTTCATCATAAGGAATGAGGAAAGTCGCTACTGTGTAGTCTTTGAAAATCTCTTCTTGCATTCGATCGATTAATGCAGGAATTCCTTGTCCTTCTTTTGCTGAAATCCAGAGACGATTTCCTTCGACGTGTGGATAAGGCATATCGGTTAAATCCGCTTTGTTATAAATATAAAGTGTCGGGATGTCTGCTACGCCAACTGCTTGTAATGTTTCGTTTGTCACGTCAATCATATGGAGATATTCAGGATGTGAAACATCGACGACGTGTAACAATAAATCGGCTTGACGTGCTTCTTCTAATGTTGAACGGAATGCTTTTACTAAATGGTGCGGTAATTTTGAAACGAAACCGACCGTATCAGTTAAAATAAACTGTTTATTGTCTTCTAATTCAATACGACGGACTGATGTATCGAGCGTAGCGAATAACATATCTTTTTCGAACACTGTTTTAGCTTCTTCTTCGTTAAAATATTCGAGTAACGTATTCATGACGGTCGATTTTCCAGCGTTCGTATAACCGACGAGTGAGACGACCGGTAAACCGCTTTTGACACGACGTTTCCGCTGCGTTTCTCGTTGTGCTTCCGCATGACGTAACTCTCGGTTTAGCGAAGCGATTTGATCTTCGATTTGACGACGGTCGAGCTCTAACTTCGTTTCTCCTGCCCCTTTATTTTTAAAACCGCCTCCTGTGCCGCCTCCTTGACGGCTTAACGAATCGCGTAAGCCGACAAGACGCGGTAACATATATTGCAATTGTGCTAAATCAACTTGCATACGCGCTTCATGTGTCCGTGCACGGCGAGCGAAAATATCTAAAATGAGCATCGTTCGGTCGATGACTTTACAATCGAGCCCTTTTTCTAAATTTCGGATTTGGGTCGGTGACAATTCATCGTTTAAAATAACGACGTTTGCGTTGAAAAATTGATACGCATTTCGAATTTCTTCCATTTTTCCTTTTCCGACGTATGTTGAAGGATGAATATGTTTTAAATTTTGCGTCACTTCACCGACGACTTCTACACCGAGTGCTTCTGCGAGTTGTTGTAATTCTTCCATTTCGTAAGCGAATTGATCGTTGCCATCTTCATGGACACCGACGACGATAGCGCGTTCTTGAATCACTTTCATTGTAACGCCTCCCTTTTCTCCATTCTATCATAAATACGTCGCTAGAAAGAGCACACCGCCTTTGACGAGACCGACCATCCGTTGCGACATGTTTCAAAAGTAAAAATGTTTGTTCTTACACTTTGCGATCCATTCGCACAAAAAAACGAGTGTGCCGAACCGAATCTATATCGGCTCGACCTACTCGTTTATGACGTGCAATACAAATTATAAAACACGTCGTTGCTTATTTAAAATTTCAGGATCAAGCGGATACACTTGACCGCGCTCATCTTTAAAGACGAGGTGTTCACGACGAATTTTCGTCGGTGAATCTAACCCTGCTGCTGCTGCAATACGGAATAACCCTGCGCGCATCGTTAATACGTAGTTCGTGACACGGTATTTTTTCTCATCGACGACGAGTCCTTTTTGAAGACGTTTATCTGTCGTCGCTACACCTGCTGGACAATCGTTCGTATGACAACGATGTGCCATAATACAACCGACTGAAATCATAAACGCACGTGCACTTTGCACGAGGTCTGCACCGAGTGCCATCGCAATTGCTGCTGCGTCAGGTGTCGTAATTTTACCTGATGCGATAATTTTGACACGATCACGTACACCGTGCTCTACTAATGAATCGTGTAAAATAGGTAAAGCTGCATGTAACGGTAAACCTAAACTGTCTGCTAAATCTTGGTACGTCGCTCCAGATCCACCTTCACCACCATCGAGTGAAATGAAATCAGGACCGCGCCCTGAATCTTTCATGAACTGCGCTAATTCATCTGCATCTTGTTTACTTCCGATTACAATTTTAATACCGACTGGTTTTTCCGCATTGTCTCGAATTAAATCGATAAACTCGAACAATGACGGGTAATCGTGGAACTGATGGAAACGGTTCGGGCTGTTAATTTCAGTAAATGCTCGGACACCACGAATCTCTGCGACTTCTTCTGTTACTTTTTCTGCTTCAACGTGTCCTCCACGCATTTTAGAACCTTGCGCTAACTTCAATTCAAACGCTTTAATTTTCGGATTCGCTGCTTTTTCTTTTAACGCTTCAACGCTAAACTCTCCATCTTCCGTACGGTACCCGTAAAGACCTGAACCAATTTGAGCGATTAAATCAGCACCACCTTCTAAGTGGTACGATGAAACGCCCCCTTCTCCTGTATTCATCCATGAACCTTCAACTTTTCCGATACCTTTTGACAATGCACGGATCGCATTTTCCCCTAACGCTCCGTAACTCATTGCCGACTGACCGATAAACCCGCGTACGCGGAATGGGTATTTCAAATCTGGACCGAGTACGACTGCATCTTCTTCCGGTAATAACCATTGATCAGCTTCAATTTCTTCACGGTGTTCTTTACGCGAAAACAAATTGTCTTCATCAATAACGTAACGCATCGTCGGAATTTTTTTCGAATTGTCGACACGCATTTCTTCGTTATTTTTTGTAAACATCGCATTTCGTAAATAATAACCTGCTTGTGAGAAATCTTTTTTCGAACCGAAGCCGATAATGTTACTTAAATATTTCCCTGGCATGACGATGTGCAAATATTCTTGACGACTGAACGGTTCGTTTTCGTTATCTCCATCGAATAAATATTGACGTAACTCTGGACCGGTATGTTCTAACATATAACGCATTCGCCCGAGAATCGGGAAGTTTCGCATAATAGCGTGTTGGTTTTGGCGACGGTCATAAAAGTATAAATAAATGAACGTCACACCCGGAATGATGATTAAAATTAAAATTAAAATCATAGCCCAAACTGAAATCCCTTGTAACCAAGTCAATGTGTGCACCTTCTTTTTCCTATATTTTTCTTCAAATGATATTGCTTTCGTTGTCAAATGTACCCGTTTTCATGTATTGTAGAGACGCATTCCAATTTGATTAGGAGGTCTTACTCATGATTGATTTACTCATGTCTCACACGAGTGTACGTAAATATAAAGACGTACCGATTCCACGCGAAACGGTTGAAGAACTCGTTCTCGCAGGACAACATGCCGCAAGCTCGCATTTCGTCCAATCTTATTCAATCATTTACGTAACAGACGAGGAGAAAAAACAGCAACTTGCTGAACTTTCAAAAAACCCACGTCAAATTTTAGGTGCAGGTGCCGTGTTACTCTTTTGTTCGGACTACTACCGTTTAGAACAGGCCGCAGCCCTTCACGACACGACGATTGATTTCGGCTATGCTGAAAATACACTCGTCGGTGCGATCGATGTCGCATTGTGCGCACAAAATATCGCCATTGCAGCCGAATCAAAAGGATACGGCATTTGTTACATCGGGGGCGCACGAACAGCACCAATCGAAATTAGTAAAGTGTTCGGCTTACCAAAAGGTGTCATGCCGATGTTTGCGATGACGATTGGCGTTCCAGACCAAGACCATGAAGTAAAACCACGCTTACCGATCGATGCGGTACTTCACGAAAATGCGTACGATTCAGAACGATATGATACGTTATTACCTGAATATGACGCAACGATGGAAGCGTATTATCAAAAACGTAGTGCGAATCGTAAAATCAGTTCATGGACGAAACAGATGGCCGATTTCCTCGGTACACCGCAACGTACGTTCATGAAAGATGCGCTCAAACATCAAGGATATGACAACAAGTAATCGACGATTACTAGCTAAACGCTCTCTTTAGGGAGCGTTTTTGCATTTTATTGAACGACGAACGAGAAGGTCTAAAGAGCTAAAAAGAACATCAATTTTCAAAATATTTATACAACCGTCACAACTTCCATTCATCGATTTGTAGACGGTCTCCCCCACCTTTTTCAACCTCACGTTGTCATCGTCTATCGCCTTTTACCATACCAACTTTTTAGTAGTCCGTAAAGGGAGAAATCCGAAGTTTTACATTTTTTGACGTATAGGTCTTTTTTACTTATAATTTATTTTGTGTCTCTCTTTTTTCATTCTTTGCGTAGATGTTGAAAATATGAAATTGAAAAGCAAAAAACAGACAAAAAAAGTGGTAGAACGTATCGTTCCACCACTTTTTTTCGTATGAAGAAGCTATTTCACAATAGCCTCTTCATTTTGTTACTTTGCAAAAGCGACCAACAATATCGCCTTCGTTTTACTGAAGAAATGTCTCTGCTTCTTCTTTTTTCCTCACATCTCTGCAAGTACTCATTACATTTTCTCCTTCTTGAAACACTTTTATCAAATAACGTCCCATCGTCATTTGGCCCATTTCCCTTATAGAGGGAAATTGTCTTTCATTCGGACGAAACGAATTGCCTTCTAATTCAACTCGTTCAGAAGGAATGTGCGATGATAATTGACAATCTATCACCTGTCCACCTCCTTACCTAATACTATCGACATAAAACAAATTTTTCAAAGGGAAAATAGAAGAATGAACAGAAAAAGAGTATTTTATTACTATATTTTTTGTCATTTTATTGTCTTTTGGTACATCTTTAGTATTAGTGAACGAGAATTATTCTCTTTCTAAAGTAATTATATTTAAAAATTAATCACGTAAAACCGTTGCATTTAAAATCATATTTAAAAATGACATCATAATTGCTACGACGAGTGCAGAACCGAATCCGTCAATGACGAACGTGTCACCCATAAAACGGTTTACCAGTAATAACATAAGCGCGTTCACGACAAATGTGAATAAGCCGAGCGTTAAAATGTTTAACGGCAATGTGAGCAATTTGACGATCGGACGAACGAGTACGTTGACAATAGCAAGTAAGAAACTTGCGACGAGTGCCGCACCAAAATCTGCGACGTGGAACGATGTAAACAACCATGCTAAAAATAAAAATAAAACCGCGTTTAATAAAATACTTCCGAGCCAGCGCATAACGTCACCTCCTTTCTATTATCGTGTACAACGATTGTACTGACGTAAAATCGTTCGTAATTGTTCGTGATCAAGATGCGGTATCGTCCCTTCTGGTTTCACAGAAGCCATCGTTTCACCAGAGGTCATCGCATTGATGATCGCTTCTTCTGTCGCTTCAACTGCTCCAGCATAGAGGGGGTCACAATATTCATCATTTAATGCTGCGAGTGTATAATGTGACGTGCCGACTTGCGGAGCTTCTATTTCATTTGCCGTCGTAAATGCTAAAAAGATATCGCCTGATCCATTACCACCAATCGTTCCGGTACGTCCAATTCCGAGAGTGGCACGTTTTGCAAGACGGCGCAACTGATGGGGCAGTAACGGTGCATCTGTTGCGACAATGACGATAATAGAACCACGGTCGTCTTCTTTGACGACTTCTTTTGGCATCTGTTGACCGACCGGGACACCTGCTATCGTTAAATACGGACGGCGCCCGAAATTCGATTGGACAAACACACCGACTGTATAAACTTCACCGTCGACTTCGACGATTCGAGAAGACGTACCTGATCCCCCTTTAAAGTCATACGTAATCATACCCGTTCCGCCGCCGACATTCCCTTCTGCAATACTTCCACTTTGCGCATGACGTAACGCATACAGCACGTCTTCTTCTTGAACGTGTAAACCGTTTATATCGTTCGTCACTCCATCATACGTTTCAGCCACTACCGGCATCGACCAAACGTGTTCATTACGATATTGAGCTTCATATTGTTCAAACATCCAACGTGTCGTCGCATGATGTGCTATACCGACACTATGTGAATTCGTCAACACAATTGGACTCGTAAAATAACCTCCATCTTCAATCCATTGAGTACCTGTCATTACACCGTTACCATTCAATTGGTGAACGCCTGCCCAAACTGGCGCAAGTGTTGAATGATACCCGCGGGGTAAAATAGCTGTCACACCCGTTCGAACCGGTCCTTTACCTACTTCTAATGGCCCTTGACCTTCTATTTTAGTCGTATATCCGACGAGAACTCCTTCGACATCTGTAATCGCATTATATTTCCCTGGCGTTCCATCAAATGGAACACCGATTGCACGTGCTTTCATTCATAACACTCCTTTTCTTTTTTCTATTATATCACGTCGACGTCTTTCCTTTTTTGCGGTAAGCTAAAAGAAACGAAAGGGTGACACTATGCAATATGAAACGATGATGCAACAACTCATTTCATTTATTCAACAAGAAAATTTTATGCATGCGACGATTAGCCAAAAACGTCGCAAATCCGACGATTTAGAACGTGTCCGTATCCAACCGGTCTTAATACGAGGAGAGCGTCTCATTCAATTAGAATACCAATATACACGTGTCATGAAACATGAAAATCTTAATCCGGCTGACATCGCCCAACAACTCGAACCGATCGTTGAAGCGATGCGCCAAATCCATGCCGGTTCAACGACAGAAAAAATCCATATTCAAATTTCGAAAAAGTTTAAAGTACGTTGGACGACCGAACGCCAAACGGAAACGAAACGCGTTGAACTTTCACACAATCGAAAAAAACAATACATTTTAGAAGAAGGTATACCGTATCCGTTCCTTATCCGTCTCGGCGTACAAACGCCTGATGGCAAAGTAAAAGCAGCGAAATATGACAAATTCAAACAAATTAACCGCTTCGTTGAACTAATCGACGATACGATTCCTCATTTACCGAAAGACCGAACATTACACATTATCGACTTTGGTTCAGGGAAATCGTATTTAACATTTGCGATGTACTACTATTTAAAAGAAGTACGAGGCTTCGATATTCGAATTACCGGACTCGACTTGAAAAAAGAAGTGATCGAACATTGTGCCCTCATTGCGAACGATTTAGGATATGAACATTTATCGTTCCAATACGGTGACATTAGCGACTACAACGAAACCGACCACATCGACATGGTCGTCACACTACATGCTTGTGACGTCGCAACCGACTTAGCACTCGGACGCGCCGTAAAATGGGGCGCCCGTGTCATTTTAAGTGTACCGTGCTGCCAACACGAACTACTCCGTCAACTCGACGCACCACGACTAAACGTTATGACAAAACACGGACTCATAAAAGAACGATTCAGCGCACTTGCGACCGATTCGATACGTGCACAACTACTTGAACTCGTCGGCTATGACGCTCAACTCGTCGAATTTATCGACATGGAACATACGGCAAAAAATATTTTAATCCGTGCATATAAAACCGACAAACTAGCAAAACAGGAAGAGCGACAAGCATACGAAGCTTTCAAAGAAATGTTACAAGCTGATCCGTTTCTCGAAAACGAATTACGTCGCTTCGGTTTGTTTGAATAAAAGTTATCCACAGCCGCTTTCGTCGGAAAGCGGTTTTTATTTTTGAAAAAGAGAAGACCTCTCCTTCCATCATTTGATACGATGAATAAAAAGGAGAGATAGATATGCCAATTTACAATAAACTTGTGCGTGACCTTATTCCAGAAATTATTGAAAATGATGGAAAGTCATGTTCCACAACAATTTTAAATGACGTTCAATATACGAAAGCTTTACAAGAAAAACTAAAAGAAGAAGTAGTAGAAGTAATACATTCTGAAACGAAAGAACAAACGTTAGAAGAATTAGCTGACATCCTTGAAATTCTCCATGCTTATAGCGAGCATATCGGCTTTTCACCGGACCAATTAGAACGAGTACGCGAACGTAAAGAAAAAAAACGGGGTAGGTTTTCGAAACGTATTTTGTTAGTTGAGGTCCAAGATGATGAACATTAAACTCATCACTCAATTTTTAAAAGATGACTTAATTCAAGCGACAGAAAAAAGCGAGACTATTTACTGGGTCGTCTCCTTTTTAAAAGTTTCAGGCGTGAAAGAAATGCTTCCTTCTTTACAACGAGCAGAAGAAAGTGGTGCAGAAATTAAAATTTTGTGCGGGGATTATTTATATATTACTGAACCGAATGCTCTTCGATTGCTCATCGATCATTTGCCGAACGCTCATATTCGCTTATTTGAAAGTGGAGGACGCTCTTTTCATCCGAAAGCTTATTTGTTCCGGTCACCTAAGGAGGCCGAAGTATTTGTCGGTTCTTCCAATTTATCAAAAGCAGCTTTAACGAATGCTGTTGAATGGAACGTTCACGTCGCTTTACATCAACAACATTTATTTTTTGAAGACGTCGCTTATGAATTTATGAAATTATTCACTCATCCGTCAACGGAACGAATGAATCGTGAAACAGTTACGTTATATGACGAACGTTACACACATTTTCAGACGAAATATCAATTACAACCACTTGTCGAACGCCCCGGCACATTAGTCGCACCTCATATGGAACAGACGATGGAAATCGATACGACGTACGAAACGATTACACCTCGTCCTGCTCAACAACTAGCACTTGATGCGATTGAAGAAATGCGACAAGCAGGATATGACAAAGGGTTAGTCGTTTTAGCAACTGGACTTGGTAAAACGTTTCTTGCAGCATTTTTAGCGCAATCATTTAAACGAGTTTTATTTATTGCTCATCGTGAAGAATTGTTATATCAAGCAGAAGAAGCCTTTCAAACATTATATCCTGATCGGACGACAGGAATTTTCAACGGACAGACGAAACAGCCCGATGCTGATTTCGTATTTGCGTCAATTTTAACGCTCAGTTCTCGTCACCACTTACATACGTTTGATGCTCGTCATTTTGACTTAATCGTCGTCGATGAATTTCACCATGCTGTTGCACCGAGTTACGAAGACGTTTTACATTATTTTCATCCACAATTTTTACTCGGTATTACAGCGACACCAGACCGACTCGATAACAAAGACGTCTATGCTCTATGTGATGGGAATGTTGCGATTTCTATTCATTTTATTGAAGCGATTCAAAAAGGATGGCTGTCTCCGTTCGTCTATTACGGTGTACTTGATCAAACCGATTATGATCAAATTTCTTGGAGAAATCGACGATATGACGTAGAACAATTAGCGGATGTTCAACTAAAAGAAAGTTATGCACAAGGCGTTTTTGACGCTTGGCAACGGCATAAACAATCGCGAACGATTGCATTTTGTTCTTCTGTTCGACAAGCTGAGTATTTAAATGACTATTTTGTCTCACAAAATATCCGCTCGATTGCTTTACATGGACAAACACCTTCGACCATCCGTCAAGGAGCACGTGCTCAACTTCAAGCAGGTACCCTCGATATTATTTTCACCGTCGACTTATTTAATGAAGGAGTCGATATTCCGACGGTCGATACATTACTTTTCGTTCGGCCAACAGAGTCACTTACAGTCTTCACTCAACAAATCGGACGAGGCTTACGACTTGCTGAAGGTAAAGAACATTGTGTCATTATCGACCTCATTGGGAATTATCGAAATGTGGAATCAAAATTCCGAGCATTTACACACGAACTGCAATTACCACAGCCATTTAATGAAAAAACGTTATCTATACCCAATGTGAGTGAATTTCATTTCGATACGGAAGTCGTGCAATTAATTGAACATTTGCAACAACAACGAGCTACTCCTAAAGAACGTGTCATCCATGCATTTCGTTCACTCAAAATAGAACTCGGGAAACGCCCGTCTTCTTTACAATTTTATTTAAAAGGAAACATTGATATTAAAATTTATCGCACATACTTCAAAAGTTATCCACAGTTGTTATTTGAAGCGAACGATTTGACCTTAGACGAACAAAAAGTTTTTCAACAGTATGCGCATTGGCTAAAAGAGATTGAACAGACGACTTTAACAAAAAGTTATAAACTCGTCGTTTTGCGATGTATGTTAGCTCGCGGAGAACATTCTTGGTATACAGACGTAAAAGCACCGGACATCGCCTACTGTTTTTATCAATTTTTTACAGATATGCCGTACCGTGCTCGGCTCGATTGGACAGAAAAACAGCGAAAAGAATGGATTCCATTTAATGAAAAACAAATGGCCCGACTCATTCGTACACAACCGATGCGTTATTTAGCGAAAAATGACGAGAGTGTATTTTCGCTACGAGAAGATACACTTTCTGTGACGTTAGATATTGACCCTAACATGTCTGCGACGCTTTATCGATGGACAAGTGAAATCGTTGAACAACGACTTCATCATTACTTTGAACGCAAATCTTTTTTACACCAGAAAAAACGTTTCTAAATCGACAAACTTTTTTCTTTCACTCGGGCAACATTTTTCATATAATGTAAAGATAAGCTTTTTTTGATTCGGCAAACTTTTCATAAGCTATTGACGTCTAATGAATAAGAGCTCTTTCGAGAGTTCGTAGAGTAGGTGACCCCCAGTGAAGACGAAAAAAGAAACATTCGCTCTCGTGGAAGCGTTCGTACAAGAAAATCGAAATGCGCATTATCGCATCGCATATAGTTACGTTCGAAATGAACAAGATGCGCTCGATATTGTGCAAGAAGCGACGTTAAAAGCGCTTCGTTCGATTGATCGACTACGTGAAGTTCAATATTTAAAAACATGGTTTTATCGGATTTTAGTCAATACTGCTGTCGATTTTATTCGCAAACACGGTCGGGTCACGGTGATGGAAGAGGAAACACTCGATTTCTTCTTACCACCAGAAGTGAATCACCCAGAAAACATCGATTTACAACGCGCGATTTATGAGTTAGAGCCGAAGTATAAGACGATTATTATTTTGCGATTTTTTGAAGATTTGAAGTTACACGAAATCGCACACGTCACAGACGTTAAATTGAGTACGGTCAAAACTCGCCTCTATCAAGCGTTGAAACAGTTAAGAATCGAGATGGGGGAGGAGTATGAACAATGAACCGTATGAAACGATTACAAGAAGAATATGAAGAAGTCCCTATACCGCCTGAGTTAGACGAAGTCATTCGACAAAGTATCGCTCGGGCGAATCGCGAACGTAAACGACGCCGACTGCTTTTATTTTCAAGCAGTCTATTCGTCGCCCTTTTTTTACTGTTTGTCAGTTCACTCAATTTAAGTCCTGCATTCGCTCAATCTGTCCGCGCTTTGCCTGGAATGGAACGATTCGTCCAACTCGTGACGATTCAAACTGTTTCGTTTGAAGCAGAAGATTATGAAGCTCATATCGAAACCGCTGCGGTAACAGGTGATGCTAGTGATGCGGCACGATTTTTAAACGCGCGCTATGTCGCAGAAGGTGAAGCGTTATACAAACAATTTTTAGCGCAACGGAATGAAATGGAGACAAACGGGGGCGGTCATTTGAGCGTTACGTCGTCGTATGAAACTGTACGAGATGATCCTCTTTTATTAACGATTGTTCGCACAGAAACACGTTCAGAAGGATCGACTTCTGTCGTTCGAACATTTGATACGATTGATAAACAACTCGACCTCGTCGTAACATTACCGAGTCTTTTTATCGACGACTCTTATATCAACACATTACAACGGATTATCGAAGAACAAATTGCGCATTCAGAAGACCAAACGTATTTTAACCGTTCTATTACGGTTGATCCGAACCAATCTTTTTTCATTAATGAACAAAATGAACTCGTCATCGCGTTTGATAAATACGAAATCGCTGCAGGTGCATACGGCCCTGTTGAATTTGTCATTCCGACAGAGAAAATTGACTACTTACTCGTAAGTGACCGATATATCCACAACTAAAAAAACGATGATGCCTCGACGGCGTCATCGTTTTTTCGCTTTGCGCATTTTAAATATTACGCATACGGAGGCTACTCATCGTTTAAGCATTACGCATTAAAACGAGCAAGTCCTCGATAATGTTTAATAAGTTAATAAATAAAGCAAAGCCCATTTCCGCAGGTTCGTATTGATCGTGGCGAATCCGGTTAAAATCATACATCGTATATAGTAAAAATAAAATTAAACCGATGAACGCCAACCATTTTGCAAGTCCACCGATTGGTAAAAAGATTGAAACGAGCGACATTACGATTAATGCAATTAATGCGATCGTTAAATATTTTCCCCAGCCGGTAATGTTTTTTAAAAAGAACAGTCCGAGCATCCCCGCCGTAATAAACATTAAAATCGCTAAAATGACGATACTCATGACGTAGTCCATTCCTTTTGTCGAAACGAAGAAATGGAAAAAGTAATACGAAGCGACACCTAAACCTGTCGCTAAAAACGGTAAAATAAACGTCGGTACACCGATACGGAAAATCAACGTAGCGAGCATCGTAATGACGATGACGACACTAATGACAGATGCGACAGAACTCGGAATAAACTGTCCGAAATAAAGTCCGATTCCGAATAAAATCCAATACATTAAGAAAAATGCAAATGTATTGCCTATTTTTGAATTCATGATAAAACGTCCTTTCTCCCTCGTCCTTAGTATACGAGAAAAAGAGAAAGAGTGTTTCATCATTTGCATTATTTTTTAGACAAATGTCTACTATTATTTTCAATACTTACATTTTTAAATACTTTTTCTCGCCTACGTGCTGATGCAAAAATCCCCCACATCTTCTACAAAACAAAAAAACGTAATGCACAAAGGCATTACGTTTTTATCATTTCTTATGCTTTTAAGTTGCCGACCATATTTTCTGGTACGACGTATTTATCAAATTCTTCTTCTGTTAAAAGACCTGTTGCCAGTGCTGCTTCTTTTAATGTCGTCCCGTTAGCGTGCGCTGTTTTTGCAATTTTCGCTGCGTTTTCATACCCGATATGTGGGTTGAGTGCTGTGACTAACATTAATGAGTTTTTCACTTTATTATCGATCTCTTCGAGGTTCGGCTCGATACCGACTGCACAGTTATCGTTGAAACTCATCATGCCGTCTGCGAGTAATTTCACAGATTGTAAGAAGTTATAAATAATGACCGGTTTGTAAACATTGAGTTCGAAGTTACCTTGGCTCGCTGCAAAACCAATCGTCGTATCGTTCCCCATCACTTGTGCGACTACCATCGTTAATGCTTCTGATTGTGTCGGGTTAACTTTACCTGGCATGATCGATGAACCGGGCTCGTTTGCTGGAATTTCGATTTCACCAATTCCTGAACGTGGTCCACTTGCTAACCAACGTACGTCGTTTGCAATTTTCATTAAGTCTGCTGCGAGTGCCTTTAACGCACCGTGTACGTATACGACTTCATCGTAGCTCGTTAATGAGTGGAATTTGTTCGATGCTGATTTGAACGATGCACCTGTTGATTCTGAAATGACTTCTGCTACTTTGTCACCGAATCCTTCTGGTGCGTTCAATCCTGTACCGACTGCTGTACCACCGATTGCGAGATCTTTCATTTTTTCAACTGATTCTTTTACCATTTCTTCTGAACGCTCAAGCATACGTGTCCATCCACTGATCTCTTGACCGAGTGTAAGGGGTGTTGCATCTTGTAAGTGCGTACGTCCAATTTTCACAATTTCTTTAAATTGTTCTTCTTTTTGTTGTAACGTTTTCTTAAATACTTCAATTGCTGGTAAGAGGTCGTTCTCTACTGCTAGAACACCTGCTACGTGTAAAGCGGTTGGGAATGTGTCGTTCGAGCTTTGTGATTTGTTGACATCATCATTCGGGTGTAAACGCTCTTCTTCTCCCCATTCTTCAAGTAATTGGTTGCCTCGGTGTGCAAGTACTTCGTTCATATTCATATTCGACTGTGTACCGCTACCTGTTTGCCATACGACGAGTGGGAATTGATCGTCCCATTTGCCTGCGATGACTTCTTCTGCTGCTGCTACGATTGCTTTACGTTTTGCATCTGATAGTTGACCGAGTTCGTTACTCGCAATCGCTGTCGATTTTTTTAAATGTGCGAACGCGCGAATAACGCCGAGAGGAATTTTTTCCCCACCAATTTTAAAGTTTTGTTTACTACGTTGTGTTTGCGCTCCCCAGAGTTTATCTGCAGGAACTTTGATTTCACCAATCGTGTCATGTTCAATACGATATTCCATGAATCATTCACCTCTTAGATATATTTTAGAAAAACGACATTCTACCTACATCATACACGTTTTTGTCTAATTTGTGTACTCGTATGTTTCGATCAAGAAAGCGTTTTACACTTTCAACGATTGACGAGCAACGAGAGCGAGTAAAAAGGCAAGTATACCGCTAATGAGGACGATGACCGCAAGCGGTGCAGCAGATGCATCGCCTTGAATGCCGACGAGGGGGGAAACGATTCCACCGACGATAAACGGTAATAACCCTAAAAAAGCAGATGCACTTCCTGCTCGGTCTCCTTGTGCGTTCATCGCAAGAGAGAAAGCGGTCGTCGAAACAGCTCCGACGCTCGAGACGATGAAAAAGAGTCCGATTAAAACACCTGTCAGCGATGGGGCAATCCATACCGCATAAGCTAAAATGACACTTCCGACAATCGAAATAAATGTAGCGATCGTTAATATGTCGATTTCGCGCATTTTACTCGACAAAGCGCCCGCTGCTTGTGCAAATAAAATAATTCCGATACCGTTCATACCGAAAATAAGTGCAAACTGTTGCGGTGTCACGTTGTACATGTTTTGTAAAATGAAAGGAGAGCCTGCGATATAGGCAAACATACTTCCCATAATGAACGCTTGAGCGAGCGCAATCGTCATAAATGTTCGATCTTTTAACAATTCTCCAAACGTACGGAAAACAGCTAATATACTACTTTCTGCTCTTCGTTCTTCTTCTAACGTTTCAGGTAAGAAAAAGTAAACGGCGACTAACATAATGAGCCCAATTATACCGAGGACGTGAAAAACACCTGTCCATGGGGCAAACGTTAAAACAAAACTTCCAAAAATCGGAGCAAGAATCGGCGCCGCTCCGTTCACTAATGCAAGAAGTGCCATAAATTTCGTTAATTCTTTTCCACTATATAAGTCACGTGCACTTGCTCGAGCGATGACAATACCTGCTGCGCCTGTGAATCCTTGAACAAATCGTAAAAAGACGAATACCCAAATATTTGGACTAAAGGCGCTTAAAAAAGAAGCGAGTGCATAGCCCATTAATGTTAACGTTAACGGTTTACGACGTCCGTGAATATCACTTAACGGACCGAAAACGAGTTGACCGAGTCCGAGCCCGAGCAAACAAGCTGTCAAACTTAATTGAGCGAGTGATGTCGTCGTTTGCAAATCGATTGCGACTTCAGGCAAAGCCGGTAAATACATATCCATAGATAACGGACCGAATGCGGTCAATGATCCTAAAATTAAAACGAGCCATACTGTCGCAAGACGTGGTGGCTCTTTACGTACGATGTCGTTCAGTGTTCTCATTCCTTCCGATGATAATTATTCTCAATACTTATGTAGTATAAGCAATTTCATTTACGATTGTCCATCTTTCGTTCTTTTTCATACGAAAAACGCCTTCTCACATGACGAGAAGGCGTTTTTTTGCATTTTATAATTGTTTCGTACAGAAGTAGAAATCTTTACATTCGTACTCTGGGTTGTCCATACGTTTTGCTGCTAACTCTTGTGTTGGCGCTGGTGGTACGATGACGCGCTCACCTGGTCGCCAATCTGCTGGCATCGCAACTGAATGCTCATCTGCTGTTTGTAGCGCTGTAAGTAAACGTAAAATTTCGTCCATATTACGTCCGATTGCTGATGGGTAATAAATAATCGCACGAACCGTTTGCTCAGGATCCATGATGAATACAGCACGTGATGCTTCTGTGTCGCTCTCATCTGGCATGATCATACCGAATTTATGCGCAACATCCATTGATAAATCCGCAATGACTGGGAATTCGATTTCTACGCCGAATTTTTCTTCGATGTTACGTACCCATGCGATATGTGAGTGAACGCTGTCGATTGAAAGACCGATTAATTCAGTATTCATTTCGCGTAATGTTGGGTACATGTTTTGGAATCCGATAAATTCTGTCGTACATACCGGTGTAAAGTCAGCTGGGTGTGAGAAAAGGATTAACCATTTTCCTTTGTAATCTTCTAACTGAATTTCACCGTGTGTTGTTTTGGCTGTGAATGCTGGTGCGGGTGACCCGATACGTGGTAATGAACGTACTTCCACTTCTACTTGTTCTGTTGTTACGTCATGTTGTTCTGTCATTTATAACGACTCCTTGTTTGTAATGATTTTAATTATCACTTGCAATCAAAAGTATACGTCGTTTTTGAAAAAATACAAGTCTTTTATTTGTGAACAATACGCCATATTTTCATTGTACGATAAACGTTTCAAATCTCTTCTACTATATAGCACATATATGTTTCATTGAAAAGATAAACGGGTACGAACATAAAGACAGCGTACTTCAAAATTGATAAAGATAATTATAATCATTCTAAACAAATAGCTTGTATTGTGTAAAAAAGTTATGTAAAGTATGAAATCAGGATGAACATTTTATGAGGAGGATACATTTTTATGACAAACGATTACAACAAAAAACCATTTTTAACAACAGCAGCAGGTGCTCCCGTCGTCGATAACGAAAACTCAAAAACAGCAGGTCCCCGTGGTCCACTTTTAATGGAAGACGTTTGGTTAGTAGAAAAATTAGCGCACTTCCACCGCGAAGTCATTCCAGAACGTCGAATGCACGCAAAAGGTGGCGGCGCATTCGGAACGTTTACTGTAACGAACGATATTACGAAATATACGAAAGCAGCTATTTTCTCAGAAGTCGGTAAAGAAACACCGATGTTCGCTCGTTTCTCAACCGTTGCAGGAGAACGTGGCGCAGCTGATGCCGAACGTGATATTCGTGGATTTGCAATGAAGTTTTATACAGAAGAAGGGAACTGGGACTTAGTCGGAAACAACACACCTGTTTTCTTCTTCCGCGATGCAATGCATTTCCCTGATTTAAACCACGCGATCAAACGTGACCCACGTACTGGTTTACGTAGTCCGCGGAACAACTGGGATTTCTGGACGAGTTTACCGGAAGCTCTTCACCAAATTACGATTACGATGAGTGATCGCGGTATTCCGAAGTCATTCCGTCATATGCACGGGTTCGGAAGTCATACGTATAGTTTCATTAATGAAAATAATGAACGCCATTGGGTGAAATTCCACTTCCATACACAACAAGGAATCGAAAATTTAACAGACGAAGAAGCGACACAACTCGTCGGAACAGACCGTGAATCAAGCATTCGTGACTTATTCGAATCTATTGAAGAAGGCAATTTCCCGAAATGGAAAATGTACATTCAAGTGATGACCGAACAAGAAGCGCGTGAAGTACCGTATCATCCGTTCGATTTAACGAAAGTTTGGTATAAAGGGGACTTCCCTTTAATTGAAGTCGGGGAATTCGAATTAAATCGAAACCCAGAAAACAACTTTGCGGAAGTTGAACAAGCAGCGTTCACACCAGCAGCAGTCGTACCGGGTATTAGTTTCTCACCAGATAAAATGTTACAAGCACGTCTTTTCTCTTATGGCGATGCACAACGATACCGTCTCGGTGTGAACCACCACCAAATTCCGGTTAACGCACCGAAATGTCCGTTCCATAGTTACCACCGCGACGGCGCGATGCGTACAGACGGTAACTTAGGCGCAACGATGACGTATCAACCGAATAGCTACGGTGAATGGCGCGATCGTCCACAATACAAAGATCCAGGTCTTCCATTAGAAGGCGATGCAGACATTTATAACTTCCGTCAAGACGATGAAGACTACTACACACAACCCGGGAAGTTGTTCCGTCTCATGACACCTGCCCAACAACAAGTATTGTGTGAAAACACAGCACGAAACATGGGACCGACAACACCTGACTTCATTAAATACCGTCATATTCGTAACTGCTACCGCGCAGATGAAAATTACGGTCAAATGATGGCAGATGCGATGGAACTTTCATTAGACGATGCGTTTCAAGAAGAAAATATAAACGAAAACATTCGTTCATAACGATATAAAATTTCTTCATCATATTTAAAAAAGGGATCGAGTAAAAACTCGATCCCTTTTTCGTTAACCATTCATACGTAATGCATCAATAATGTCGATTTTCGTCGCTTTTTTCGCAGGACGCCATCCTGAAATGATCGCAACTGTTAAACTAATGAGCGATGCGATGACGACGAGTTGCCAAGGAATATACGAAAATTGATAATGTAATTCGCTTATATCGCCTTCATCGAGCGCAATTTGTAAAATGTACGGCAAAATGAAATTAATACCGATACTTAAAATATATGAAATAATGACTGCGATAATCGTTCCGATTAAACCGATCAGTCCACTTTCTAATAAAAAGAGACGACGGATTAAAGAAGGTTGTGCACCGAGTGCTTTCATTTGACCAATTTCTGCTGTTCGTTCTGTCACTGCCATCGTCATCGTATTAAAAATACCGATCGATGCGATAAAGACTGCAATCGTTCCGACAAAAATGAGACCGATTTTAAAGATGAGGAAAAATACTTCAAATTGATCGAGTTCATCTAAGACGGAATACGTCATATATCCTTCTTTTTCTAACATTTCTTTTAACGCTTTTAC
Source organism: Savagea sp. (assembly GCA_030152585.1). Classification (GTDB taxonomy): domain Bacteria; phylum Bacillota; class Bacilli; order Bacillales_A; family Planococcaceae; genus Savagea. Next base: position 24,716 of record JASLJC010000004.1, on the reverse strand, counting down.
TTCTTCTGCTGTTTTCGCATGCGCGACGTATTGTGTATCAAATAAATGTTGACGGTAGTCGTCTCGTTCATCTTTCGGTTGAGTTTGGATGAACGGTTCAGCTTGTGCGAGAATACGCTCTCGTGCTGTCGTCGGAGCATAAATCGATTCATCGCGATTCCATTCACGTTTCGGCGGCTCGCCAACACCGACGACCGTCCACGTTTCAGTTTCTCCTGTAATATCGCCGTCATCGTCTAATAATGTCGTTTCAATTTTTGTACCGATGATCGGTTTCGTATATTTTTTAGTGACGACAACTTCATCGTTTTCATCACGCTCGGTTTCATTTAATAATTCTTTAAAATGATACCCAACGACGACTTCTTGGTCATTTTGAGGGTAGCGTCCTTCACTTAACGTCTTGCCAATTTTTTGTTCTTCTCCGAAATGACGCAGCATCAAGTACGTATCTAACGTTTGCTCGCCGACTTTATATTGCATCGGAGACGTCACGTGTGTCGTTTCACCTAAAGCGTACACTTCAGGACGCTCTCGTAAAGAAGCGTCGATTTTTTTCCCTTCTTGACTGTACACTTGTACTTCAGTAATGACACCGTTTGATAAGATCGAGTCTTTACCGATTTTTTCAAAACCGAATCCAACGGATGCGAGTAAAATTAAAAACGCCGTTCCAATGACTGTCGCTAAGACGGTCATCGTGACACGTAGCCGATTATTCTTCATATTGTCACGTACGTAACGCCACTGGTCTTTCCATTTCATCGTGAAACCTCTCCTTTTAACTGCCCGTCGTGCATTTCGTAAATTTCATCTGCAATTGTAGAAACTGTTTCGTCGTGTGTAATGAGAACGAATGTAATGTTGTACGTTCGATTTAACGACTGAATGAGTTGTAAAACGTCTTGTTCTGTTTCAGAGTCTAAACTTCCTGTCGGTTCATCTGCCAAAATAATCGGCGGATTCGTAACGAGAGCGCGTGCGATGCCAACACGTTGTTTTTGGCCACCCGATAATTCGTTCGGATAATGATGTGCAACGTCTGTTAAGCCGACTGCTGCTAACATTTGCTTCGTTTTTTTCATTCGTTCTTTTTCGTCTACTCCTTGTAAGACGAGCGGAAATTCTACGTTTTGGTACGCCGTCAAACGAGGAAGAAGTTCAAAGTTTTGAAATACGTATCCGAGCGTATGTAAACGAAATGTCGCTCGTTCTCCTTCGTTCATCTTCGTTAAATTGTGATCGCCGATATAGATATCACCTTCATTGGGCGTTGCAAATCCAGCTATCATATGAAGTAATGTCGATTTACCAGAACCACTTCTTCCAACGATTGCTGTGATTTTGCCTTCAGCGAACGTGCGTGTTACGTCGCGTAAAACGGGGACTTCTTTTTTTTGTCCTTTTTTTCCGATGTAATAACTATGTTTCACATTTTCGATTTGGATCATTGTTCTAACCACCTTTTCTATCGCTTACTTTACGTCGTAATTCTGAACGTATAGGCACGATTTTTCTGAAGATTTTATGAAGGATAGATTTTGAACGTTTGTTCATCGTTATGTCGTATGACCCGTGTCTTTTTTCTTGATTTCATAGTATTTTTTTATATTTTGTCGTAACATTAGGAGTAAGGTTTTATTTTTTCGTTAAATTTTTGAAGAATTGAGGAGATTTAGATGAAAAATTTACAAATACGAAGTAAAGTTGTCATCGTCGCTGTCGTCATTATCGTTTTGTTAACGACGATTTTGGCGATACGAAATATGAGCTTTACAAATTCTCTTGAAAAAGAATTTACGGCAAATGAACGCGATATCGTATATGAAGGAGTTATGTCCAATATGGACGATACGTTCGATCAATTACACGCTGCTTTAATTCCAATTACACACGATGATGCGATTAAAGAAGCTTTTAGTGCACGTGATCGTGAGCGTCTTGCTACATTAACGACACCTTTAATGGATGATTTAGCATCTCTCGGTGTTGAACAGTTCCAATTCCACTTACCCGATGCAACTTCTTTTTTACGTGTACATAATGTTGAAAAATTCGGCGATGACTTATCAAGCTTCCGCCATACAGTCGTCGTAGCAAACCGCGATAAAGAAACAGTGGAAGGTCTAGAAGGCGGAGTAGCTGGTGCAGGGTTCCGTCATGTCGTTCCGATGTTTGGTAATAATAATGAATTGCTCGGTACAGTAGAACTCGGACTCGGTTTAAACGAAGCGTTACTTGATCGTTTTAAAGAAAATTACGGAGGCGAGTGGGCATTCGTTGCATTAGATGGCGATAAAACTGAATTTTTACTCGGTACCAATGAACAAAAGACTTTCGTTCAACCGGAGAAGAAAATGATTCAAGCGTTACAAAAAGGACAATACGTTCAAAGTACACGCGACACATTTTCTCATTTATACATTCCGTTAATTGATTTTTCTGACGATGTTCAGTGGGCTTTACAACAAACGACAGACATACAAGAACTCATCGCTCAAAAAAATCAACAACGGAATGCGACGATTTTTTGGGGTGTCGGGTTAGCGATTGTCAGTGCATTGTTATTAGCGATGATTATCTATCGTTTACTCCGTCCGTTACAAAACGTCACAGCTTATGCTGAACGATTAGCAAATGGCGATCTATCAGGAGAACCGTTAGTCGTCTATTCGAATGATGAAGTCGGAACGTTGAGCCATGCGTTTAACAAAATGGCAGATGAATTACGCAAAATGATGAAAACGATTCACTCTCATGCATTAGGTGTTTCGAGCGCGACCGAAGAATTACACGCCAATAGTGAAAATACGACTGAAGCAATTGAAGAGATTGCACGCGCAATGCAAGATGTAACGGACGTTTCAGAACAACAAAAAGTCCAAAATGAACACGTCTCTGAAGTGACCGAACATTTAGTAGAAGAAATTCATCGTGTTACTGATAGTATCGAACAAGTCGCACAAAATTCGGTAGAAACGACGACATTAGCTCAAAAAGGACGCGACGTCGTTTTACAATCAGCCGAACAGATGGAGCGACTCCAACAATCGAGTATCGAAACCGAACAAAGTATTTCGTTACTTGAAAAACGATCACGTGAAGTCGGACGCATTACAGAAATGATTACAGAGATTGCCGAACAGACGAATTTACTCGCTTTAAATGCATCGATTGAAGCAGCACGTGCTGGTGAACACGGTCAAGGGTTCTCTGTCGTCGCACAAGAAGTCCGCAAGTTAGCAGAAGAGTCGAATAAAGCCGGTAGCGAAGTGTATACACAAATTTTAGATATTCAACGTCAAGTTGAACAAACGGTGACGTCTTCTCACGAAAGTCATTTAATCGTTCAAAAAAGCTTACAATTAAATGACGAGGCGAAAAGTGCGTTTGAACAAATTTTCGAAGCGATTGAACAAGTGACAGCACGTCTTGAAAATGCAACGAGCACTTTACGTGCAACGAACGACAATACACGTACGTTAATCGACGCGACGAATGAATCGGAGCAACTCGCTGAACGCTCGACACAGTTTACACATCAAGTCGCTGCAGCTTCAGAAGAGCAATATGCATCGATTCATGAAATTTCAAGCGCTATTGAACATTTAACTTTAATGGCAGATGAATTGAATGATCTCGTACAACAATTCCGCACAGACGACACACTTTAAAATGAAAGGAACGAGCGATACGTCTCGTTCCTTTTTTCCATTTGCGACAAAAAATTCATTATTTTTTCACGATTCCGTTCTTTTTTGCATATCTATCCTATGCGGTCGTTTTGAATTTTGGTATTATAGAAGAGATGGCATTTTGCCAATTTAGAGATGGAGGCTCAACAATGTTTAAAAAACGTAAAACTGATCCATTTTTTAGTTCTTTACTCGCGATTGCACGTAACGTTCAAGACGCTGCACATTACGCAAATGATGTAAGTATTGATTCGCTCGCCCAGTTAAAAGAAGCGAGCGTTCATTTGAAAAATATGGAAACACACGGTGACGACCTCGTTCACGAAGTAACCGCACGTTTAAATAAGTCGTTCATGACACCGATTGAACGAGAAGATATTTTACAACTTGCGATTAAAATGGACGATATTTTAGATGGAATCGAACAACTTGCCGCTTATATGGAAATGTTTTCTTTCACTCAACGCGATACATATGTTAATCAATTTATGGAAAACATTATGAAAAGTACAGATGAAATCGTCGAAGCGATGGAGTTATTATCTCGTAAAAAGCTAGTGGAGATGCGTTCACACGCTGTGCAAGTTAAAGAATACGAACGAATTTGTGATGAAGTATTCCGTACGTCAATTAAACAATTGTTCATTAACGAAACAGATCCTATTTTAATTATCCAATCGAAAGAAATGTACGAGCAACTCGAAGAAATTGCAGACTATTGTCAAGACGTTGCCAATACGATTGAATCGATTATTATGAGAAACGCATAAGGAGAGTCCTATGAATACAGTATTACTTCTGACGATTATGGTCGTCGCCTTTGCGCTCATTTTTGACTTTATTAACGGGTTTCACGATACAGCGAACGCGATTGCAACAAGTGTATCTACTCGTGCATTAAAGCCGCGCACAGCGATTTTTATGGCCGCGATTATGAACTTTGTCGGAGCATTAACTTTCACAGGTGTTGCCCAAACGATTTCGAAAGGGATTGTCGATCCGTTCGTTTTAGAAAACGGATCGGTCGTCATTTTAGCTGCCTTATTATCAGCGATTGCTTGGAACTTAATTACGTGGTATTACGGTATCCCGTCTAGTTCTTCTCACGCGCTAATCGGTTCGATTGCAGGTGCTGCGATTTCCGCAGCGGGACTCGGTATTTTAAACTATAGCGGTTTCATTAAAATTATCGAAGCTCTTTTATTATCACCTGTCATTGCACTCGTCGGTGGTTTTATTATGATGTCGTTATTTAAAGTATTAATGAAAAACTTTAACTTATTTAAAGCGAACCGTCGTATGCGTTACATGCAAGTCGGAACGGCAGCACTTCAAGCGTTCACACACGGAACGAACGATGCGCAAAAAGCGATGGGAATTATTACGATGGCCTTAATTGCAGCGAATTTGCAAACCGGTGATGATATCCAACTTTGGGTACGTATCGCGGCTGCAACGGCGATGGGTCTTGGTACGGCAATTGGTGGATATAAAATTATTAAAACAGTCGGCGGTAAAATTATGAAAATTCGTCCAGTCAACGGCGCAGCTGCTGATTTAAACTCTGCGATGATTATTTTTGGTGCGACTTTACTTCATTTACCGGTCAGTACGACACACGTCATTTCGTCTTCTATTATGGGAGTCGGAGCTGCTCAACGTGTGAAAGGTGTAAACTGGGGTGTCGCGCAACGAATCGTTTGGACGTGGATTATTACGTTGCCGATTTCTGCTCTTTTTGCCGGTTTAATCTATCAAGTTATTCGAATCATTTTTCTTTAAGGCGAATTCACTTGTTTTATTTGGAAACGTCTGTTATGCTTATTAGACATTATTTTTGTTCGATTAAGAACGAATCGAGTCATACTTGACGACTTCAAGCGTTGAGCAAGGATAGTAACATTTAGGTATAGGGCGTCACATTAGACGAACCACTATACTGAGGAGGAAAACAACATGCAACAAGGTACAGTTAAATGGTTTAGTTCAGAAAAAGGTTTCGGATTCATCGAGCGCGAAGACGGAGACGATGTATTCGTACACTTCTCAGCTATCCAAGGCGACGGGTTCAAAACACTTGAAGACGGACAAGCTGTCTCATTCGAAATTGAAGAAGGCCCACGTGGTCTCCAAGCAACAAACGTTGAGACTTTATAATTAAAAGAAAGAAGTTGTCCTTCCGGGCAGCTTCTTTTTTTTATGCTTTTTTCTTTTCAATACTTTTCATTCGAGCACATTTGATTGGCGTTACGGAATAGTTAAAATCGTTCCGTATTTTAAAATAAAACCGTTTAAACGTGTTACACTCATCTTACGACGATTCTAGAAAGGGTGATTTTTTCAAATGAACGGATTAGATATTTTCGTTATGAGTGTCGTTCTTTTCTTTTGGCTTTTGTTTTTCATTTCCTACATACACGATCGCCGTAAAGTATCGAACGGCTTTTTATTTTTTTTAGCAGTCGTAGCGACTGTTCCTGCGATGTTGTATTTTGGAGTCGTTTATGAAGTCCAAACTTTTTTAATTCTTTTTATTCTTTTATTTGTGATCTTTTTATTTTTTGCCGTGTTCGGTATTTTTATTTTAATTATCGGTTCTTTATCGAATGCGCGAATTTTAATTCGACGAGAAGGCGCACGTTTTTCCAATTATTTAACGTTACTTCTTGGAGTAGGGTTATTATTTCTCGTCATTTTGCCTTTTTTACCGTTATATAAAATTTCTACAACGTTTGCGGCTTTCTTTACGAGTGCCGTTTATATCATTGCGGCTTATTTAGGTTTTATTTTTTTCATTTTCGTCGTTTCTTCCGTTCTCTATTTACTTTACCGTCCACGATACAATAAAGATTACGTCGTCGTACTCGGCAGTGGATTAATCGATGGCTATTTCGTTCCGCCGTTACTTCGTAGTCGGATTTATCGAGCGGTACAGTTTTATGACCAACAGAAGAAAAAAACAGGGCGGCCGCCGATTCTCGTATTTTCAGGTGGACAAGGACCAGATGAATGGATTTCAGAAGCAGAAGCGATGCAAAAGTATGCTTTATCCATCGGTATTCCAAAAGAACATACATTAGTAGAAAAAGAGTCGACGACGACGTATGAAAATATGCTTTTTTCCAAACGTTTAATTGAACGGCATTTCGGCGATTCGTCTTATCGCGCACTATTTTCAACGAACAATTATCATTTATTCCGCGCAAGTTTGTTTGCACGCATGACTCGTTTCAACGCACAAGGAATCGGCGCCAAAACGGCTTGGTACTATGTGCCAAATGCTTTTTTAAGAGAGTATGTCGCCGTATTAATGATGTACCGCCGATGGAATACGATCATTATCGGACTTTTACTCGCTGGTACTTTTTTCTTCACGTATGTGATACAGTGGATTTTTCAATATTTCGATGTCATCGTCGGTCCGCCTGGAACATAAAGATAAAAAAAGAGGTCGCCATGGGCAACCTCTTTTTCGTTCATGATGCTTTTTATTCGTCTTCTTCTAAAACGTGTGAAAATTCAAAGCCTTCTTCTAATAAATAATCTGCTGCTTCTGTATAGTCGCCGAAATTGTCTTCCATATGATCACCATAATAAAGTGCCCAAAATTCGTTTTCTTCTGCTAAAATCATCGTTTCGCCTCGTTCATTCGTCCATTGTTCTTTCACTTGAACAGGAGGAACTGTCAATAGTTCGATACTATCGCGAATCGCTTGGACAAAAGCTTCTTCTGAAACGTCTTTAACATTGACGAGTCCACGTTTGTCAGCTTCGTATTGCGGTAATCCTTCAACATAGACGAAGGCATTGCCGTTTTTTGGATGTAAATGTTGAACGACGATCGTTTTGTCGTATAAACTTTCTGGACAATGGAAGTTGACGCGTCCCATCGAAACATCTGCACGCTCTAATTCTGGAAATTGTTGTTCAATAATCGCTAATTTTTGTTCAAAGGTTAACATATTTTTCCTACTTTCTAATCTCTCGTTTTCCACCAAATGAATCCGACGAGAAAAAGGAGAACTGCTATTGCAATTGCAAAAAACTCTGGTGGTGTCGAGCCGGTTCCAAACGTCATACGTATCGACTCCTTTCCTTTCTTTTATTATACGCATAATCGAACAACTTACCACGATGATTCGTTCGATTGCTCTTTTTTTCAATGATTGTATCCATTTTTTCATATGTTCATTGTATATTTTATTCATTTTCAAGTATACTTTAGTACAAAGGAGGTGACGCGGTGAAACGTCTCTTTACTTTTCTTTTAGTACTCGCTCTTTTATATATGACACGTCCTTTTTGGGCTGATTTCGTTTCTCCTTACATACCACTTGGCTGGCTTGATCCGATCGATGAGCAGGTCGAAAAAATTGCGCCGAAAGAAACGTTCAAAAAATATAGAGAATGGCTTGATGAACATAATGCACAGCGAGTAGATGAAGAAAATGTAGCACCTCGTATCGAAAAAAATGATCCACTGTACCGACAATTTGCCATCGCATCAATTGAAATCGGTATGTCAAAACAGATGGTTCATGAAAAGCATGGCGCACCTATTCGAACGATGGACAATGACTACGGGACGAAGTGGCACGCCTATCATACAAACTATTATAATTTTTTCCTCGTTGCTTATGACGAACATGATATCGTCCGTGCACTTTATACGAATAATGATTTAATTACTTCTGCTACAGGTGTCCATCTTTATAGTTTACGTCCAGATATTCGACGTGTGTTGCCTGTACCGTTAAAAGAAATGGTGAAAGGGAATACGCGATTTATTTTACCTGAAAATGCATGGGTCGACGTATTTGAATTACGACGGACGTATGCGTATGCATTTTACGACATCCATCAAAACGATCATTTAACTGCTCTTTTACTCGTCGATCGCGAGTTTGAAAAACGAAAAGACAGTTTATACGGAAAACCTTCTAAATCGTTACGTAATGGGTATGAAGAAACATTGTTCGAGTTAACGAATGCAATACGTGTTCGAGAAGGCGTACGCCCGTTAGCACTACATGAAGCGCTCGTCTATACCGCTCGAAAACATAGTCAAGATATGGCGAGACGGCACTATTTTAGTCACAATTCACCAGAAGGAGTTTCACCGTTCGATCGAATGGCTACAGATCGCATTCGATATAAACGAGCGGGCGAAAATTTAGCATACGGACAGTTTAGTAGTATTTTTGCACATGAAGGTCTCTTTAACTCGTGGGATCATCGTGTCAACTTACTATTACCTCAATATACCCATCTTGCAGTAGGGGTCGCCTTTGATGAAGAAGGGGCGCCGTACTTCACTGAAAATTTCGTCGAAAAATAAGCGATGAAGACGTAACTAATCGTCTCCATCGCTTTTGTTTTTTCTTTTATTGTAATAAGCGGCGTTCTAACGTCAACGGTTCTACGTACGTATCTCCTTCGTATACACGCATGTTTCCGCCAGATATTTCGTCAATTAACATTAAACGGCCGTCTCGGTCACGTCCGAACTCTAATTTCATATCGTACAACTCGAACCCTTTTTGAGCGAGTTCGTCTTTGACGACATCTGCAATTTTTTGAGTTAAATCGTGAAGGACGTCATATTCATCGCTCGTTAAAATATTGAGTTGAACGAGTGCGTCTTTTGAAATGGGTGGGTCGTTTCGATCGTCATCTTTTAACGTCACTTCTACGAAACGATCTAATACGTCTCCTTCTTCACAATACTTCCCATAACGGCGGTAGAAGCTTCCGACTGCACGGTAACGACAAATCACTTCTAACCCTTCACCAAACATCGTCGCTTTTTTCACGGTCATTTGTGCGGCGTTTAAATCCGCTGCGACGAAATGGGTCGGGATGCCGAGTGCTTCTAGTTTTTCAAAGAAAAATGTCGTCATGCGGAGACCCGATTGTCCCATTCCATCAATCGTTAAACCGACTGTATTTGCACCTGGATCAAAGACACCATCTTCTCCTGTTACGTCATCTTTAAATTGAAGAACGACCGTATCGTTCGCTCCCTCATATACGTCTTTCGTCTTCCCTTTATACAATAGTTTCATGACTGTTCCTCATTTCTTTTATCTTCATAGGTTGAGTATACTATACTATTCGTTCGGATTCACGTTCAATCACGCTTTTTTTTCGTCATTTTTTGAGCGATTTCGTACAAACCTTCCGTCCAATACGTATGAACTTCTGAAACAGGTAATGGAATGTACGTATTTATCGTCTCTTCCAGCTCTCCTTCCGTACATCCCTTTTCTTCTGACATCCCGTATAAGAAAAGTAACGCACGCAGTCGATCACGTTCAGGTAATGTACTCCATCGCGATTCGTTTTGTAATTGCGATACGTCGTAACGTGATAAAATCATCCACTCTGTAAAGAAACGTTCCCCTTGTTCATTGCGCGGCATATAAAATAGAGCGAGCGCACCGCTAATTGCACCGAGTAAAAGTGCAAGTAACGATAACAAGAAGAGAGAATGAGAAAATAAGAAAAACATACCGAGTAATGAAACGATACTCAACCCGCCAAGTAGGCGACGCATCATTTTGTTCGGCGAAGCGAATTGGGCATACATTTCCTCTTCTTCTAATGCGGCAATCATAGACGCAAGTAAAGAACGGACGTGTCGCTCTTCTCGTTCGATTTGAAGACGACGAGCGACATCTTGTAATGTCATCGTTTCATCGTCTTGCTTTCCTGCAAATAAATAATCGAGAAGTGCTCGCTCAAATCGTGTCGTCGTACTATTCGGCTGCATATAAAAACCGTCTTCTGTTGAAACGATTAACCCTCGGCGATACAACTGGAGGAAACTAACTGTCAAAAAACGCTCTGTGAGACGGCGGCCATTTAAATAATAAATCGTTGCGGGTAAGCTCATCGTTTCATCGGGAATGTGAAAATCTTCTCGTTCGATTTCACGCGCAAGTGAAGCACGAAGACGAAATGATCTTCGTTCGGATTGACGCATTAAAAAGAGTAAAAGTGCTAACCCGATCGGTAATCCGATATAACTGGCTGTTTTCCATTTTTTTCGGTTCGCTTCATATTGTGCTTCTTGTTCGCGCTCTGTTTCTACTATTTTTTCAAGTGCAGGTAAAATCGTTTCAGTTGTCGTTTTCATTAAAGGAAATAAATCATTGTCGTAGACGACTTCAACGACACCTGTTGTCGTCGGAGCGAGACGTCCGAGTTGATACGTCACCGTTCCTACTTTATCTACTTCACCTATATTGGCTGCTACGCCGCTACCGTACACTTTCGGCCATGACGTTTCTTTCGGTGGAATCACTTTCACTGCCACTGAATTCGATTGAAAGACAGTATGTTCTTTCGGCGTAAACGGCAAGCGGACGAGTGTACCGTCTTCGTACTTCGTCAAATAACCGTCGAGTTGATACGTCACTTCTACAATTTCCGTTTGGCCTTCTTTCATCGGCACTTCGATATAAAATAACGACGGGTCATCTTTTCTCACTTTCATCGGCACTTCTTTTTTGCCGACGAATGCTTTCACTTGTTGAAAAGCTGCATCTTCGATTTGAGGGTATCCCCATAACACACCGTCAACCGCTTCTTTTGATGTATACGTAATATGTTCACGTACGTTCAGCTCTCCTTTTTCTGTCGTTTGTAAATGAAGCATAGACGCATCTGCTTCATACGCTTGAGCGAACGAAACGACCGGTATCATCCAAAAGAAGAGTACAGTAAGTAACGTTACTTTCCATCTCATCATCTTCACCACTTTCTTTTTTATTGAGACTTTTTCATTCTTCCTTCTTTCATGGTATACTAATTGTGCATCAAAGATAAACAATCTTCAAACCATTAGGGGAATCCTTATTGAAGGACTGAGAGAGGAGTAAACTCCGATACCCTTATTACCTGAACAGGCTCGCACCTGCGGAGGGAATGTGGATATTTTTTGTGTACGTTCGTACGCATTTTTCTGCATTTTCTCATTCATGAGGAAATGTTTTTTTATTGCCTAAATGTAAAGGAGAATTCGGATGAAACTGTTTGCTGTCACGAACGATACGTACGATGTACATACGTTAGCGTCTTACATTCAAGCGATTGAACCATTCGTCGATTTTATCATCTTACGTGAAAAATCGAAAACGATTCAACAATGGTTTATTCTTTTTTCCTTACTTGAACGAGACGGCATCCCGAAAGAAAAATGTATCGTTCACGATCGACTAGACGTTGCGCACATTATGAAGTTTCCCAGTGTTCAATTACCGGGCTATAGCATTCCGGTTCATTTAGCGAAACGAGCATATCCTTCTATTCGAATCGGACGTTCTGTCCATTCTTATGAAGAAGCACTCGAAGCAGAACGCGAAGGAGCCGATTATTTGTTGTATGGGCACGTTTATACGACGCCTTCAAAAAAAGGTTTACCGCCGCGAGGAACGGATGAATTACGTCGCATCGTGCAATGTGTTGACATTCCGGTCGTTGCAATCGGTGGTATTCGATTAGAACAAATCGATGAAATGCGACAAATACAAGTCGACGGCATCGCCGTTTTATCTCCTTTCTTTCAAACGTCGACACCACGAGAAGTAGCGCAACAATTTCATCATCAACTGATGAACGGTACGACAACCGACGTTTGATTGTGAATGGATTATGTCAGATATTTGTTGCCATCATGAAAAAGACTTTATTTTTTTAAAGAAAGGATGCGAATCGATGAACGTTGAACTTAATGGTCAATCTTATGACGTACCCGCAGGCGTTGAGACAATTTCAGATCTTTTGCATCATCTCGGTTTATCGGAACGTATTTTAGTCGTTGAGCACAATTTAAATATTTTGCAAAAAGACGAATATGATACGCCGATTGCCGATCGAGACAAAATCGAAATTATCCACTTTGTTGGAGGAGGCTAATACAATGTTAAAAATTGCAGACAAAACGTTTCAATCACGACTTTTATTAGGAACAGGAAAATATCCGAACTTTGACATCCAAAAAGAAGCGGTCGACGTATCAGAAGCCGAAATTTTAACGTTCGCTGTTCGTCGTATGGACATCTTCAATCCGGATCAACCAAACTTTTTAGAACAACTCGACACGTCGAAATTTACATTACTTCCGAACACAGCCGGCGCAAAAACTGCTGAAGAAGCCGTTCGTACTGCTAAATTAGCAAAAGCGTCTGGTCTTTGTGATATGGTAAAAGTTGAAATTATCGGAGATGATCGTTCACTTTTACCTGATCCGGTCGAAACGTTACGTGCTACTGAAATGTTATTAGAAGAAGGGTTTATCGTGTTACCTTATACGTCCGATGACGTCGTATTAGCACGTCGTCTAGAAGAAATGGGCGCACATGCTATTATGCCAGGTGCATCGCCTATCGGTTCCGGTCGCGGTATTTTAAACCCGATGAATTTACAATTCATTATTGAACAATCGAACGTTCCGGTGATTATCGATGCAGGCATCGGCTCTCCGAAAGACGCAGCTTATGCGATGGAACTTGGCGCAGATGGCGTTCTTTTAAATACAGCGGTATCTGGTGCACATGATCCCGTTAAAATGGCACAGGCGATGAAGTTAGCGATTGAAGCAGGGCGACTCGGCTATGAAGCAGGGCGTATTCCGATGAAAGATTATGCCGTCGCAAGTAGCCCGACAGAAGGACTTATTCGATAATGCATCGTTATGAACGACAAATGCGGTTTACACCGTTTGGAGAAAAAGGACAGCGTGCGCTCACTCAGACGCACGCTGTCGTCGTTGGTGCTGGTGCACTCGGTTCTGCTTCGAGCGAAATGCTCGTTCGGGCAGGAATCGGTACGATTACGTTACTCGATCGAGATGTCATTGAGCTATCTAATCTTCATCGTCAACAATTGTACGACGAACGAGACGTCGCTGAACAATTACCAAAAGCAATCGCCGCTAAAAAACGACTCTCTCGCATTAACCGAGATGTTGTTATTCATGCAAAAGTCGTCGATGTGACACCACAAAATGTTGAAACACTTCTTCAACATGCAGATGTCGTCCTCGATGCAACGGACAATATTGAAACGCGTCTACTCATTAATGACGTCGCTTGGAAATATAATATCCCATTTTTTATGGGTGCGGGAACCGGTAGTTACGGGATTACGTATCCGATTGGGATCGACCGAAATGAGCCGTGTTTACATTGCTTAATCGACATTTTACCCGCAACGACTGGCACGTGTGATAGCGAAGGGGTCATTAGTCCGACGACGATTACCGTCGCAGCACGTCAAGTGACACAAGTACTGCAATACGTACGCGGAGTATCGAACCTTCCACATTTACAATCATTCGACTTATGGAACGATACGCAATCCCGTATTCGCGTCACGTCTTTAAAAAAAGACGATTGTCCGACGTGTCAACGGAAACAATATCCGTACTTAAACGGAAAAGGAGAAATGAAAGCTCATACCCTTTGCGGCCAACAAACCGTTCAGCTCGTTTGGCCTCACGATCGCCAATTTGATTTATCCACAATTGCGGCAACGTTGCGACGAGAAACAGAAAAACTTATCCACAACGACTATGTCATTTCCGCAACGATTTCACCATATCGTTTCGTTTTCTTTCAAGATGGGCGAATTTTAATTCACGGGACAGACGACGCCACACTCGCTCGAACGTTACTTTCTCGATTACTCGGTTAATATTTGTGCACGAAAAAAGCGTACCGGCATATCCGGTACGCTTTTTATGTGGATGAGATCTGTTGGACAGATCATAATATTAAATATGTTGAGGAACTCGTCCATTTTTTACTTCTACGAAAAATGCGATAGCTGTTGGAACTGCAATAAGTGCAATCGCTATCCCTCCTGCGATGAATCCTTGTACTCCGATGGAACCTGTAACAACGCCTAAAATAATGCTTAACACAAGACCTGTGACGACAGCCATTCCAATTATACGTAACATGTTCATTCCTCCATTCGCTTTTTTTCATTTATTCATGAACGTTTCTTATTGATTATGATTATCATTACATACAATATATCACGACTGATAATGTTTATCAACTTCATTTCACAACTTTTTTTATATTTTTTTACATTTTCAGCAAATTCTTTTTATGTTTCATAGAGTAAGCGGTTACATTTTGTAAACTATTTTTCTTACTTTTACACAAATGTAATGAAAATAGTGTTTCTTCTCCTTCAAATATTGGTATAATAGAAATAGGGTAAAGGGGTGATGTATAATGAAGAAGTTTGTCATCAAGCATCCGCTTGAAGCAACGAATCAATATTCATTATTAAACAGGAAAGATGAAGAAGTAGGAATCGTCAAACGAAGCACGTTAGATACTTTTGAAGAGCAGACTGCTTTTCGCTATCGTGTGAAGTCAAACGGGATCGATGCAACGATTGGGGTAATGAAAGATAGTTTGCATAGTCTTTGGGCGACGACGTACATTTTTGAGTACCAAGGGGTCCGTTATTTCTTCGAAGACAATGTTGGCGAACAATCGTTTCAATTCCGTATTGAAGGAACGATTAACGAAGACCATATTTCTGTCGAGATTAACTGGGAAGATGAATTAGAAATCGAACGTAATGAACAACTCGTTGCGACGATTCGCGCGTCACGTGATAAAAAACGTACGCTTTATCATTTTAGTAATTCGATTGAACAAGATGAACCGATTTTCGCATTTGCCATTTTAGTACCATTTATGTACGTTTTACACCAAAAGGAACGTAACGTAGAAGAAGATATGGTAAGTGACGATTACTTAAACTAATAAAAATACTACCCGGCCACTCCGTTTTTTAACGGAGTGGTTTTTTGTCGTTTTGCGGAATCAAGTAGATTCATTAACAAATTTGCAATGACTAGATAGCTCAATCGGTTCATCCCTTCGTTCATTGATCGCTTTCACAAATTCGTCTATGTTTTCTGGAGCGATCATTGTAAAGTCGTATACGCCATAGTATAAGAAATAACGTTCTTTGGAAAGAGCAGCGGAAGCTATTGGTGTTTTCGTTTTTTCGATTTTTCGAATCGTTTCGAGTTCAATATGCCGTTTAAATGGACCGACAGAAATAATTAATTCTTCATCAGTCATAACGTAAAATGTTCGGTACCAAAACCATAAAATGCCGAATGCGAAAATGCCGCAGACTAAAGAAAAAGTTAAGCTTGCAGCGAGTCCTGCCTCATCGTAAATCGGAAAAAACAATCCAATGGATAGTCCTAAAAACAACAATACCGATCCCCCTACTATCACTCGATACGTTAAGTCTTTTTTCGCACGGAACTTCAAATATCATCTCTCCTCATTTGATTTTGTAGACGCCTACGGAATTGTGTAGATGTCCCTACATATAGTACCAAAAGAACAGAACGAAAACCTAGTATCGATTCACCTACACGTGAAAAGATACTAGGTTTTATTCTTGTTTCATGTTTACTTTACGTGTTCAGACGTCTTATTTTCGACGACCGAGCCAAAGTCCGAGCGCAAATGCCCCCGCAATGACACTTGCAATGGTGATTGTTTTTTTGTTAACGACTTCACGCTGAACGAGTTTTAAATGTTCTGGATGTTCAGCAAGGCGACGCATGTAATAAGCGTACCAATCTTCTCCGTACGGTATAAATACAGACGTACGATATCCTTGGCTTCGTAAATGGTCGCGTAATTGTTCGTTTAAGCCGAATAAAAATTGAAATTCAAACGTCGATTTGTCAATATGATGTTCGGCGACATACTGTTTGACAAAGTCGACGATTTCACGGTCTTGTGCTGCGATAATTGTATATTGACCGTTTTGCAAACGGTGTTCAACGAGTCGTTGGAATTGTTCAATGATTTCTTCTTCTGTTTGAAATGCTACGGCAATGCGTTCATCAAACGAGCCTTTGACGATACGTAATGGAACGTTATCATATCGCACGATGTCGTCTTCTGATCGATAAAGATGCGCTTGTACTTCTGCAGATAAATTATTATATTTTTCTTTTAACATGTCGTAAATATCATACGTACCTTGGAGACGAGTGTAATCTTCCATATCGAAACTGACGTAAATGTTATGTTTCGCTGCTTTTTGGACGATTGCTTCGACGTTCCCGTAACAAAATGCTTCTTCAATATCGAGACCGAGTTGTGATAGTTTAATAGAAATGTATCCGTCAATGTCGTGTAAGACGAGATCATCAATGACACGTAACCATTCTTCCGTCGCCGTTCGTGCGAGACGACGGCTATGGACAAATTCTCCTAAATAAGCGACCGCCACCCGTTCGCCTCGTTCATTCATTCGTTTTGCTTTCAAAATCATTTCATCTCGTGTCGTACCAGCAATAATCGTTTGCGCACCGAGTGTCGGCTCAGTATTACGCGTTTTTTCATGCATTGTTTTACTTTCCGATAGTTCTAATACTAAGTCTTGCCACTTTGCCATGAAATTACCTCCTCGATTTTAAAAACTGAATCTTTCTTCATTATACATTGATTCGATAGAGGCTGCATCGCAGAACGTATGAAAAAACGAAAACCGACAACTCTTCTATGGCTAAGAGTCGTCGGTTCTATTGTGGGCACATTGTACATTCGTACATTTCTTTGGAAAGTGAGGGTGTTATTCAAGTAATACTGATGGAACAATTTTGGCTATTTTTACGGATAAGTTCCGGTAAAATGTCAACAGTTTGCATCTTCGATTGAACCGTTCGATCACATTCCCCCTTTCATTGAGAATTGTTATCATTCATCGTCTACCTTTATAATACTGATAACGATTCTCATTGTCAATAGTTTTTATATATTTTTTTAATTTTGAAACTTTTTTCATTAAAAAAACGTATAGCTATCATATAAAGGAGAGGATTATCATGATTTTAACGACAACACCGACTATTGAAGGTCGAACGATTACACGTTATCACGGTATTGTAGCAGGCGAAACAATTATGGGAGCAAACGTCGTACGTGACGTCTTTGCAAGTTTTACAGATGTATTCGGGGGACGTAGTGGTTCTTACGAGTCAAAATTACAAGATGCACGAGAAGTCGCTTTACGCGAAATGGAAGAAGAAGCAGCACGACTCGGTGCAAATGCAGTCGTCGGCATCGATTTAGATTTTGAAACATTACGTGACGGTATGTTAATGTGTGTAGCAGCAGGTACTGCCGTAACGTATGAATAATTTTTTGATCATTGCCTCAAAAAAAGAATCTCATTCAAATTATACGAAAAAACCGAGTCGTCCCGTAAGTAAAGACGACTCGGTTTTCTTTATAGATTCAAATGCGTTCCATCTGAAAGCGTTTCTTCTAATGGAATACCACGTTCTCTCGCTTTTTTAGCAGCGATGAAAAATAAGATCGTTAATCCAATCGTGACGATTGTAGCACCAATGTATGAACTGTTCATCGACATTTTAAATCCGATATCTGCATTTAAAATGTAAGTCGTCGTCGCCATTAACATGAAGACACCCGGTATGAGAGCGATCCAGTAATTTTTGCGACTGACAAACAAGTACATCGCGCCGACAAATAACGCTATGACAGCGGTCGATTGGTTCGCCCATGAGAAGTACCGCCATAAAATTTGGAAGTCCATCTGTGTTAAAGCAATCGAAATGATAAACATCGGTAATGCGATCCATAAACGGTTGCCGAGCTTTTGTTGTGCGATATTGAAATAATCGGCAATGATCATACGCGCACTACGGAAAGCTGTATCGCCTGATGTAATCGGAAGAATAATGACGCCTAAAATGGCAATCGTTCCACCAACTGCGCCGAGCATCGTCGTTGCAATTTCACTGACAACGAGTGCTGGACCTCCTGCTGCGAGCATCGCACTTAAATCTTCTCCGTAGAAAAGACTCATCGCTGCCGCTGCCCAAATCATCGCAATGATCGCTTCTGCAATCATCATTCCGTAAAAGATTTTACGTCCTTCTTCTTCAGATTGCGTCGTACGTGAAATGATAGGAGATTGTGTCGCGTGAAAGCCCGATAACGCCCCACACGTAATCGTTAAAAAGAGTAGTGGGAAAATCGGCAATCCATCCGGATGCATATTTGTAAATGTTAATTCTGGAATCGGCGCTCCTTTGACGACGAGTGCAATTCCAATTCCGAGTGCACTTAACAAAAGTAACAATCCGAAAAATGGATAAAAACGACCGATAATTTTATCAATCGGCATTAATGTCGCTAAAATATAATAAGCGAAAATGACGACTAAAATAACCCACCAACTAATCGTTTCATTAAATAGTCCGTGTAATAAGTCTGTCGGCGCTGTCACGAAAACCGTTCCGACGAGTACGAGTAATAAAAGTGAAAAAATGTTGACGACGTGTTTCATAATTTTCCCTAAAAATTTCCCCGCAAGTTCTGGTAAATGCGCACCGCGATTCCGAATGGAAATCATACCTGTTAAATAGTCGTGCACCCCACCGGCAAAAATAGCACCGAGCACGATCCAGACGAACGCTACTGGTCCGTACAAAGCCCCCATAATCGGTCCGAAAATCGGTCCAACTCCTGCAATGTTTAACAATTGAATGAGTGAATTTCGATTCGAATCCATCGGCACGTAATCAACACCGTCTGCATTTGTGTAAGCCGGTGTCGGACGTTTTTTTATACCGAACGTTTTTTCAACGTATTTTCCATATGTAAAATAACCAATTATTAAAAGTACAATACTCCCTAAAAATGTGATCATCGTTTTCTCCCCTTTTGCAAACGCTTTCAATTTTATACTTTCTCATTATACAGAAAACTGATATATAACACAACATCTTTTTATATAACAGAAAAAACGAACGATACATTGCATACCGTCCGTTTTCTTTACGTCGTGTGAATTTGTTTAACACGTCCGACTTGTCCGTCTTCTAATTTCACTTTAATACCGTGTGGATGAAACGCACTATTCGTTAATAAACGTGCGACAATTCCTTCTGTTAACGTACCTGTTCGTTGATCTTTTTTTAATACGATCGACACGCGCATACCCGGTCGTATATTTTGACGTTGTTGACCATTCATCTTTTTTTCACCATTGTCTGTACGACATGCGAGATGCCATCGTGTAAGACCCCTTCTTGTCGTTCGACTTCTCCGATATAAAAATGTTGGAAAAAGTCGCCTTTAAAATGTTTTAAAATATCGATCGGATCGTATAACATTTCGACTTTGCCTGGTCCACCTGTCCGATACGACAATTGATCTTCTGTATAAAGTTCACTTAAATAGACGCCGCCTTTTTTTAAGGCGTGACGAATCCCTTCGAACGTTCGATGTTGAAGTCGCTTCGGAAAATGACCAAATACGTGAACGATACCGTCCCATTGCTCTTTTTCTTTCGACCAATCGACAGTTGCTAAATCTTTCAATGCGGTATGAACCGTTACGCCGTTTTCTGCTGCGAGCTTTTCCGTTTTACGTAATCCGCTTTCCGCATAATCCCACGTCGTCACGTCATAGCCAAGTTTTGCAAGATACACCGCATTCCGACCTTCTCCTTCTGCGATACAGAGAATCCGTCCTTTCGGTAACTGTCGTCCTTTTTCTTCTATAAAAACATTCGGCGTTTTGCCGTACATGTAACGTTCATCTTGAAACGTTTCGTGCCAATGATTTGTCATGAAATGCTCCTTTCTTCCCGATTAGTGTATCATATCCCTCCTATTTCGTCGGTGAATACGCTCTTTACAAAACGTTTACATGAAATTGATATGTCCTCAACAGTCTTTTTTTATAGTAGAAGTACGAACAGGAGGAATGACATTGACCCCTACTACAATTGAACAACCGAAAAAGAAGCCAACGTTAACCGTTATGAAAAATGAAAATTGGCATAAACCGATTTATGAAACGAGTAATTTAAACGTTTGGTACGATACGACACACGCTTTAAAAAATATTGATTTATCTATTCATGAAAAAGAAGTGACAGCGATTATCGGACCGTCTGGTTGCG
Source organism: Savagea sp. (assembly GCA_030152585.1). Lineage (GTDB taxonomy): Bacteria > Bacillota > Bacilli > Bacillales_A > Planococcaceae > Savagea. The sequence continues at coordinate 4,020 of JASLJC010000004.1, read as the reverse complement.
GGAAATCTACTTATTTAAAAACGTTAAACCGAATGGTCGAGCTTGCTGGTAATGTAAAAATTTCAGGAAACTTAACGTTTCGTGGCCAAGACATTTTAGACGCACGTATGCCCGTTGAACATTTACGTGCACAAGTCGGGATGGTATTCCAAAAGCCGAATCCTTTTCCGAAATCAATTTATGAAAATGTCGCATTCGGACCGAAAATTCACGGTATACGCGATCGCGCATTACTCGACCAAGTCGTTGAAGATAGCTTAAAAAAAGCTGCACTGTGGGATGAAGTGCATGATCGATTAGACGACCATGCATACGGGCTATCAGGAGGACAACAACAACGTCTCTGTATGGCCCGTAGTCTCGCTGTCAATCCCGAAGTTTTGTTAATGGATGAGCCAACCTCTGCCCTCGATCCGGTTTCAACGAAAAAGATCGAAGAACTTATCCAGCAACTAAAAGAAGATACGACGATTGTCATCGTGACGCACAATATGCAACAAGCTGCACGTATTTCAGACCGCACAGCCTTTTTCTTAAACGGTGAATTAATTGAATACGACGAAACGAATACGATCTTTCACAATCCGAGTGATGCCCTCACAGCAGATTATATTCACGGTCGTTTCGGTTAAATACCTACCCCTAAAACGTTCTCTACTTGCCCTAGAGAACGTTTTTTTATCGTCTGTTTGATGACAACTTCGATACCTTTACATAGACTTAATACGTCTTTATATTCCCTTAACACATTTCCTATGTTGGATTAACAATCGGTTCGTATAGTTACATATGAAGGTGGTCTTCCGCCTTACATATTAGATAGACTGAAAGGACGATGTTAAAGGTGAAATGGAATCAATGGTTACTCGGTATTAGTTTAGCAGCTATCGTATTTTTCGTCGCAGCATGTAGTGGCGACCAAGATGGAAAAGGAAAAGAGGATACGTCTTCGATTACAGGAGAAGTCGTCATTGACGGTTCGGGTACAGTTTTCCCTCTGATGTCACGAATTGCAGAAGAATATATGATGTCTGAAAATGATCAAGTTTCCGTCGAAGTGAGTCGTGCTGGAACGAGTGCCGGTTTTAAAAAGTTTCTGGAAAAAGACGGTACAGACTTTAACAATGCCTCACGTGAAATGAAAGAAGAAGAACGTGAAAAAGCAGAAGCGCTCGATATCGAAGTGAAAGAATTAAAAGTTGCACTCGATGGCTTAACGTTCGTTACACATAAAGACAATGATTGGGCGAATGAATTAACACCTGAACAACTCATTGCGATTTTCAAAGCAGATAGCGGCGTTACAAAATGGTCGGATTTAGATCCTGCTTGGCCAGATGAAGAAATCTCACCGATGGGTCCAAACGAAAACCATGGAACGTATGAATTTTTCTATGAAAATGTGTTAGATAAACAAGACTTAGCCGATCACGTACATTTAAATCAAGAATATTCAACACTCGTCAAACTCGTCTCTGATGATAAAAACGGAATTGCCTTTTTCGGTTTCGGTTACTATGAAAGTAATAAAGATAAGCTTCAAGCGGTTCATGTCGATTTCGGAGACGGCCCGGTTGAACCTTCACTCGAAACGATTTCAGAAGATGGACCGTACCAAGACTTTACACGACCTGTTTTCACATATTTGAACGTCAACCATGCGAAAGAAAAAGCACAAGTACTCGACTTTGCACAATATGTGATGAACAATGTCAACACGTTCGCAAGTGATGCAGGATTTGCACCGATTCCTGAAGAAGAAGCAAAAGCGAATGTTGAAGCGCTCGAACAATTGAAATAAAACGAAAAGGTGAGCGCATCTGCCGCTCGCCTTTTTTGTAAAAGAAAGGATTACTTTATGAATATTCGTGAACGTATCGCTCAAAATTATGAAAATCCTTCGTTTCAACAAAAATGGGAACGATGGATTCCACTAGGGTTATTCTTCATTGCTTCGATTTCGATTTTAACGACAATTGGTATTATTTTCACATTACTTTCCGAAACGATTCACTTTTTTAAAGAAGTGTCGTTCGTTGAATTTTTCACAGGTACAGTGCTGAAACCGTTGAGTGAAAATCCACAATTCGGTGTCTTACCACTTATTCTCGGTACAGTCATTTCATCATTAATCGCAATGGCAGTCGCTATTCCAATCGGCTTAATGGCTGCTGTTTATTTAAGTGAGTACGCTCAACCACGTATTCGTAAAGTGTTAAAGCCGATGCTTGAGTTACTTGCAGGTATTCCGACGATTGTCTACGGTTTTTTCGCTTTTACGTTTATTACTCCGTTACTTCAACGGTGGATTCCGAGTTTAGAAGCGACGAATATTTTAAGTCCTGGACTCGTCATGGGTGTGATGATTATCCCGATGATTGCTTCGTTATCTGAAGATGCGATGCGTGCTGTGCCACAGGCGATGCGCGACGGAGCACTCGGTGTCGGTTCCACGAAATTTGAAGTCACACGAAAAGTCGTCATCCCAGCAGCGATGAGCGGAATTATCGCTTCGTTTATTCTCGGTATTTCTCGTGCGATTGGAGAGACGATGATCGTCACGATTGCAAGTGGTAGTACGAAAAACTTCACATTCGATGTCACACAGTCGATGCAAACGATGACAGCATATATTGTAGAAGTAACTGGTGGAGACGCACCAGCTGGTTCAACGATTTATTATAGTTTATATGCCGTCGCTATGACGTTGTTCGTATTTACTTTACTTATGAACATTTTCGCACGTTACGTTTCGAAAAAATGGAGGGAAGAATATTGATGGACGTTCAACAATCGACTTCGCAATGGCGAAAACGGATGGATACGTTCGCACGTATTTTATTTTTGAGTGCGACGTTGTTTGCATTGTTCATGTTAGGGGTTTTATTATATCGCGTCTTTTCAGAAGGGTTTCAATACATTTCGTGGTCATTTTTAACGAGCCCTTTATCAACTGATCCTCAACGGGCCGGTATTATGGGAGCAATTCTCGGTACGTTATGGTTAATGGTTGTCGTCGCACCGACGACGATGTTTCTCGGCATTGCAACGGCGATTTATTTAGAGTGGTATGCGCCAAAAGGGAGACTGGCGCAATTTATCCAAACGAATATTGCCAATTTAGCAGGCGTTCCTTCCATTGTTTATGGATTACTCGGACTGACGGTGTTCGTTCGATTTATGAGTTTAGGCAATATCGTCTTAGCAGGGGGACTGACGATGTCGCTACTCATTTTACCGATTGTCATCGTCGCAAGCCAAGAAGCATTACGTGCGGTACCGAATGCATTACCTGAAGCATCGATTGGAATGGGCGCTACGAAATGGCAAACGATTCGTCAAGTCGTTTTACCCGTCGCTTTACCGAGTATGATGACGGGTGCTATTCTCGCTTTATCGCGTGCGATTGGTGAAACTGCACCACTTGTTGCAATCGGTATTCCAGCATTACTCATTCCATACCCTGGAAGTATTTTCGATAAGTTTACTGTTTTACCGATGCAAATTTATTATTGGACACTCGATTCATCGCTCACTGCGGAATATGCAAATCTTGCAGCAGCGACGATTATCGTACTTCTCATTCTTTTACTCCTTTTAAACGGTGTTGCGATTTGGATTCGAAATAAATTTTCACAACCGTCGAATTCATAATCGAGGGGGCAAAATGAGACAACTACTTTCATTTTGGCGCCGTTACAAACCTCTTTTTTAAGGTTCTATAATATTTGTTGGGGTTTCTACACAATTCCTTCGGATTTGCATGCTTGCCGCGGGCTCGCTCTTCAACTTCCCAAGCAAGTTTTTCCCGGGAACTTGCTTGGGTGATTTTCAGAGCTCGCAATTCCGCTGGCGTCCGCAAATCCGTACGGAATTGTATGCATAAAAAAACGCACGTCTCCTTGTTTTCCCTATATACTTTGACTGCCAAGAAAAAAGTATCAAACGTTCACGTACTGTTTTGTATAAAAGAAATTTGTCTCCTTTGAAACGAAAAGAATTGATGCGCTACTTATCCTA